>JBIOYC010000159.1:0-9199 GCA_044869955.1 Thermoanaerobaculia bacterium | reverse complement strand
GGGCGGGTCGGGAGAGGGGGACCGAGGGGGTGAGGGCTCCCCGAAGAACCCTGCCACCCTCTCTTCCTCCGGTGGCCGGGTGAGCAGCGACACCACCCACAGCGCCAGCGCGGACAGGGCCAGGATCACGGCGGCCGGCAGGATGCCGGTGCCGGCCACGGTGTAGGCCGGGTCCTTGAAGCTCAGGACGGCGAACCAGGCCCATGCGACGGCGGTCACCAGCACCGAGGCCAGGGCCCCGACAGCGGTGGCCCGGCGCCAGTAGAGGGCCGCCACCAGCAGCGGGAAGAGGCCGGTGAAGCCCGAGAAGCAGATCACCCCGAGCTTGAACAGGCTGCGATCGAATCCCAGTGAGATCAGGCAGGCGACCAACACGATGCCGGCCACGAACAGCCGGCCCGAGAGCACTTGCCCGCGCTCGGACAGCCGGCCGGCGAAGCCGTAGCGAGAGACCACGTCGCGGGTGAAGAGGTTGCCCAGGGCCAGCACCTGGGAGTCGAGCGAGGCCATCACGGCGGCGAAGAGACCGGCGGTGAGCAGGGCCTCGAGGCCGGCGGGCGCGAAGCGCTCGATCAGCCGCACCACCACCGAGCTCGACGCCGGCCCGGCGAGGCCCGGCGCCTCTACCCGGCCGATCACCCCCAGCAGCACGCTGGGCAGCCACACCAGGGCAACGCAGAACGGATAGGCCACGATCGAGAAGCGGAAGGCCTTGGCGCTCTTGGCGGTCAGCCAGTGGGTCACCAGGTGGGGGAAGGTCGCCGCCGAGAGCGGGATGGTCAGGTAGGTGAGCATCTCGAGGGGGCGGATGGCGTCCCCCTGCACGAGCAACTTGGGCTCCTCGGCCGCCACCTTGGCCATCAGGCTCGACAGCCCGCCGCCCCCCCGCACCACTGCCCAGAAGGCTACGGCTCCGAGGGTTACGAAGATCGCGGTCTGGAAGGTGTTCACCCAGGCGGTGCCGCGCATCCCGCCCCAGGCCACGTAGGCCACCACCACGGCCCCCACCAGGAAGGAGCCCGCGGCCACCGGCAGGTTGCCTCCGGAGGCCTCGTTCAAGGTCAGCCCCGCGCCTTTGATGCCGATCAGCAGATAGGGCACGAGCAGTACCACCAGGAGGACCAGCAGGCTGACGGCCAGCGTCTCCGAGCCCCAGCGGGCCCGCACCAGCTCGACCTGGGTGAGGAAGCCGTGTCGCTTGCCCAGGGCCCAGAGCCGGGTGCCGACGAAGAGGAAGAGGGCCGGCACCACCAGGGCCGAGGAGGAGGCCATCAGCCCGAAGACCCCGATGCCGCGGTGGTAGGACTCCCCCGAGGCGCCGAGGATCGAGAAGGCCGTCATGTGGGTGCCCACCAGGGAGGCGAGCAGGACCACCGGCCCAATGGTGCGCGAGGCGAGGAAGAAGTCCTCCCCGGTGCCGCGCGCGAAGCGGCCGGAGAGGGCCCCGATGGCCACCAGGGCCGACAGGTAGACGCCGACCAGGGTGAGGGTCACTCGGCGTCTCCCAGGTCCCTGGGCCAGGCCCACCGCACGGCGAGCGCCAGGACTCCCGCCACCGCCACGCAGAAGGCCGCCTGATAGGCCAGCGAGACCGGCAGCCCGGCCACCAGCCGAGCGTCCCAGCGCAGCCAGAGGTCCTGGCGCAGCAGCGCCGCCCCGGCCAGGAGGCACCAGGCTGCGCGACGGCGCAGAGCCGGCGTCCTCACCGGATCAGGCCGGCACCGCCCGCACCAGGGGCGCGTCGAAGTCCGGGGTCTCGGGCAGGGCGATCATCTCGCCCATGGCGTCGAAGAGTCCCTCCACCGGCAAGTCCACGTTGCCGATCAGCAGGTTGATGACGTGCTTGCGGTGGTGTGGGAAGCGGGAGAGGAAGCGGGCGAAGCTGAACTCCGGATCGTAGAAGGCGTAGACCAGCTTGCGCAGGGCCTCCATGCCTTCGCCGTGCTCGCGCAGGAAGCGGCCGAGCTGGGCCTTGGAGAGATCGCCCTTCGCCAGACCTTCGACGATCGCGTCGGCCGCCATCGCTCCCGACTTCAAGGCCAGCAGCACGCCGCTCGAGTAGATCGGGTCGATGAAGGCGAAGGCGTCCCCCACCAGCACCCAGCCCTCCCCCGCCACCTCGCGAGAACGGTAGGAGAAGTCCCGCAGGGCGCGCATGGGCATGGTCTGCTCGGCCTGGGCGAGGCGGGGCACCAGCGGTGGGCAGCGCGCCACCTCTTCCTCGAAGACCTGCTGGGGGTCGCCCGCCCGCCCATCCACCAGGTGCCCCACCGGAGCCACCACGCCCACCGAGACCACGTCCCCGGGCAAGGGGATGTACCAGAACCAGGCCCGCTGGTCGGTGGTGTGCAGCACCAGGGTCGCCCCTTCGTCGATGCCAGGGTCGCGCAAGGCACCGTGGAAGTGACTGAAGTAGGCGACGTTGCGGAGATTCGGCTCGTTGACCAGGAGACCCTTCGAGCGGGCGACTACCGTGCTCTGCCCGGAGGCGTCCACCAGCACCCGGCAGGCGACCTCGTAGGGCGCCTCCCCCGAGGCGGGCTGGATGGTCACGCCGGTGGCCCGGTCGCCGTCCCAGTGGACCTTCGACACTCCGGCGCCGCGACGCACGGTGACGCCCTTCTCCGCGGCGTTGTCGAGCAGCAGCTGGTCGAACTCGCTGCGCAGCACCTGCCAGGTCTGAGAGCTCTCGTGGGGGTCGTTCTCGAAGAAGTAGAAGGGCTTCGTGGCCTTGCCGGCCTGGGTGTAGAACTGCACGCTGTACTTGGCCGGGAAATGGCTGACCTTGAGCCGGTCGAGCAGGCCGAGGCGCTCGAAGGTCCAGTAGGTGGCCGGCATCAGGGACTCGCCGATCTTGAACTGCGGCTCGGTGGCCCGCTCGGCGAGCAGGACACTGGGGCCAGCCATGGCCACCAGGGTGGCCGCGGTGGCTCCCGCCGGGCCACCGCCGATCACCACCACGTCGAAGCGTTCCTGGTTCATTCTGCGATCCTCCGAAAGCGTGCTCAGGGCAGGCGGTAGCCCAACCGCAGGGAGAAGCTGCGCGGGTCGCCCGGGATCACCGAGCCGGAGCCGAAGGCCCGGGTCTCGGTTTCCTCGTCGGTGAGGTTGCGGCCGGTCAGGCTGACCACCAAGGCGTCCCGCGACCAGGTGACGGCCGCGTCCACCGGGACGTAGCTCGAAATCTCGTTGGCGTTGTCCTCGGCGATGAACTGCTCCGAGACGTAGCGCGCGCCCACGCCCAGCCGCAGGCCGTTGCTCAGTCGATAGCTCAGCCAGGCGCTACCCAGCTGCTCGGGGGCGAAGGGAGTCCGGTTGCCGGAGCGGTCCAGCACCACCACGATCGGCCCGACCGGGCCCGCGATCTGGAAGACCTCGTTGAAGCGGGTCAGCTCGGAGTCGGTGTAGGCCCAGGAGAAGAGCAGGGAGAGATCGGGGGTGAGGTCCCCCGCCAGCTCCAGCTCGAGGCCCCGCGAGCGCTGGTCGCCGGCCTGCTGGGTGAAGCCGTTGTCGTCGGCGATGGCGATGTTCTCGCGCTCGATCTCGAAGGCCGCCAGGGTGGCCGAGAGGCGGCCGCCGAAGAGCTTCTGGCGCACGCCGACCTCGACCTGCCGGCTCTCCTCGGGGCGGCGCTCCCCCACCACCCGCGGCGACGGCGGCGCGAAGGCCTCGGAGAGGTTGGCGTAGAGAGAGGTGCCCGAGACCGGCTGGAAGACCACGCCGAGCATGGGCGAGACCTGATCGTCCGAGCGCTCGGTGCCCGACACCTCGTCCTCGAAGTGGATCGAGTCGAAGCGGGCGCCGAGCAGGATCTGCCAGCGCTCGGAGGGGATGATCTGGTCGATCAGGTAGGGGGCGATGACGCGGGTCTCGGTGTCGCCCCGCATGTCCGGCACGCCAGCCGGCGGCACCGGGAAGGGCAGGGTGTTGCCGCCGACGTCGACCAGGTCGACGGTATCGAAGGTGATGGCGAAGTCGTCCCGCCCGGCGAACAGCTCGACTCCCGCGAGCAGGCGGTGGCGCACCGGGCCGGTCTCGAACCAGTAGATGCCCTCGAGCTGGTTGCCGAAGAAGCGCTGGTCGTCGTCGAGGGTCGAGGCGCCGCGGGTGATCACCGTGCCCAGGAAGGGCACGTCGCGGGTGTCGAGCAGCAGGGTGCCGGCGGTCTGCCAGTCGAGGCCGCGGTAGTAGGTCTTGTTGCGCAGGGAGAAGCGGCCCGAGAAGCGATGCTGGACGTCGAGCTGGGCGCGCGTGGCCTCCTGCTCGGAGAAGTCCCCCGGAAGGTCGTAGGAACGCTCGCGGGGCACGTCGAGGAGCCGGCCGTTGAGCAGGGGCTGGCCGCCGTCCGGCACGAAGTCCGAGCTCTGGAGCTCCAAGTTCAGGTTGATCGTGGTGGCCTCGCTGGGCAGGAAGGTGAAGGCCGGGTTGACCGCCCAGACGCTGGACTCCTTGCCGTCGCGGAAGCCGTCGCTCTCGCGCCACATGCCGTTGACCCGGAAGGAGGCGGCGTCCGAGCCCAGGGCGGCGCCGGCGTCGACCTCGGCCTCCCAGGTCTCGAAGCTGCCGCCGCCGACCTCGAGGCGGGTGAAGCTGACCGGGATGGGCTGCTTGCGCACCAGGTTGACAGCCCCCGAGAGCGGGTTCGAGCCATAGAGGAAGCTCGCCGGGCCCTTGAAGACCTCCACTCTCTCGACGTTGTAGAGCTGGTAGAAGGTGGCCTCCGGCTCGGGAGCACCGTCAGTGAGCACCTGGGCCGAGGACAGCGAGTCGAAGCCGCGCAGGACGAAGAAGTCGAAGACGCCGGCGCCGGTCTGCACGTTGACCCCGGCGACGCTCGAGAGGGCGTCGCCCAGGATGCGGGCGTTCTTCTCCTCGAGGATCGGCGACTCGACCACACCGACGATCGCCGGTGTCCATTCCACCTCGGTGGGCAGCTTGGTGGCGATGGTGTTCGAGGTCGGGGCGTAGGGCAAGCTGGCCTCCACGCGCGCGAACTCCCGCAGCCGGGGAACGGCCTCGGTGGGGGCGGCCTCGGCCTCCGAAACCGTGGCTCCTTCGACGGCTTCTTCGACCGGAGCGGGCTCCTGGGCGGAGATGGGCAGAGGTAGGGCCAAGATCAGCGCACCGGCCAGCAGAGCGCGGCAGGTGAGAAAAGTCCGTCGGTCATCCATCCTTGTGCTCTCCCGGGGGTCGGTTCGTCCGCCCCGCAAATCCGGTCCTTGTCGTCATCCCCGCGAAAGCGGGGATCCATCCCGGTTGTTTCTCCCCCACCCTGGATTCCCGCTTTCGCGGGAATGACGGCCGGGGAACCTCGCTCTCCAGTCTCACCCTGCTACCAGGTCAACGACTCACCTTGAGTGCCACCAGCTCGGCGCCGCTCCTCACGAAGAGGCGGCCGTCCGCCAGGCTCGGCATCGTCCAGGTGCGGGCGGTGAACACGGTCAGGCGGCCGGTCTCGCGGTAAGCCTCGGGGGTCGCCTCGACCAGCGCCAGCACCCCCTGCTCGGAAAGCACCAGCAAACGGCCGTCAGCATAGAGCAGGGACCCTTTGTTGAAGCCCCGCTGGCGCCATTTCTCTTCGCCGGTCGCCGCCGCGATGCACTTCAGCACGCCGTCGTCGAAGCCGTAGAGGTGCTCGCCGACCAGCACCGAGCTGTTGAAGTGGTTCTTCATCACCTTGCTCCGCCAGACCTCCTCTACGGCCACGCCGGAGCCTTGTTTCTTCATCTTGAGCACCACCGCGCCGGTGCCGTAGCCGCTGCTGATGAACACCCGGTCCGGTGGCAGGAAGAGCGGCATGGCGGCGTTCACCTCGTAGTCGGTCTTCCAGGGCAAACGCCAGAACAGCTTGCCGGAGGCAGGGTCCACCGACACCAGGGCCGAGCCGGTGAAGAAGAGCACCTGGCGCACGCCCTCGACGGTCAGGGCGAGGGGAGCCGAGTAGCCGGGGAGGTCACTCTCCGCGGCCCACGCCAACTTGCCGGTGGTCTTGTTCAGGGCGACCAGCGAGTGCCCCGGCTTGCCGCCCACGTCGAGCAGGAGCAGGTCCCCCTCGACCAGCGGCGAGATCGACACCCCCCACTGCGGGATGCGCGCGCCGTAGGTGGCGGCGAGGTCGACCTCCCATTTCGAGGCGCCGGTTGCGGCGTCGAGGGCAGCGAGCTGGCCGCTCGAGGACAGGGCGTAGAGCAGACCACCGGACACCGTGGGGGTGGCGCGGGGGCCGCCGCCCATGTCGTCCGAGCGATAGCCGTCCAGTCGGTAGCGCCACAGCTGCTTGCCGGTCGCGGCGTCGAAGGCGATCACCGTCTCGTCGCGGCCGGCGCCGAAGATCGTGTAGACCCGGCCGCCGGCGATGGTGATGCCGGAGTAGCCGTCCCCCAGTGGGGCGCGCCACAGCACCGGCGGCCCGGCGGCCGGCCAGACGGCGAGCAAGCCGGTCTCGGCCGAACGACCGTCCCGCTCCGGACCACGGTACTGCGGCCAGTCGGCGGCACCGGCGGCCAGGGGCACGAGGGCAATGGAGAGGGCGAGGCGGACCAGCGGGCGGACCAAGTCGTTTGCTCTCATGGTGAATTCCTCTCCTTCGATCGGGCTCAGGTGTAGCGGGCGTCGCGGAACTTCGGATCGTAGAGCTCGGGCAGCAGGGAGTCGGCGCGCAGCAGGCCCTGGCGGGTCAGGCGCACCCGGTCCTCACCCAGCTCGAGCATCCCCCGCGCGGCCAGGCGCTCGAAGGCGGGCGCGAACTCGTCGAAGACGTCCACCCCGAACTTGGCGCGGAAGAAGCCACCGCCCAGCTCGCCCAGCTTGAGCTGGAGGATCAGCTCGCGGGTCAGCCGCTCCCGCTCGCTGGTGACGTAGGCGCGGCCGAGGGGCAGCCGGCCTTCGCGCACGGTGGCGATGTACTCGCCCCAGCCGTCGACGTTCTGCATGTGCACGCCGCCCACGTGGCCGAAGGAAGCGACCCCCGCCCCGGCGAGGTCGCAGCCCTGCCACACCGCGTTGCGGTAGACGAACTGGCTCTTGCCGTCGCCCTTGACCATGGTGTAGGCGCTCGAGGGCACGTAGCCGGCCTCGCCCAGGCGGTCGATGGCGTAATCGTGCCACGCCCGCTTCTGGCGCCAGTCCGCCAGCCCCCCGTCGAGGCTGCCCTCGAGCACGCCGTGGGCGAAGTTGGTGTTGAAGGGCAGCTCGAGCTGGTAGATCGTGACGCTGTCCGGAGCCAGCTCGAGGGTGCGGTCGAGGGTGCGGCGCCAGCGCTCCCAGCTCTCCCCCAGCATCCCGGCGATCAGGTCGATGTTGAGCTGGTCGAAGCCAACCTGGTCGATCCACGGCAGGCAGCGATCGATCTCCTTGGATTCGTGGGCACGGCCGTTGGCGCGGAGGATCTCGTCGTCGAAGCTCTCCACTCCGAGCGACAGGCGGGTGGTGCCGATCTCCTTGATCGCCTGGAGCTTGGCGAGCGAGAGAGTACCCGGCTCGCACTCGAAGGTGACCTCTCTCGCCCCCTCCCAGGGAAGAGCCGCGTGAAGCCGTTCCGCCAGCCCCCCGAGCTGCTTGACGGAGAGGAACGAAGGGGTGCCGCCGCCGACGTAGACGAAGTCCAGGTTGCGCCCGGCGATGGCGGGGCGTTCGGCGAGCATCTCCACCTCGCGCGCCAGGGCGTCGAGGTAGCTGCCGATCTCGTCGTGGTTCTTATCGGTGTAGACCCGGAAGTAGCAGAACTTGCAGCGCTTGCGGCAGAACGGGATGTGCAGGTAGAGGCCGAGGGGCACGCCGGGGCGAGGGGGCCGATCGAGGGCCCCGAGGGCCTCGCTCACCAGCTCCCGCTGCCAGAACGAGAAGGGTGGGTAGTTCGAGACGAAGACGCTGCCGACCTGGGCTTCCTGCCCGGTGGCCGGCTCGGCCAGGATGGTCATCGAGAAGCTCCTTTGATCTCGGCGGCGAAGGCCAGGACGGAGCCGTCCAGGGTGCCGATCACCAGCCAGCCAGCCGCCACCGCGGGCGAGGCGGCCAGAGCCGAGCCGGTCGAGTACTGCCAGCGGGGCTTGCCGTCGGCGAGCCCCAGCAAATAGAGATCGCCGCTCTTCGAGGCGACGGCCACCCGCTCCCCCACCACCACCGGCGAGGACTCCACCCGCGCCGGGGTGTCGAAGGTCCACAGGGCCTTGCCGTTGGCAGCGTCCAGGGCATGGATCAGCTTGTCCCGGCCGCCGACGATCACCTTGTCGCCGGCCAGGGCCGCCGAGGCGTAGAAGGGGAACTTGCGCTCGGCGTGCTCGTAGCGCCAGAGCACCTGGGCGCCGGCGAGGTCCACGGCCAGGACCTGGTTCTCGAAGGTGCCGAGGTAGGCCCGGCTGCCGGCGAGGGCCGGGCTCGCCGCGGTGTAGCCGCCGAGGGGGACCTTGACCACCTCGCTGCCGTCCTCGAGCTTCAGGCCGCGGAAGAAGCCATCGCAGCCGGCGACGTAGACCTTGCCGCCGGCCACCGCCGGGCTGGCGTGGACGTAGTTGTCGGTCTCGACCTTCCAGGCGAGCTTGCCGGTGGCGGCTTCGAGGGCATAGAGGGCGCCGTCGTAGCTGCCGACCAGCACCAGCTTGCGGCCCTTGGCGTCGGCCGCCAGGGTCGGCGAAGAGGTGAAGGCGCCGTCGGCGGCGAAGGTCCAGGCGGGCTTGCCGTCCTTGGCCTCCAGGGCATGGAAGGTGCCGGCCTCGTCGCCGAAGAAGACCTTGCCGCCGTCCACCGCCGGGGAGGACTTGATCTCGCCCTTGGCGGCGTAACGGAAGCGCTCCTTGCCGGTCGCCAGGTCCAGGGCGTAGAGCTGGCCGTCCAGGGAGCCAACGTAGACCACGCCCCCGGAGATCGCTGCCGTGCCCTCGAAACCGTCGCCGGCCTCGAAGATCCAGCGCGGCGCCAGGGCCGCGGGCAGGGAGTCCGTGGCCACGCCGGTCATCGCCGCATCGCCGCGGAAGGAGGTCCAGTCGGCGAACGAAGGCCCGGGATACAGGGCCAGGAGGAGACAAAGGACCTTCCCCGTAGGGGCGGACCAACGTGTCCGCCCTCCGGGGTCCCTCACCCCCTCGGTCCCCCTCTCCCGAC
Organism: Thermoanaerobaculia bacterium; assembly: GCA_044869955.1. Classification (GTDB taxonomy): domain Bacteria; phylum Acidobacteriota; class Thermoanaerobaculia; order Multivoradales; family SZUA-115; genus CALMKX01. The sequence goes on along the minus strand of JBIOYC010000159.1, from coordinate 100 downwards.
CCGCCCACACCATCCCTCCGGGAGAGGGGGAGGCCGGAATGGACTCCCTTCCCGTCGTCATTCCCGCGAAAGCGGGAATCCATCCCCACAAGGACGCTGC
>JBIOYC010000158.1:0-3729 GCA_044869955.1 Thermoanaerobaculia bacterium | reverse complement strand
AGCGTCGTGTTTCCTCCTCACCTGCACGACCTCTGCGCCGCCCTCGACCACTGCTCCGGTCGCTCCTCCCTCCGAAGCCGCACCCCGCTTCACCGTCACCCCCCAGCGCGATTGGTCGGACGCCGTTGTCTACTTCGTCGTTCTCGACCGTTTTGCCGATGGCGATAGCCGCAACAACGTCAACGTCCAGCTTGGAGAAAAGGGGGCCTTCCACGGCGGCGACCTCGCCGGCTTGACCGCCGAGCTGGACGGCCTGGCCGAGCTGGGGGTGACGGCCCTGTGGATCACTCCCGTGGTGGAGAACGTCCCTCGCTTCGTCACCGGGGCCGGCTTTCCGGACTGGGCCTACCACGGCTACTGGGCGGAGGACTTCACCCAGGTCGACCGCCGCTTCGGCACCGAGGCGGAGCTGGCCCGCCTGGTCGCCGAGGCTCACGCCCGGGGGATCGAGGTGCTGCTCGACGTGGTCTACAACCACGCCGGCTACGACTCCCGTTACCTCCGCGACTCCCGCACACGCGGCTGGCTGCGCAGCGAGGGGGCCGGCAGCTGCGGCCGAGACGACCTCACTTCCTGCGTGGCCGGGCTACCCGACTTCAAGACCGAGCTTCCGGAGGTGGCGGACTACCTCTTGAAAGCCCACCTCGACCTCGCCCAACGGGTGGGGCTCGATGGTTTCCGGCTCGATACCGTCAAGCACGTGGATCACCCGTTCTGGCAGGAGCACCGGCGGCGTACGCGGCAACAGCTCGGGCAGGGCTTCTTCCTGATCGGCGAGGTGTGGGGCGGCGATGCCGGGGTGCTCGACCCCTACTTCGCGGGCGACGAGATGGACGCCGGTTTCGACTTCGGCTTTGCCGGCAGTGTAATCGGTTTCCTCCAGGGCCGAGGGCGGGCGGTGGCCTTCGATCGCTATCTGAAATCCCGCGAAAAGGTGCGCAAGGGCTACCACCTCGCCCACTTCCTCTCCTCCCACGACGTGCCCGGCGCCCTGTTCCAGCTCGGCGGCGACAAGGAGCTGTTCCGGTTAGCGGCCGTGCTGCAGCTGACCTCCGGCGGCATCCCGGTCCTCTACTACGGCGAGGAGGTCGGCCGGCCGGGCGGTGACTGGCCGGACAACCGCAGTGACATGCCCTGGGGGGATCGGCCCGTGCGACCGGGGGCGGGATTGCCGCGAGACGAAGCCCTCCGGGACGACTACGAGAAGCTGATCGCGATCCGCCGCGCCCACCCCGCCCTCTCGGTGGGGGAGCACCGGGGCCTGCTGGCGGAGGGTGATCTATTGGTCTTCGAGCGGCGCGACGCCGCGAGCGGCGAGTCGGTGGTGGTGGTGATCCATCGTGGCAAGGAGGCGACCACGGCGCGCTTCCCGCGACCCGCCGAATGGGCCGGGCGGCACGTCCGCGACCTCTACCGGGGGGCGGCGGTCGGTGCCGGCGCCCAGGACGTGCTCGAGGTGGTGATGCCGCCGCGCTCGGCGAGCATCCTCGCCGCGGCGGTCGCCGGCGCACCCTGACGTGGACATGGCGAGGTGGACATGGCCGAGGTGATCTTCAAGGACGTGGTCAAGAAGTACGGGGACACAACCGTCATCCCGGGCCTCTCCCTCGAGATCCGGGACCAGGAGTTCATGGTCCTGGTCGGCCCCTCGGGCTGCGGCAAGTCGACCGCCCTGCGCATGATCGCCGGGCTCGAGGAGATCTCGAGCGGCACCATCACCATCGGCGGCCGGGTGGTCAACGACCTGCCCCCCAAGGACCGCGACATCGCCATGGTCTTCCAGAGCTACGCCCTCTACCCGCACATGAGCGTGCGCGAGAACATGGAGTTCGGCCTCAAGCTGCGCAAGACCGCCAAGGAGGAGATGGACCGGCGGGTGATGGAGGCGGCCGAGATCCTCGGCCTGATCGAGTTCCTCGACCGCAAACCCAAAGCCCTCTCCGGCGGCCAGCGCCAGCGGGTGGCGGTGGGCCGGGCGATCGTGCGCAAGCCCTCGGTGTTCCTCTTCGACGAGCCCCTGTCGAATCTCGACGCCAAGCTGCGGGTGCAGATGCGCGCCGAGATCACCAAGCTCCAGCAGCGCCTGAAGACCACCACCGTCTACGTCACCCACGACCAGATCGAGGCCATGACCATGGGCCATCGCATCGCGGTGATGAGCGCCGGCAAGCTGATGCAGTGCGGCACTCCGCGGGAGGTCTACGAGCAGCCGGCCAACGTCTTCGTGGCGCAGTTCATCGGCACGCCGCCGATGAACCTGATCCGGGCCACCTTGAGCGCGGACGGCACCACCCTCGAGAACGTGGACCTCCGGCTGCCGGTGCCGCAGAGCCTGCGACCGGTGACCGCGGGCAAGGGCGGGCGGGCGGTGGTGGTCGGCCTGCGACCGGAGAACCTGGTCGAGCCGGGACGCACGGGCTCGGCGGAGACGGCGCCCCTCACCATCGACGTCGAGGTGGTCGAGCCCCTGGGTCACGAGGTGATCGCTTTCGGCCGCCTGGGCGACGAGCTCTTGGCAGCCAAGCTCGAGCCGCACCGCGCCCCGCGCTTCGGCGACAAGCTGCAGCTGGCGGTGGAGCTGCCGACCCTGCATCTGTTCGATGCCCAGACGGAAGAGCGCCTCAAAGGAGCAAGCCCCTCATGAAACACCGGAAGCCGATGCTCACCCTGGCCCTCGCTGCCCTGTTCGGGCCGGTGGCGGCCTTCGCCCAGACCGAGCTGATCGTCTGGCACGCCTACCGCGGCGGCGAGAAGGCCGCCTTCGAGAAGGTCGTGGCGACCTGGAACGCCGCCAACCCCAAGGTCAAGGTGACCACCCTCGCCGTGCCCTACGACGCCTACGCCGACAAGATCTCCGCCGCCGTGCCACGGGGCAAGGGGCCGGACGTCTTCATCTACGCCCAGGACCGCCTCGGCGGCTGGATCGAGGCCGGCAACACCATCGAGCCCCTCGACTTCTTCCTCGACGACGCCACCAAGGGGCGCTTCCTGCCCAGCACCCTCCAGGCCATGACCTACCGCGGCACCATCTGGGGCCTGCCCCTCAACTACAAGGTGCTGACCGCCATCTACAACAAGAAGCTCCTCACCAAGGCGCCGGCGACCTCCGCCGAGCTGGTGGCCACGGCCAAGAAGCTCACCGATCCGGCCGCCGGCCGCTTCGGCCTGGTCTACTGGTACTCCGACTTCTACGTCCACTCCGGCCTGATGAACGCCTTCGGCGGCGGCGCCTTCGACCAGGACCGCCAGCCGACGGTGAGCTTGCCGGCCAACGTCAAGTCGATCGAGCTGGTGCTCAAATGGCTGAACCAGGACAAATTCCTGCCCGCGGAGCCCTCGACCGCCCTGATCACCGCCCTGTTCAACGGCGGCAAGGCGGCGATGGTGTGGAACGGGCCGTGGTTCCTGGGGGAGATCGCCAAGGACGTCGATTACGGCCTCGCCCTGCTGCCCAAGATCGACGAGGCCGGGGGTACGCCGATGAAGCCCTGGGCGACCATCGAGGGGGCCTACATCGCGGCGCCGTCCAAGAACAAGGATGCCGCCTACGACTTCATCAAGTTCCTGACCGACAGCCCCCAGGCCAGGGTCCTGGCCCTCGAGGGCCGGCAATCGCCCTCGAACAAGGCGGTCTATGACGACGCGGCGGTCAAGGCGGACTGGATCCTCGCCCACTTCCGCAAGCAGTTCGAGGTGGCGGTGCCGATGCCGAACATCCCCGAGATGAGC
>JBIOYC010000157.1:0-9605 GCA_044869955.1 Thermoanaerobaculia bacterium | reverse complement strand
ACCACCCACAGCCCCGAGAGCGGGTCCTGCACGGTCACGGCGAGGGCCCGGCTCCACCGCCGCTGGCGGAGCTTGGGGTTGTTGGCCAGCGGTACCGTGCGGCCGCTCGGGTCGGTCAGGGCGAGCTCGACCTTGCGGTCCGGATTGCGCCAGCTGAGGGTGAAGCGCACCTCGCGATCCGCGGGGTCGACCAGGAAGAGGTAGCGCTCGCCCAGGGGTTGGCTGAAGACGGGCTCGACCGCGACGGCATTGAAGGCCTGCGGCAGGGAGAGAGCCCGGCGGATCACCGGCGACTCGGCGAGCACGGTCATCAGCCCTTTGGCCCAGCTGAGGTCCGCCAGGGGGAGGAGTGGTTGCTTGCCGGTGGCGTCCCCTTCGATGTCGTCATGCACTTCGCGCAGCACGCTCTGCACCGTGGGGTAGTCGGAGCTGCGGCCGGCGAAGTAGAACTTGCCGCCGTTGGTGGCGAGGGCGGAGAGCATGCGATCGTCCGTGCCGGTTCCCAGGGCGATGGTGTAGAGCCGCACGTGGGCCGGCAGGTCGGAGATCACGGCGTCCGGGTGCGGGGACTGGTTCTGCTCGCCGTCGGTGGCCAGCACCAGGACCTGCTCGCGGGGCAGGTTGGGGTTCGGTGCCGGCGCATCGGCCGCCATCTCCATGCCGGTCTTCAAGCCCCAGCCGATCGGCGTGCAGTAGCCCGAGCAGCCGCCGAGGGGGGTGGCCCGGATGGTGTCGGCCAGGGTGAAGAAGCTCTGGTCTCCCACCTCCACCACGCGTTGCGCCTTGTTGGCGTCGTCCGCCGCGTTGGGGTTGTTGCGGTCGGCGCCGCTGTACTCGAAGGTGACGAAGCCCACGGCGTCGTCGTCCCGGCGCTGGGTGCTGAAAGTGGCGAGCACGTTCTTGGCGGGCTCGAAGAAGTCACGGCTGGCATCCACCATGCTGCGGGTCTTGTCCAGGATGAACACCCAATCCCGCGCCTGGCCGGGCTTCTGGAAGAGGTCGCTGGTCCACACGCCCATGCGGTGGAAACCGCCGGTCAAGAGGTCGAGGTCGCCGTCGAGGTCGTAGTCCCCCGGATGCACCGACAGGCCGAAGTCGACGCTGCCCGGCGCCGGCACCACGCCGCCGGGAGAGCGCGACAGCCAGAAGTCAGAAGGCGTGGGGTCGAACCACATCTGGCCGCCCTGGCCTCCCTTGTTGATCAACACCGGCCCGAAGCCCGAGAAACGGTTGCCGAACATCAGGTCGAGGTCGCCGTCGCGGTCGAGGTCGCCGAGCGAGACGTCGTAGTCGTTGCCGGTCTCGGGGTAGCGGCTGTCGTCGAGCTCCACCAGGCGGGTGCCGGCGTCGTTCCAGAGGATGCGCCGGCGGGCCGTGGCGCCGTCCTGGGGTGCGGTGACCACCACGTCCTCGTCGCCGTCGCCATCGAGGTCGGCCACCTTGAGGTCGCCGTTTTTGGCTGTCGCCGGGGTGCCGCCACCGGAGCTCTTCACCCAGTCCTCGCGGATGGTGTACTGCGGGATGCCGCCCACGAGCCCCGAGAACAACAGCACGACGTCGCCCTGGTTGCCGATCGAGGGCATGATGATGTCCAGGCTGTCGTTGGCGTCGAGCTTGGCGAACGCGCAGCCGCGGTTGTTCCGGACGCTGGTCTTGCACAGGGCGTGAGCGGAAGCCGCAGCGGGGTTGCAGGGATCGTCGTTGGCCAGCACGAAGTTGCCGGTGGTGTGCAGGCGGTTGAGCAGCAGGACGTTCTGCGAGGCCGCGGGGTCGTCACCCCAGCTGCAAGCCAGGATGTCGGGCCGGCCGTCGCCATCGGCATCACCGGTGTCGACCTCGCAAAGCCAGCTCGAGACCCCACCCAGCGTGGCCAGCGAGGGCAGCTTCGCCAGGGTGTGGTCGGTGAAGTGGCCGCTGCCGTCGTTGATCAGGACGCGCAGGGGAGCGCTGTCCCGGTTATCGCCCCGGATCAGGTCGACGTCGCCGTCGAGGTCGAGGTCCTCGAGGTCGGCGTCGTAGGTGCGGGAGTTGGCCGGCACGCCCGCCGGGCTCTGCTCGTACTGACTCGCGGTCTGATTGCAGAAGAAGGAGGTCCCGGCGCAGTCTCGCGCCGCCGGTTTGCCGAGCTGGTTGACGTAGAGCCGGTCGTTGTTGTCGGCCCCGGAGCCTTCCCGGCTCACCGCCTCGAAGACGTCGAGGAAGCCGTCGCCGTCCACGTCCGCGAAGTCCGAGTCCTTGAAGGAAGCCTCGGTGCTGCCGGCCGGTTGGCCGGGCAGCTGACCTCCGCTCTCCCGGATCAGGCTGAAGGGCAGAGTGCGCACCCAGACCCGGCCGTCCGTGCCGGTGTTGGCGGCGCCGTTGATCAGCACCACGACGTCGTGCTGGCCCGCGGCGACCCCGGCCGGGACTCGCACTCCCACTCGCGTAGCGGTCCAGGACTCCGCCGTCTGGTCCACGCTCGGGCCGCCCCCGAACGGGGTGAAGCGCACCGTAACGGCGTCCGCCGGTGCGATCGCCACACCCGCGACCTCGATGGTGAAGTGGTCTCCCGGAGCGAGGTGGTAGGGCGCGAGGTCGGCGATGGTGTGGGCCGAGGCCGCGATGGCTCCGACGCAGAGCAGCGCGACGGTCAAGGCGAGGGTGCGGGCTCTCATGGCGATCTCCCGTAGGGCTCCCGGCGCTCGAGCTCGGCGAGGCCGCGACGGGCCTCACGGTCTCCCGGGTCACGCGCGAGCAGCTGTCGGTAATGGACCTCGGCCAGGTGGTCGAGCCCCAGGTCGGAATAGGTCTGGGCGATCCAGTGCAGGCCCTCCACTTCCTCGGGGCGTTCGGCGAGAGCCCCCTGGATGGTGGCCATCAGGGCCGCGGAGCGGGCGAATCGCTCGCGGTGGACGTCGGCCTCTGCCGCCAACCCCAGCCGGGCGAGCACCTGGATCAGGTGGTAGCGGGGGAGGGGATCGTCCGGCGTTTGCCCGATCAGGTCTTCGAGGCGCCCGCGGGCCACCGCCAGTTCGCCCTGCTCGGTCTCCACCTGGGCCAGGAGCAGCTCGGCCTCCAGCCGGTCCGCCCTCTGGCCGAGGGTCTGAGTCTCGCCTCCTAGGTGGAGGAAGGGTGTGAGGGCGCGGCGGGCGGCGGCGGGGTCGCCGCACTCGAGCGCCGCTCGGCCCAGGTGCAGGCCCGCTCGCGCGGTGCCGCCGCGGGCCATCGCCCGCTCGAGAGCTACGCGGGCCTCGCAGGGTCGACGGGTGTGCAGCAGGCCGACTCCCAGGTTGGCCCAGGCTCGCGGCGAGGCGGGATCGGTCTTCGTCGCTCGAGTGAGGGGGTCGAGGGCGTCGAGATAGCGACGCGCCCGCAGCCGGCAGAGCCCCAGATTGGTCTCGAGCCCCGAGACCAGCCGCCGGTAGTCCGCCGACCCCGCCAGGCCTAGGACCGGACCCGCCGTAGCCGCGTGCTGGAGGGCCGGCAGCCGCTCGAGGATGGCCGCGAAGCCCTGCTCCGCGGCGCCATAGCGCCCGGCCTCGAAGTCCCGCAGGGTGGCCGGCAGCTGGGCGAGGGCGGCGCGGCTCGCCAGGATCGCCGCCGTGTCGAAACGAAACGGCGGCGGTTCGTCCCTGCCGCAGGCGGTGGCTCCGCCCAGGGCCAGGCAGACGAGGCTCGGGACCAGCGATCTCCAGGACAGCATGAGGGCATCCTCGGAGAGCACTGGGCTCTTGGCGGCCGAGTCGTTACATCGCCACGCCTTCGATCTCGATCGCGAGGTCCGGCCGGCAGATCTCGGCTTCGAGGTAGAGCACTTCCTTGCCGGCGGGGAGCCGGCGCTCGAGAGCCGTCCGGACGACGGCGAGATCCTCGCGGTGGCGCAGGTAGACCTTGAGCGAATCGAGGTCTTCCAGGCGGTCGGGTCGGGGCCGCCAGGGAGCCGCCGCGCCGAGCACGGCCTCGATGTTGGCCAGAGTTTCGTCCAGCTGGGCCAGCAGGTCGCCGGCGTGGAGCGTGTGGTGGCCGACGATGCTCGCCGTGCCGGAGAGGAAGAGGGCGCTGCCCAGGGCCGGGGGAGCCACCGTGGCCCGGGCGAAGGTGGGGCTCACCGGGCCATAGGAGGCGGGGTAGCACCAGGCGCTGACCTGCCGCGGGTTCTCGACGTGGTGGCCTGGCTCGCGCGCGGCCAGGAAGCAGGTCACCAGCTCGTCGCCTCGTCCACCCACCGCCGAAGAGGCGCAGTAGCGGCGCTCCGCCTGGAGGCCGTAGTGCCCGGCGAAGGCCCGCGCCCGGCCGGCATTGAAGTGCCAGTAGAGCTCCTCGCCACCCTCGATGCGATTGATCCCCGGCAGGTAGTTCCACAGACGCAGCAGACCCGGGTAGCCGCGCTCCGAGGTCAGCGCCAGCAGCTCGCGGTAGAGGTCGAAGGTGGCCCCCTCGAGGTCCTCGCCCAGGCGGCGATGCGTGCTGCCGGCCAGCAGGATGCCGTCCTCGGCGAGCTCGATCGAGCCGGAGCGGCTCCTCCTCACGACGGAATCGCCGCTCCAGGTCTCCAGCCGAGGGTCTCCGCCGAGGACCGGGTTGGCCAGGGCGACCACCGAGCCGGTGGCCTCCGCGGCCACCGCGCCATAGAGCACGGCCAGCAGCTCGGCACCCCGGCGAGCCAGGGAGCTTCCCGTGGCCGGGCTCGAGGAGACGGAGAACGCGCTGCGCGTGGCAGTGGGCAAGGGCACGAATGATCTCAGAAGCTGCGTTCCCGCTCAAGCGCTTTGTGCGCCGGCGGCGAGAGACCCTGCGAATGGCTCGGTTGAGCCCACAGAATAGACGATCCCGGGGCCCTCGTTCCCTCCCGATACGGCCTTTCGGCTCCAGTGGGGACCTTTGGAAGGCTCGCCACGGCTAGAACAGCGACAGCTGCCTGGCCTTGTCTGGCTCCCTCTCGCGGGGCGCCGTTACCGAAAGAGATACGAGGCGGCCATCGATCGCCGCGAGGAAGGGCGAGGGCCGGCGCTCCTCGGCCTCGCCGCGCAGGGTGCGGCGCCGGGCCCAGGAGAGCAGGAGGCGGTCCTTGGCCCGGGTCATGCCGACGTAGAAGAGACGTCGCTCCTCGGCGAGGGCCTCGGGATCCTCCTCGCCCGGAAAGCGGAAGGGCAGGAGGCCGTCCTCACAGCCGACCACGAAGACCACCCGGAACTCCAGGCCCTTGGCGGCGTGGAGGGTCAAGAGGGAGACGCGGTCCGCCCGCGGGTCCCAGGTGTCGACCTCGACGGCCAGGGCCACCTCCTGGGCGAACCAGGCGGCGTCCTCGCCACAGCGCCGGGCGAGCGGGGCGAGCTGGGCGAGCAGGCCCTCGAGATCGGCGCGCAGGGTGTCCTCCTGCCGCTCGGCGATCGCCTCCGCCGCCGCAGCGGCCAGCCGCTCGGCCACCGAGCCCCGCTGGGGGCGGCGCCAGAAGCGCTCGAACAGGGGAGCCAGCTCGGGGTGCCCGGAGAGGGCGGTGTGGGCCCGCTTCTGGAAGGGGATCCCGGAGCGGGCCAGGGCCTCCACCAGGGGCCAGCTCTGGGCCTCGGTGCGCACCAGCACGGCGAAGTCGGCGAAGGAGAGATTCCGCATCGCCGGCCCGGGCGCCGCGGCGTCCACCCGGCCGCTGTCGAGCGAGAAGAAGGTGTGCCCACCCAGCAGTCGCTCGATCGAATGCACCACCCACTCGGCCTCGGCGCGCTCGGTTGGAGCTTGGTGTAGGGCGACCCTCACCCCTGCCCCTCTCCCAGCCCGCCCACTCCAGCCTTCCGGGAGAGGGGTCCGGAGGGCGCTTCTTCCCCTATCGTCATTCCCGCGAAAGCGGGAATCCATCTTTCTTGCAGCGTCCTCGTGGGGATGGATTCCCGCTTTCGCAGGAATGACGGCAAGAAGGGAGTCTGATCCAGCGTCCCCCTCTCCCGGAGGGATGGTGTGGGCGGGCCGGGAGAGGGGGACCGAGGGGGTGAGGGCTCCGATCACCAACCCCGCCGCCTCCACGATCGTCGGCGTCGACCGGTAGTTGACCGCCAGGCGCACCACCTTCGTGCCCGGGAAGTCCTCCAGGAACTGCCCGAAGAAGGCCGGGTCGGCGCCGCGGAAGCCGTAGATCGACTGGTCCGGGTCGCCAATCGCGCAGAGGCTGCCCGCCGGGTTGGCGAGCAGGCGGACCAGCCGAATTTGGAGGGCGTCGACGTCCTGGTACTCGTCGACCGAGAGGTGGGGATAGCGCTCGCGCAGGACCTGGGCGCGGCCGGGGTCCCCCTCCAAGAGCGCCACCAAGCGCAGCAACAGCTCGTCGAAGTCCACGCCGCCCCGGGCCGCCAGGGCCGCCTGGTAGGCCCAGAGCGCCCGGGCCGTGTCCTCATCGCCGGGCTCGGCGCCCCGCCGCCGGGCGACCGAGAGCCGGGGGAGGAGGCGCCGAGCCTGGTCGGCGGACAGCCCGAGAGCCTCTTCGAGCAGGCGTCGCTGCGCGGCCTCCTCGACGATGGTGAAGCCCACCGGCAGGCCGGCGGCGGCCGGGTCCTCCCGCAGCTGGGCGAGGGCGAAGGAGTGGAAGGTGTGGACGGCCACCGCGCCCCTGGTCCCCGGCAGCAGCTGCGCCAAGCGCTCGGACAGCTCGCCGGCCGCCCGGCGGGTGAAGGTGATCGCCAGGCAGCGCTCGGGGGAAACGCCGTGCACGGTGACCAGCCGGGCGATGCGGTGGGTGAGGGTGCGGGTCTTGCCCGCCCCCGGCCCGGCGAGGATCAGCAGCGGCCCCCGGGCCACCTCCGCCGCCTCCCGCTGGGCCGAGTCGAGCCCCGCTCGCTGCTCCGGCTCTTCGCCGGGAGCCGAGAAGTCGGGCAGGGGCTCGGCGCTCCCGGGGAAAGGCCGGTGCGGTGTGCTCGTGCGCGCCGGCCGGGCGGGCGGGTCGAACAGGAAGCGGCCCCGGGACCGCGAGGCCAGCTCGTCCTCGGTGAACAGGCGGATCACGCCGTACTCCCCGTCGTAGCCCGGCTCGCGGTACACCTCGCCCCGGCGCAGGCGCTCGATGGCCTCGGCGAGCAGGCCGGAGCCGGCGCTCTCGATCTCCTCGACCGGCACCCGCTCCAACACCTCGAGCTCCGGCGCCACGCGGCGCACCAGGCGCTCGTAGCCCTCCTCGACGGCCCGGCTGCCCGCCCCCACTCCGGCCAGCTCGGCGAGGATCTCCGGCAGGGGGATCAGGTTGCGGACGGTGCCGGCGGTCTCCGGGGCCACCGGGGCCTCGCGGTCGGCCAGCTCACCCACGCGGTAGGCCACCCCCAGGGTCAGCTCGCCGCCGCAGGTCGGGCAGCGGCCACCGAGCCGGCGGCTCTCCTCCGGCGTGAGGCGCACGCCGCATTTGCGATGGCCGTCCGCGTGGTACTTGCCCTCCTCGGGGAAGAACTCCACCGTGCCCACGAAGCCCTGGCCAGTCTCGAGCGCCCGGCGCAGGGCGAAATAGTCGAGGTCGGTGTCGAAGGCGGTGGCCTCGCGGCCGAGCTTGGGCGGCGAATGGGCGTCGGAATTGGAAACCAGGCGGAAGCGGTCCAGCTGCGACAGGCGCCAGTTCATCGGCGGGTCGGAGGAGAGGCCGGTCTCGACGGCGAAGATCTCTCCCGCCAGGTCGCCGTAGCACTCCTCGATCGAGTCGAAGCCGGACTTCGAGCCCATGGCGGCGAACCAGGGGGTCCAGATGTGCGCCGGGATCAGGTGGGAATCCGGCCCGGAGTCGAGGGTGATCTCGAGCAGGTCCCGCGAGTCGAGGCCCAGGATCGGCCGCCCGTCCGAATTGAGGTTGCCGATTCGAGACAGCCGCGCCACCAGGCGCTCGGCGGCCTCGAAGTCCGGCACATAGATCAAGTGGTGGACCTTGCGGGTCTTCTCGCCCTTCTTGTAGATCGTGGAGATCTCGACCTCGAGCAGGAAGCGCACCTGGGCGGCCCCAGGCAGCATCCCCGGCACGGCCGCCAGGGCTTCGGGGCGTAAGCGAAACAGCCCCGGCTCCGCCGGCACCAGCTTGTCTTTCAGCTCGGCCCGCCAGGCGGGATGGGTGAAGTCCCCCGTGCCCACCAGGGCCAATCCCTTCTTCGCCGCCCACAGCGCCAAGTGCTCGAGGTCGGCATCGCGGCTGGTTGCCCGCGAGTACCGCGAGTGGACGTGGAGATCGGCGTAGAAGAGCAGGGCCGGGTTCCTTTGGGAGAGCTGGAGGATTGTATGCCCTGCGACCCCTCAGCTCCGGCCGCCCACCCGCCTTCGAGGCGAGACCCAGCTCCGCGCAGCTGCGAGGAGCTGGGTCCTTGCGCTCAACCGAGCCTACCGAGACCGAAGGGGCTTAGGGGTCCGTGCAGACTTCGTAGCAGAGCCGGCAGCGGAAGGTCGCCGTGCCGTCCCAGCCGACCTGGGTGTCGGTGCACATGCCGCCGCCTACGGCTCCCGGCGGCGGGCCCGTGCACGGCGCGGTCGTGGTGTAGGAGATCTGGCAGTGGTTGTCGTAGCCCTGGCCGTAGCAGTAGTCGTCCGCGTAGTTGCGGCAGTTGGCTTGGCCGTTGGAGGTCGCCGAGGCGCAGTCGGAGCCACAGCCCCAGCATCCAGGGGCTGGCAGGGAGTAGGTGCCACTGGTGCATGGACACTTGACGATGCAGCCGATCTTGGGCTGCATCTTGGGATTGAGGATGGCGTCCTCCAGCTCGGCCAGAGTGGGAGGCCCGGAAGCGAGGAATGGCGTGGTCTGCCCCGGATCGGCCGAAGCGACCGGGACGAGTAGCAGAGCGACAGCGAGAGCCTGAGCACAGCGAAGGCACGAAGCCAAGGCACGCGGCGTCTTCATCAATCCTCTCCTTTAGGTCTGAAGTTTACATTGGAGACTATAGCAGGTTCCTGGTGTCCTGGGTTAACGATGTTTGATTGCTGGAAGGCGAAGGAGGGCTCCGGAAGTCTTCGTCCCGGTCATTCCAGCTGTTGCGGGGATGACCGGGACGGGAGACCGATCTGGGTCAGGCGAGCCTGGAAGGGAGCCCTGACCCAGTTCCCCGCAGCAGCCGAGGAGCTGGGTGTCGCAGCGCTCAACCCAGCCGACGAGGACCGATCGGCGTCAGGGGTCCGTGCAGATCTCGACGCAGGTGTTGCACTTGAAAGTCGCCGAGCCGTCCCACATCGTCTGCGTCGACGTGCACATGCCGGCGCCACCGGCCTGGCAGCCGGGGCTGCTGATGTAGGAGATCTGACACATCGAGTCGTAGCCCTGATTGGAGCAGTAGATGTCCGCGTCGTTGTTGCAGTCGGAGTGCCCGGCGGCGGTGGCCGAGGCACAGTCCGAGCCACAGCCCCAGCAGGAAGCGGCCGGGAGTTGGAAGGTCGGGCTGGTACAGAAGCACTTCCAGCGACAGCCCAATCGCGGCTGCAGCTGCGGGTTGAACAGCTCGGTCTCGAGGTCGGAGAGGGTGACCTCGGCAGCGGTGAGGTCAGGGGTCGCGGGGCCCTGGCCGGTGGCGGCAGCCGTCAGGGGCGAGAGGAGGAGGAAGGCGAGCGCGAGGCAGCAGCCCAGCATGGATCCCATGGCGAGTCTTCTCATTCGGCGCCTCCTTGGCGTTCGGAGAGTTTATGGG
>JBIOYC010000156.1:0-11264 GCA_044869955.1 Thermoanaerobaculia bacterium | reverse complement strand
AGACCCCCTCACCCCGGCCCTCTCCCCCCTGCGGGGGGCGAGGGGGTCGGAGAGGAAGGGTTCCGCTTCTGCGAGAACGACGGAAGAGAGGGAGATCCCTCCGCTCGGGCCCTCGGCCCTTCGGTCGGGATGACAGCGGGGGCGGATTGCGCCGTCCCGAAGGGACGTGTCTACGTAGCGTGGGACCTCGGTCCCTCGCCATGCCCTACTCCCCCTTCCCCTCCGGCACCACGTAGGGGAAGCCCTGCCCGGCCAGCTTGCGGTTGAACTCCGCCACCGGCCCGGCGCGCAGGGCGTCCATCCGCTCCACCACCTTGGCCACCTCCCCCTCGAGCCGGACCAGCAGGGCCAGCTGCGAGGCCGTGGGGGCGTGGTCGGTCTTGTCGACGTAGTCGGCCAGGTACGTGAGCCGGCCGTAGAGTTTGCGGGGCCAGCGCAGCATGTCCTGGCCGGCGCCCGTCAGGCGCAGGTCGAAGAGCTCACCCTCCAGAGTCTTGAGCTTCTCCTCGAGGGTGCCAGCCTCTTTCGCCACCTCCGGCCACTTGTCGGCGGCCCCGAGCCGGGCGACGAGGTCCTGGAGCTGCCGCCGCAACCACTCGATCTCGTTGATGATCGCGACCACCTGGTTGGTGGCGCGGTGGAGGCTGGCCAGGGCTTCGGTCTGGCGGGCGATCGCCTGCTCGCCGCCGGCCGCCACCGGGTCGATGAGCACCTCGAGGGGTTGGCTCTGGACCTCGTCGCCTCGGTGGAGTCGGACGGTGTAGGTACCCGGCGGCACCAGGACGGCGAAGCGTCCGCCGTCGGAGAGCTCGCGGGCGCCTTCCTTGTCGAAGCTCTCGTGGGGATGCTCATCCGGCTGGGTGCGCAGCTTGGGCTCGGTCGTCCGCTCGCCGCGCAGATCCCAGACCGCGCGGTTGAGGCCGGCCTTCTTCGGCACCTCCTCGAGCTTGCGCACGGTCTGCCCCGTACCGTCGACGATCTCCAGCCAGAGCTTCTCTCCTTCGCTCGGTTCGGCCGGCAGGGAGTACTGAATCAGAGCGCCATAGGCCGGGTTCCGGCCTGCCGCCGGGTCGACGTGGGCCGCGACGATCTCCTCGCGCCGGCGGAAGCGCCAGGCGGCCCGGGGGGCGAAGAGATGCGTGCCGGCGAGGGCTGGCGCCGCGGGCTGGCGGAGGACGGAGAGGTCGTCGAGGATCCAGAGGCCGCGACCGTAGGTCGCCACCACCAGGTCGCCGAAGCGGGGCTGCACCTCGATCCAGTGCACCGGCGCCGGCGGCAGCCCGGCGGCCAGCCGCTGCCAGCGCTCACCGTCATCGAAGGAGAGATAGAGGGCGTTCTCGGTACCCAAATAAAGCAGCCCGGGCCGGGCCGGATCCTCGCGGACCACGTGGGCGTAGGCGTGGTGGTCCTGTGGGACGCCGGCCACGACCTTGCGCCAGGTCTTGCCCCAGTCCGTGGTCTTGTAGACGTAGCTCCGGAAGTCTGCGAGCTGGTGGCGATCGACCGTCAGGTAGGCCGTGCCGGCGGCATGGCGCGAGGGCTCGACGTTGGACACCGTGCCGTCCGGGGGCAGGCCGGGCAGTGCGGCCGTGAGGTTGGTCCAGGTGGCGCCGGCGTCGCGGGTGAGCTGGACCTGGCCGTCGTTGGTGCCGGCCCAGATCTCTCCCGGAGTGAGCGGTGACTCGGCGAGGGCGAAGAGAGCGGGAGCGACGCTGGGGGAGGCATCGTCGAGGGTCAGGCCGCCGGTGCGCCGCTGCTTGCCGGGCTCGTTCTTGGTCAGGTCCGGGCTGATCCTCGTCCAGGTCACGCCGCCGTCGGTCGTCTGGTGCACGTACTGGCTGCCGGCCCAGACCCGGGTCGGGTCATGGGGAGACATCGCCACCGGGAAGGTCCACTGGAAGCGATGCTCGATGTCCTGGGCAGCGTGGCTCTCGATGGCCTCCGGCCAGACCATGACGTTCTGGGACTGGTTGCGCGCCGCGTCCCAGCGCTCGAGGATGCCGTCGTAGCAGCCGGAGTACACCACCGACCCATCCGGCCGCGGGATGGCGAAGCCGGACTCGCAGCCTCCCACTGTCTGCCAGACCCCGATCGGCAGGGAGGAGCCGGTGAGGCTGTTGCTCGGGCCCCGGAAAGACGAGCCGTCCTGCCGGTTGCCGTAGACAAAGTAGGGGATTTGGTCGTCGACGGCCACGTGGTACATCTGGGCGATCGGCAGGTGGGGCCGCAGCCAGGTCTTGCCCCGGTTGGTCGAGATCGAGACCCCGCCGTCGTAGCCCAGGATGATGCGGTCGGCGTCCGTGGGATCGATCCAGACGTCGTGGTGGTCCCAGCCGGATTCGACTTCGGTGGTGGTCTTGCCGCCGTCGATCGACAGGCTGTGCTCGACGGCCATGAAGCGAATCTCGTCCGCGTCGTCGGGCGAGGCAGCCGCCCGCGAGTAGTAGAGGGGGCGCTGGGTCAGGGTGTGGTCGGCGTTGACCAGCTTCCAGCTGGTGCCGCCGTCGTCCGAGCGCCAGAGCACGCCGTCTGCGGGGTCGACGGGGGCGAAGTCGCGGTTGGAGCTGACCTCGATCAGGGCATAGACGCGCCGCGGGTCGGCCGGGGTCATGGCCAGGGCGACCTTGCCCCAGGGCGCCTTGGGCAGGCCCTTTCCCTCGAGCCTCTGCCAGGTCTCGCCGCCGTCGCGGGAGACGTGGAGCCCACTGCCCGGTCCGCCGCTCTCGCGGCCGGCGGTCCACATCCTGATCTGCCAGCTGCCGGCGAAGAGGATCCGCGGGTTGGTCGGGTCTACCACGAGGTCGGAAACGCCGGTCTCCTGGTCGACGAAGAGCACCTGCCGCCAGGTCTTGCCGCCGTCTGTGGTCTTGAACACGCCGCGCTCGGGCTGCGGGCCCCAGCAGTGGCCGAGAGCGGCCACCCAGGCGGTGTCCGGGTCCTTGGGATGGACGACGATGCGGGGGATCCGTCCGGTGTTGGGGAGGCCCGCGTGCTTCCAGGTGCGGCCGGCGTCGGTCGAGCGGTAGACGCCGCTGCCGATCGAGACGTTGCTGCGCAGGAAGGCCTCGCCGGTGCCCGCCCAGACGACGTTCGAGTCCGAGGGAGCCACCGCCAGGGCGCCGATCGAGGCGACTCCCTGCTCGTCGAAGACGGGGACCCAGGTCACGCCGCCGTCGGTGGTCTTCCAGATGCCTCCCGATGCGGCACCAGCGTAGTAGGTGCCGGCCTCCCCCGGCACGCCGACGACCGCCGCCACTCGGTTGCCGATCGGCCCCACGTGGCGAAAGCTGAGGCCGGCGAAGAACCCGGCCGGCAGCTCACCCGACGGCGGCGCCTTGGCGCTCTTGGCCTCTCCGAGAATCGACCCTGCACAGACCAAGAGTCCGACCAGCAGCGCGCCGCAGACCTTCCTCATCCAGGGCTCCTTTTCCCACCGTAACGAGCGAGAGGCGGAGCCTAGCAGCTGGCCAGTAACATCCGGAGCGAGCGATAGGAGCGGTCTCGGAAAGAAAAATATGCCGAATCCTCTGCTATCATCCGTGCACCATTCCCATTGCGGGACCTGCACCCACCAGCGGTCGGCGCCGGTCCTGCCTTTTTCTGCTTCACTTGGCTCCCCTCAGCCGCCCCAACCAACCACCCAGCTCCTCCCGGCGCAAGGTCAAGATCACCAGGCTGAGGAGGAAGACCGCCACGGCCAGACCGAAGAGCAGGCCGCCGTCGCCCTGGACCTCGATGCCCAGCACAGTCAGATGGGAGAGCAGGGCGCCCGAGATGACGCCGAGGGCCAGTAGGGCACCCAGGGCGGCCAGGCCCGGCACGAGCAGCAGCACCACGGCCACCAGTTCGGCCGCCGCCGTGCCCAGGCGGCCCCACGGCTCCATGCCCAGGGTCGAGAAGATGTGCACCGACTCGGGTGCGGCGGTCAGCTTGAAGAACAGAGTCTGACCGAGAATGACGGCGACGGCGAGCTGGGCAACCCAGCTCACGACCTTGGCACGCTTGGCAATCGGCTCCATGGTGGTCCCTCCACACCCTCGGATGCCCCACGCGGTGCCCGGGTTTCGCCCCCCACCGTCGCCAACCAGGCGGATCCCTTTGTGGTAACTTCGTGCCACCGACGGCACCGGGGGGAGATCCGCTTCGACGGACCCGTGCCGTCGCGCCCAAGAGCCGGCGTTCCCGAGAAGACTGAGGAGATCGACAACCGATGGTGGCTGAACCGTCCGAGACGGGCCGCGACCGGCGCTACCCGCGCGCCCCGGAGCGGATCCCGGTGGGTACGATCGACCAGGGTCGCTACCGCGCCCGCTTCGCCTCCACCGAGGCCGACCTGGACTGCCTCCAGCGTCTGCGCTTCGAGGTCTTCAACCTGGAGCTGGGCGAGGGCCTCGAGGCCTCCCACGAGACCGGACGGGACGAGGACGTCTTCGACCTGCACTGCCACCACCTGCTGGTCGAGGACAGCCGCACCGGGACCGTCGTGGGCACTTATCGCATGCAGTGCTGGGAGATGGCCGACGAGGCCGGCTTCTACTCGGCCAACGAGTTCGATCTTTTCGGGCTGCCTCCGGAGGTGGTCACGAGCTCGGTCGAGGTCGGCCGCGCTTGCATCTCCCGTGAGCACCGGAACCGGCAGATCCTCTTCCTGCTCTGGAAGGGGCTCGCCCGCTACATGACCACCAACGGCAAGCGCTTCCTCTTCGGTTGCTGCTCTCTGACCAGCCAGGACCCGCTCGAGGGCCTGCACGCCCTCGCCCACCTGGAAGCCGAGGGGCTCTTGCATCCGACGGTGCGCATCGATCCCCTGCCCGGCTTCGAGTGCCGGAGCGAGCAGAGCCTGCCGAGTCCTCTGCCCCCCTTCGATCTACCTTTGCTGTTCAAGACGTATCTACGGTACGGCGCGCTCGTTTGCGGCCCACCCGCCATGGATCGAGAGTTCAAGACCATCGACTTCCTCGTGCTCTTCGACATCCAGGCGATGGACCCCCGCACCTACGAGCTCTTTTTCGAGGAGCGCCCACCGCGGGAGGAATCATGGACCGAATCGCGTCCTTGACTCAGGACAACATCCACTTCCTCGAGCAGGGCCGGGCGCTGCTGCTCCGGCTCTCCGACGAAGAGTTCGTGACTCGACCACCGATCGACATGAGCCCGGTGGCGGATCACTTGCGCCACTGCCTCGACTTCTACGCCTGCTTCCTCGACGGGCAGGACGTCGGGGTGATCGACTACGACGCCCGGCGGCGGGACCCTCGCCTGGAGAAAGACCGAGGCTACGCGCTCGCGGCGATCGAGACTCTGATCGAGAGGCTGGACCAGGCCGCCGAGGGGCGGGAGGATCGCTCGGTGTCGGTGGCCACGGACCGCTCGGAGTGGGAGACGGGGGACCTGGCCTGGGCCGCCTCCACCCTCGCCCGGGAGCTGCAGTTCCTGCGCAGCCACACCGTCCACCACTACGCCCTGATCGCCGCCGTCCTCAAGATGATCGGCATCGAGCCGGCCGTGGACTTCGGCGTCGCCCCCTCGACGCTGGCCTTCCGCAAGGAAACCGCCAACCACCACTCCTAGGGGCGGTTCGCGAACCGCCCCTACCTCCGGCGTCTCGCCGCGGCCAGCCGCTCGAAGAGCCCGGTCACCGACTCCACGGCCACGCCGCGGGAGCGGTTGTGATGACCGATCTCGAAGGCCAGCCGCCACTGCTCGAAGAGCACCCGGTAGGCCGCGAACAGGCTGTTCTTGGGGTCGTAGATGGCGGTCGCCTCGGAGGTCACGCCATTGAGCTCCAGGACCTTGATCCCCTCGCCCGCGCGCAGGTGCTCGGTCGATGGCACCTTGAGGTCGTAGCGGCCGAAGAAGAAGCCCTCGAAGGGGAGGCTGACGCGGTGGATGGCCTCCTCCAACTCCTCCGTGGTGTGGTGCCCGCCATCCAGGAACACCGCCCCCCGGCAATGGGTGCCCAGGTCGGTCAGGAGCACGGCCTCGCCCGCGGCGGGCACCTCGTCGAGCCGGCTGCCCAGTCTCTCCCGGTAGGCGGCTTCGGCGTAGAGAGCGCGGGGATCGGCGAGGATCAGCTCCTCGAGGGTGCTGCGGCCGTCGCCGACCACCGCCGGCAGGCGCTTCTCGGTGACGGCGAAGACCCGGCCCTTCTTCTGGTGAGGCCGCCGCACGTAGAAGACCCCGAACTCCACCCCGTCGATGAACTCCTGGACGATCAGCTCTCCGGGGTTCTCGGCCAGGGCCTGGCCCAGCTCCTCCCAGCTGCTGGCGATCCGCACTCCGGCGCCCCGCTGGCCCTGGTCGGGCTTGACCACCAGGGGCAGGTCGAGGCCATGCTCGCGGGCGAAGTCGCGCACCGCGGCCTCTCTCTCTTCGCGACGGGTACCGGCCGGTAGTCGCCGGTAGCGGGCGACGTGGTGGCCGGAGAGGCGATCGAGGATGTCCGCCTTCGACTCGCCGATGAAGCCGCTCGCCGGGATGCCGGGATTGGCGGCGGTGAATACCGTCAGGCTCCGGTAGCGCACGGCCAGCCAGAGGACGTAGACCACCACCGGTGGATAGAAGGCCCAGGGGGGCCAGAACTCCCAGCGCAGCTTTCTGCCCCACCACGCCTTCAACCGGCGCCGGCCCTTCCAGGACGCCGCCGCGATGCCCAGCTTGAGCAGCAGGAAGAGGCTCAGGACCACCAGCAGCAGGGCCGGTGCCCACACCTTGGCCTGCTCCAGCCAGGCATAGGCCTGCTTGCCGACCAGCGCCGAGACCCCCACCAGGAGGGGTGTCCAGAGTGAGGCGGCGAGGAGGAACCAGCCCACGAAGCGCACCAGGGGGATGTGCAGCAGGCCGGCCGTGAAGTAGGTGGCCAGGCGGGTCCCCGGTACGAAGCGGGAGAGGAAGATGATCGCCGGCCCCTTCTCGTTGGCCCAACGCGAGCTGCGCTCGACGGCTTCGGGGGAGACCAGCCATTTCACGGGGGCCCGAGACAACCAGGGCTTGCCCAGCCAGCGGCCAGCGAGGAAGAGGGCGATGTCGCCGACGAAGATCCCCACCAGGCAGGCGAGAGTGGCGGGCAGGAAGGCCAGCCGTCCCTGGCCGACCAGCACCCCGGCCACGATGCAGGAGAGGTCCTCGCTGACCAAGGTGGAGACCGCCAGGATCACCAGCAGGACCACCAGCGAGAAGCCCTGGACCGGCGGCTGCGCCCGGCGGTCGAAGGGCTCCGCGGCCTCGGCCAGGCGCTGCGGGTCGGCGTTTCCCCGGGAGCGGGCCTCGCCGCGGTCGACCCGAGCGAAGAAATCGAGCAGGGGACCGGAGACCTTCTCACCCGCGGCGAAAACCATGAAGTGGTTCTCCCCCGGCACCATCACCAGCTCGCTCTGCGGCACGATGCGGTGATGCTCGAGGGCCGCCGCGGGCGGCACCAGCACGTCCCGGTCACCATGGAAGACCAGCGTCGGCCCGGCCCAGCGCTCCAGGATGCCGCGCAACGGTCGTTGGTCGGTGTCGAAGAAGTTGCGGCCGTAGGCGACCGAGAGCATCGAGCGATCCAAGGCCCCGAAATGCGGCACCGCTTCTTCGAGCAGCCAGAGGAAGCCGAGCTGTGCTCCGTGGATGGCGTGGTTGACGGTGGGCTGGCCCAGCAGCTCCAGCTCCTGGACGCCGATCGCCGACAGCAGGGTCAGGGAGGCCGCCCGCTGCGGCTCACGCCCGGCGAGCTCGATGGCCACTCCCCCCCCCATCGAGAAGCCGAGCAGGTGAGCCCGCCGCGCGCCCAGTCGATCGAGCAGGATCGAGGCGTAGGCAGCGTGGTCGGCGACCGAGTAGCTCGGCACCTTGCGCGACGACCGGCCGAAGCCCGGCAGGTCGGGAGCCACCACCCGGTAGCGCGTCGCCAGCTCCGGGCCCAGACGCGCGAAGTCCCGGCTGCTACCCGGACTGCCGTGGAGCAGGAGCAGCCAGGGCGCGCTCTCGGCTCCGGAGGCCGGCTGCCAGAAGCGGTAGGCCAGGCGGACCTCGCCGCCCTGAGGCTTCCCGCCGGCCACGGGGGCCACCGTGAGGGTCCGGAGGTCTTCCGCCACGGCCGGCTCGTCGGCCAGCCACCGGACCAGATGGGAGGTCGACAGCAGGACGAGATACGCAGCCAGGAAGAGACGACGACGATTCATGGAGCGAAGCCCGCGCTCAAGCCGGAAGGGCCACCCACCGCCGCTCGAGGGAGAGGGGAGCGCCGAGCCCCGTTCGGCAGGGCGACGACGGAGCGTAGGCCAAGGTGATCTCCCTGGCGTCCACCCGCACGCGGGAGAAGCCCACGGTCCTGGCGTCCTCGCGGTGCATGCAGACGGAGAGTCGCCCCCGTTCCGGCAGGTGGCTGCGGTGGAAGGCGAGGTGGAGCTCGGGGCCGCCGAGGCCTTGAGCCGCGAGGAGCTCGAAGGAACGTTTGCGGGCCGCCGCCGCCGCGGGGAAGGCCACCGCCGAGGAGACCAGGGGATGCGCCGGCTCGCCGAGGGTCTCGAGCGAGCGGCCGTCCCACTCGAAGGCGCGGGCCAGGCGGGGCTCGACGGCGAGCAGGGTGAACGGCTCGTAGCGCGCCAGGTCGGTCCGGGCGAGCGCTTCGGCGACCTCCGCGAGCCCCTCGCTGGCGGCCAGGTCGCGCACCAGCAGGCCCCGGCTCCGGGGAGGCTGGGGGCTCCCCGGCGGCCGGGTCGCCTGATACAGGTTGAGCAGGGAGAGGGTCAGGCCCAGCTCGTTGACGGCAATCCAAGTGCCCCCGGCCTCTGTATCGGAGGGAGCGAGATAGCGCACCCGCGGGGTCTCGACGACGGCGGGCGGGGCGGCGGACGGACGTGTCCGGCGCTCGTCCCGGTTGCTGAACAGCTCGTAGCCGTCCTCGGTGAAGAACCAGCTGACCGTGCACATGGCGCCCGACTCAGTGCTCCCGGGGCTCGTCGATGAGGAGGCCCAGCACGTCCGAGGTCGAGACGATGCCCACGGTCTCGAGGCCCCGGTGGACCAGCACCCGGTGCAGGTGGCGCTCGAGCATCAACTCGGCGAGCTCGGAAACGGGAGCCTCCTCCCTCACCCAGACCACCCCGTGGCTCATCACGTCGGCCACGGTCTGCTGGCTCAGCTCTTCGGGGATCAAGCGAGCGAGGGCACGGGTGACGTCGACCACCGAAACCACCCCCACCAGTCGGCCCTCGGCATCGGCCACCGGGGCGCCGCTGATCTCGCTGGCGACCAGGAAGCGGGCCAGCTCGAGCAGGCCCATGTCGAGGGGGACGGAGAGGATCTCCGGGTTCATCAGGTCACTGGCGGTGATCGGACGCATCGTCTACTCCACTCGGCTCGCCTGCCATCGACCGGCCATGGCCTCACGGGTGAGCTTGATCTCGACCTTCCAGTCGCCTCCCCCCTCGTCGCCTCCCAGCTCCCCGCGCATCAGGCCGCCGAAAGCCACCGGCAGCACGCCGCCCCGGGCCGATCCATCGACACGGGCGTAGAAAGCCTCGCCTCGCATCTTGCCTTCGAGATCCGCTTCGAAGGGAGAGCCCTCCCGAGTCTGGCCCTTCATCGAGCCCTCCAGGCTCGAGCCCCACGAGGAGATCCGGAACTCCATCTCGCCCGAGACCGTGCCATCGAAGGTGCCCCGCCACAGCCCGCGATGGGGGGAACGACAGGCCAGGACCAGGGAACCCAGCACCAGGAGCAGTGCCGTCCGACGCAGCAGCCGAAAAGCCCCTTCCAGTCGATGCCTGACTCTATCCCAGCTCATCTCGACCGCCCTCCGTCGGTGCTGAAGTATGATCAGGCGCCCCGCAGGGGGCCCATCTACCATCTGTTCGTCGCCCGACGCCAGCTTTCCTCCCGCGCGCCGGCGCGTCACCGCTCTCAAGGAACAAGGAGATCGTAATGAGAATTCTCGTCTTTGGAGGCTCCGGCCGGATCGGGCGTGCGGTGGCCTGGGATCTGGTCCGGGACCCCGAAGTGACTGCTATCGGTATCGTCGGCAACGAGTCCGCCTCCCTCGAGGAGGCCCGCGCCTGGCTCGGCTCTCCCAAAGTCTCGACCCATCGGCTCGACGTCGACGACCGGGCCGCCGTGCTCGCCCTGGCCAGCGGCTGGGACGCCGGCGTCCTCACCCTCCCCCATCGCCATGCCAGCTACAAGATGATCGAGCACGCCATCGAGGCGGGCCTGTCCGTGGTCGACGTGCTCGAGGAATACCACCGCTGCCCGGATGTCTACGAGATCGAAGGTCTCGAGCTGCCGCCCGGCATGACCCTCCCCGAGCTCGGCGAGAAGCTCCACCAGGACGCCCTCGCCCGCGGTTTGACCATCCTCGACGGTATGGGCCTCGCCCCGGGGCTGACCAACGTCACTGTCGGTGAGGGCATCCGCGAGCTCGACGTCGCCGAGGCGGCGGTGGCCCGGGTGGGTGGCATCCCCGAGAAGAGCGCCGCCGCCCGCCATCCGCTGCGCTACATGATGACCTGGTCCTTCGACCACGTGTTGCGGGAGTACGTCATCCGCGTCAACATCAAGAAAGACGGCGAGGTCGTCGAGGTCGAGGCCGGTGCCGACCGCGAGACCTTCCGCTTCCACGCGCTCGGTCACGAGGAGGATCTGGAGTGCGCCGTCACGCCCGGCATGCCGAGCTTCATCTACACCCGGCCGCAGCTTAGGGACTTCGCCGAGAAAACAGTGCGCTGGCCCGGACATTGGGGCGGAGTGGAAGTGCTCAAGGAGTGCGGCCTGCTGGGCCTCGATCCAGTACCGGTGGACGGCGCCCAGGTGGTGCCCCGGCACCTGCTCTACAACCTGCTGGTGCCCAAGCTCAAGCCCAACCCGGGCGAGACCGACGTCTGCGTGATGTACAACACGGTCCGGGGCCGGCGCGACGGCCGGCGGGTGCGGATCGACTACTACATGTGGGAGCAGGGCCACCCGGAGCTGGGCTTGTCGGCGATGATGCGCACCACCTCGCTGCCGGCGGCGATCGCCGTGCGGCTGTTGGCGAAGGGCAAGATCCTCGGCACCGGCATCGTGGCGCCCGAGGACGGCATCGCCGGCCCGGTCTACCGCGAGTTCCTCGACGAGCTGGCCAAACGCAACGTGCGGATCGAGCAGACCACCACGTTGCTGGACTGAGGGGGAGGTCTGCCGGAACCAGGCTCTCGAGCTGACCATGGCGCTGCCGGGTGACAGTGCTCGAGGGTCGTGATCGATCAAGTCGAGTGGCCCGAGAGGTATGCGCCGACGATCAGCGG
>JBIOYC010000155.1:0-11247 GCA_044869955.1 Thermoanaerobaculia bacterium | reverse complement strand
CGCCAGCTACCAGCTGAGCGATCGCTGGTCGCTGGGATTCTCGGTGGATCAGACCGAATACGATTTCGAGCAACCGGCGCGTCTGCTCGGCCTGAGCCAGGACCCGAGCCTGGACCCCATCGACGTGGTGGCCGAAGCCACCGTCTTCCAGCTCGAGCTGCGGCGCAATTTCGAGCGGCCCGGTGGGCGTTGGGTCTGGTTCCTGGGGGCGGGGCTGGGGGCGGCGTCGATCGACGTGCCGGACGCCCAAGGGCCCCTAGCGGGCTCGGGCACCTTCGACATCCAGACCGAGGCGGACACCGAGATCATCGCCTCCCTCCTCGGCGGCTTCCAACGCCGCTTCGGCAGCCACTGGTTCCTTGAGTTTTCCCTGCGGGCGGACCAGCACTTCGCGGACTGGCAGCTCGTGGACCGGGTCTCCGGCGCCCGCGGCGCGGTGGACGACTACCTCGCCTTCGGCGGCCACCTCGGGTTGGGCTTCCGGTTCTGAGGCTTCCTCCCCGAGGTGGCAGCCGTTTCGGGGAAGTGCCTCCCGAAGTGGCTGGCACCTCGGGATGTCTCGCGACTCGTCTCAACGCCCCGCAGGGGACCACCGGTCCTCGTCGAGGAGCCGCATGTTGCGTGGGGCGATCTCCGAGGCGCAGAGCGTCAGGGCGTGCCCCTGCGTGGTCCCTCGCTCCCGGCCCAAGCTGCGATCGGAGGCAGGGTCGCCAGCACCGCGCGCACGGCCGGTACCGAGAGGCTGTTGCCGGCGAGGCGCCAGGCTGCCTGGCGGGTCAGCTCGGGGGGCAGGCGGTAGCCCTGCGGGAAGCCGAGCAGGCGCAGCACTTCGCGGGGCGAGAAACGGCGCAGGCCGGCGGGTGTGGCCAGGTAGGAGCCGCTCCTCACCGGGGAGTGGCCGTAGGCGGCGGTGAAGCAGGCGGTGCGGGCCTCGGGGTCGTCGGCATCGACGACGTCGAGCGCGCCTTCGTAGCGGCGGGCGAGATCGGGGTCGATCCACAGCTCGGCCTCGGGCTCCGCGTCGAGGTAGGAGGCCAGTGGCTTGGGCTCGACGGGCGCCGCCGGCAGGGGCAGCAGATTGCCCCCGAGGGCAGCCACCAGGTAGTAGCGCCGGCGGCGGTTGGGCACCCCCAGCTCGCTGGGGCAGAGCACGTGCTCTGCCCATTCGTAACCGGCAGCCTCCAGGGTGGCGAGGAGCCGAGCCCGGGCTCGCGACCCGACGAAGCCCGGCACGTTCTCCAGGGCCACGAATCGCGGCCGCAGCTCTCCGAGGATCGGAATCAGGTGGAAGAGGGCCCGCGAGCGCGGATCCTCCAGGTCCCTGCCCAGGCCCCGCGCGGTGAAGGGCTGGCAGGGCGGCGACAGCCACCAGAGGTCCGCGTGGTAGGCGGCCACCTCGGTCGCGGGCAGGGACTCGAGGGTCACGGCGCGCACCGGGTGGGGGAAGTTCGCCGCGTAGACCGCGAGGGCCCCGCGGTGGATGTCGAGGGCGGCCACCACCTCCGCCCTCTCACCGAGGGCCGTGGCAAAGCCGCCGATGCCGGCGAAGAGCTCGAGCGCCCTCAGGCGCGCAGCAAGAGGCGCTTGTACCAAGGCACACCGGCAGCCTTCAACCGCTCGCGCTCGGCCTTCAACTGCTCGCGCAGCTGCTCGGCGGCGAGCTCCTGGAGGTAGGCATCCCCCTCGCTGGCATGACAGTCCTTGAACTTCTTGCCGCTGCCGCAGGGGCAGGCGTCGTTGCGGCCCACCCGCGCCACCTGGCGAGGGGCGGTCACGGGGGATTTGCGCTTGGGCAGGACGTTGCTGATGCTGCGGTCTTGCTTGGTTTTGCTGGCCACGGAAACCTCGGAGGAAAGAAGAAGGAGCTCAGCGCATCCGCGCTCGCACGACGTCCAGGAAGGCGAGCAGCTCCTGATGGAAGAGCGCGGGTTGTTCCAGGTAAGCGGCGTGCCCGGCGCCGGGGAAGATGACTTTGCGGCTGTTCACCAGGGCCTTCGCCAGGTCGTTCGCCTGGGAGGGGGGGTGGGGGTCCTTCTCCCCCCAGAGGATCAGGGCGAGGAGGCTCGAGCCCGCCAGCCGCGGAGCTTGCTCCTTGACGCCGGCCGGGGCGATCACCACCAGGCCCGCCAGGGCGTCGGGGCGGTCGGCCGCGAGGGGCAGGGCATAGGTCCCGGCCAGGGAAGGCGCCACCACCACCACCGGCTCCCCGGCCAGCAGCGGCAGGACGGTTGGCAGCAGATCGGCGGGAGAGCCCTTGGCCGGACCGGACTCGCCCGAGCCCGGCAGGTCGAGGGCGAGCACCCGGTAGCCGGCACGGGCGAGGACCTCGATCGTCCCCAGCTCGCGCCAGGTCTCGGCCTGGTAGCGAGCCCCGTGCAGCAGCACCACCGTCACGCCCTCCGGCGGGCCGGCGGCGAGCAGGTGGAGGTCCATGCCGGCCACCTTGAGGTGCCGGCTCTCCACCGGCCGTGGAGCGTCGTCTGCCCTCGCCGCGCGAGTCAGGCAGGCCGGGACCAGGATCAGGGCAGCGAGGGCGGCGGCGAGGGGGGCGCGCATCGGGCGGGATCCTCTCACGAAGCGCTGCTGACCACCGCCCCTTCCCGCAGCCGGGCGGCCGCCCGGGAGGTGGGGGCGTGGGTGAGGATCTGCTGGATGCGGTCCAGGGCCTTCACGCTGTCGCCGATGCCCTGGTAGAGCACCACCTCGGTATACAGCTGGTCGGCGATCACCTCCAGGCGGGCCGCGACCGGCTCCGCGTGGTGGCCCTGGGGATACTGCCTGAGGTACTCGGAGCCGTTGGCGAGGTCCTTGTAGCTGCCGGCGACCGAGGCCAGACGCTCGCGGGCGAGGCTGGCGAGGCCGGGATCGTCCTCCTGGCGGGCCAGCTCCTCGAGGGCGGCCAGGTCCTCCAGCAGGGAGGCCAGCACCTTGAGGCCGGCCAGGGCCCGCTGGCCTTCGGGGGCTCCCTGGCCCAGCTCGAGGGCCGCGAGGTAGTGGCGCACCGCCTCCGCCGGCTTGCCCAGGCGGCTCTTGGCATCGCCCAGGGCCAGGGCCACCTTGGGGGCCTCCGGCGCCTGCGGGTAGTTCGAGAGGAACCGCTCGAGGAAAGGCGTTTCCCAGACCCCACCCTGGACCACCTCGACCGCCTTGGGATATGCCTCGGCCCGGCCAGCCTCGAGCTCGGTGATCTCGGTGCCGAGGCTGGCCGGCAGAGAGCTCGCGGGGTCCAGCCGCTGGACCCGGGCCAGCTCCGAGCGGTAGCGCTCGAGCAGCTTGCCGTAGTCGCGCTCGAGAGCCGCGACGTCCAGCACCTCCTTGCGGGCGGTGTGGAGGCGGGCGAGGCGGATCTGGTCGGCCTCGGAGCCCTTCGGCCAGGCGGTGAGGGCCTGGGTCTCGAGCAGGGCTGCGGTCTCGGGCTTGACCTTGCCGGTCTTGGCGAACTGCAGCAGCACCTGCTGCGTGCGAGCCCGGTAGGCGTCCGCTGACTTGGGGGGTTGGCGGGTCAGCAGCCCGGCCCGCACCTCGGCGCCGCGCACCCTCTCCTCGAAGAAGGGGTGGGTCTGCCAGTAGCCGAAGTCTTTGGACTGGGGCAGCCGTTCGCGCATCAGCGCCATCAGATCGCGAGTGCCCTCGGGGGTGAAGCTGGCCGCGGCGGCGTAGCGCTGGCCCTCGTCGTCGGCCTCGCGCTCGAAGTCACGGCTGTAGCTGCGCAAGAGCAGCTCGGAGAGGGCGAGGGTGCTCGCCGCCACTCCCTGCACCATCTCGGCGCGGGGGTCGTCGTAGCCCACCCGGGGATCGTAGGGGGCCTGGAGGCCGTCGCCATTCCCGCGGCCACTGTTGCTCGCGCCCACCAGGGCGCCCACCACCAGGGCCTGGGAGAGCACCTGCAGGAGGGTGGCGCGGCGCTCCATCTTCATACCGTGCTGCTCCACCACGTGGCCGATCTCGTGGCCGAGCAGGCCGGCCAGCATGTCGTCGCTGATGCCCATGCGCAGCATGCCGGTGGTGACGAAGATCTGTCCTCCCGGCAGGGCGAAGGCGTTCGGAGCCGACATCTCGACGACGTGGAAGGTGAAGGGAACGCGGTCGAAGTTGGACTCCTGAGCCACCCGGTACCCGATGTCGGCCACCCGTTCGGCCTCCGCGTCGTCCTTGCCCGGGCCGAAATGCTCGAGGGCCTGGCGGGCGACCTCGAGACTCTTGCCGAAGAGATCCGGGTCCAGGATGGTCTGCGCGGAGGTGGTGGAGGCGAACAGGCAGGCGAGGGAGACGACGAGCGCGGCAGGGAGCTTGGAGCTTGCCATGAAGCCACAGGGTAGCAGGATCTGTGCCGACGTTCAGGGCTCCGAACGCTGCCACGGCAGGGCCGGCTCGGCCTCGGGGTCGACCGCCCAGACGGCGCCGTAGAGGGCTGCCGGGCGGAGGCCCTCCTCGATGCCCTCGCGTACCGCTTCCCGCGCTGGCAGCTCGATCTCGCCGGCCACCCGGCGGGGCGAGCCCAGCAGGGCGTCGAGGTCGAGCTCGGTCCCCGCGCTCTTGTGGCGCACGTAGAGCAGCAGGGGATCGGGGGCGATCCAGCGCTCCTCGAGCCTCGAGAGCGCCGCCCAGAAGCCGAGGCCGGGCACCCGCAGCTCCCCGTCCGGCTCGGCCTCGAAGCCCTCGACCGCCTCCGCCGGGCCGGGCAGGCGCACCGAGAGGGGAGCGGGGAAGGGGTCGTAGACCCGGCGCGACAGCTCGTCCAGGGAGTGATCGTCGCCGTCGGGCACCAGCAGCACTTGCCAGACCTCGCCCATGCGCTCCCCGAGCGCCTCGACCAGCGCCTCTTCGTCCGGGGTGAGGGGAGGCAGACCGGCCTTCACCTCTTCGGCCAGCAGGTCGTCGAAAAGGGCACCCAGCACGGTGCGGTCGCGTTCGGGATGGTCCTCGAGGTAGCTCCAGAGCGCGCGCGCCGCTCCGAGGTAGCGCGCAATCGCCTCGCTCCAGTCGGCGAGGGCCTGCTCGACCCGGCGGCGCTCGGCCCGGCTGGCCCGGGTGGCCGGGCCGGGCACGATCGAGAGCTCGGCCCGGCGCTGGTCGGCGGAGACGGTGTAGAGCACCCGCACGACCGCGTCGCGGAAGAAGCTCGAGAGCTTCTCGGGCTCGAGGACCACGGCCGACCGCTCGGCGCGGGTGAGGCGGCCGAGGCGCTTCTCCCAGCCGGAACGCTCGGCATCGGCGTCCAGGGCGGCGAAGCGTGCCGACCAGGGGTCGGTGCCCTCGGTCAGCTCCCGGCGCAGGGCTTCGAGGCGGCGCTCGAGGGCCGGGTTGCCCTGCCCCTCCGGCCCGGCGATCTCCACCGTCACGCCGATCGCCACGGCGCCGTTGGCCAGGAACTCGAGCCGCATCTCCTCGGCCACCGGCGGCTCGAAGCAGGAGAGGGCGAAGAGGGGGAGGGCGGCGCCGAGCGCCAGGCCGAGCAGGGATCTGGAGGTCACGATACGGCAGCGTAGCAGGCTCTCAGGGCCGGCGCCCTGCTAGGCTCCCGCCTCGTGTCGAGCCTCCTCGCCGCCCTCCTCACCCAGGTCGCCGAGCGTCCCGCCGAGCCCTGGCTTTTTGAGCCGAAAGGGTTGGATTGGCAGTGGTACTCGTTCGCCTCGGTGGCGCGGTGGGTGGAGCTGGCGGCCGAGGATCTGAGCAAGACGCCGGCCGGAGCCCGGCTCGCTCTGCCGACGACTCTCTCCGTGGCCGCCGTGGTGGCGGAGTTGGCGATCCGGGCCTCCGGCCACGAGGCGGTGCCCGAGGGCGGCCACGCGGCGGTGCCCGAGGGCGGTGAGCCCTGGGAGCTGCCCTCGCCGCCGCCGGCCAACCTCACCGGGTGGCGGGGGAGCCTGCTCGCGCCCGAAGTGCCTGGCACCTCGGGAGCGGATCCGCGCTCTCGGGCAGCCCTCCAGCTAGCCGAGAGGCTGGGGCCCGGGCCGGAACGGGACGTGACGGTGGTGGCGGGGTCCCTCGCCGATGCCGTGGTGGCGCGCCTGCTCGACTGGGCCACCGTGACCGGCGCGGCCGTGCTGCTCGAGCCGCGGGCGGCGGCCGGCCTCGCCACCGCCCGTTGGGCGCGGGCGACGGTGCTCGCGGGGACCGCCGCCGAGCTCTCGGAGTGGAGCCGCGCCACCGCCTTCGACCTTTCCCCGCGGCGCTGGCGCCTCTCCCCGGCCGGGCGGCTGCGGGCCTGGCTGCTGGCCGGGAGCGAGCCCCCCGCCCCCGAGCTGGCTGCTTTCTGGGCCGGCCGAAGTGTTCCCCTCCTGCCCCTCGAAGAGGCCAGGCTCCCGCCCTGACCGCGCTGGGCATAGTTGCTACACTTTCCCGCTCGTGAATTCTCCCGCACCGGTTGGGCGCCTCGATCTCGAAGGCCTGTCGAAGTCCTTCGGTTCGACCCAGGTCCTGCGCGATCTGTCGCTCGCGGTCGAGGCCGGCGAGCTGCTGACCGTGCTCGGTCCCTCGGGTTGTGGCAAGACCACCCTCCTGCGCCTGATCGCCGGGCTCGAGCAGCCCGACACCGGCACCCTCCGCCTCGACGGCCGGGACGTCACTCGAGCACCGGCCCACCAGCGGCCGGTCAACACCGTCTTCCAGAGCTACGCCCTCTTTCCCCATCTCTCGGTGGCGGGCAACGTCGCCTTCGGGCTCGAGTCGCGGCGCTTCCCCCGGCCCGAGATCGAGCGCCGGGTCGAGAGCACCCTGGCCCTCCTCGAGCTCTCCGACCTCGGCTGCCGCCGGCCGAACGAGCTTTCCGGCGGCCAGAAGCAGCGTGTGGCCCTGGCCCGGGCCTTGGTCAACGAGCCCGAGGTGCTGCTGCTCGACGAGCCGATGTCCGCCCTCGATGCCAGGCTGCGCTCGCAGCTCCAGCTCGAGCTGCGGCGGCTGCAACGCACCCTGTCGCGCACCTTCATCCTGGTCACCCACGACCAGGACGAAGCGATGGTGGTGTCGGACCGCATCCTGGTCATGCGCGGGGGGCGAATCGAGCAGCTCGGGTCGCCGCGCGAGGTCTACGAGCGCCCTCGCACCCGCTTCGTGGCCGAGTTCCTGGGTGCCGCCAACCTGATCCCGGTCGCGAGCGACGGCAGCAACGGTCACGTCCAGGCGGCCTGGGGCACCCTCGCCGTGCGCCAGCGTCCGCCCTGGCGCGAGGGGCTGGTGGCGATCCGCCCGGAGCGCATCCGGGTCAGCCCGGAGCGGCCGGCCTCGCCGGAGAACGGCTTCTCGGCGCAAGTCACCGACGCGGTCTTCCGCGGCGATTGTCTGGACCTGTGGCTGGCGCCCATGCCGCTGCGGGTGCGCACGCTGCCGCTCGAGCCCCTGGTCCCCGGCCAGGAGATCTGGATCGAGCTGCCGGTGGACGACCTCGAGGTGCTCGTTGACTGAAGGGGTCCGGCGGCCCCTCCGTCTGGCCCTCACCCTGCCGGGGACGATCTGGCTGGCCGCGTTCCTGGCCATCCCGGGGCTGCTGCTTTTCGGTCTGGCCTTTCTTTCTCGCGGCGCCCACGGCGAGATCGTCTGGCGACTGACGTTCGACAACTTCGCGCGTCTGCTCGGCTTCGGCTCCTTCGGCTGGACCGCGGATTACCTCCGCATCCTGGTGCGCAGCGTGGTGGTGGCCGGGGTGACCACCCTGGTGGCCCTCGGCCTGGCCTATCCGGTGGCCTTTTTCATCGCCTCGCGCGCGCCCCGGCGCCGCTCCTTCTGGCTGGCGCTGGTGCTGATCCCCTTCGCCACCAACCTGGTGATCCGCACCTATGGCTGGATGCTGATCTTCGCCCCGGCCCTGCCGCCGGCACGCCTCGCCCGCTGGCTGGGGCTGATCGATGCACAGGCGGGCCTCTTCCCGGGCGCCTTCGCCACCTACGTGGGGCTGATCTCGGCGGCCCTGCCCTTCGCCGTGCTGCCCCTCTACAGCAACGTCGAGCGGTTGGACCCGGCCCTGCTCGAGGCCGCGCGCGACCTCTACGCCCCCGGCTGGCGGGTGTTCCGGCGGGTGATCGTGCCCCTGACCCTGCCCGGCCTGACCACCGCCGCCTTCCTCACTTTCGTGCCCCCCCTGGGCATGTTCGTGGTACCGGACCTCCTGGGGGGAGCCCGCTACTGGCTGATCGGCAACGTCATCCAGCAGCAGTTCGGGGCCAGCCGGGACTGGCCCTTCGGCGCCGCGCTCGGCCTCGCCCTGGTGGTGCTGACCCTCGCCGCCTGGTGGCTGGTGCGCAAGAAGGGCACGGCGGGGAGTCTGGCTTGAGGCGGCCGGGCACGGCCCTCGTGGCCTACGGGGTGATCGCCTTCCTCTACCTGCCCCTGGTGGCGGTGGCGGCCTTCTCGCTCAACGCCACCCGCCACGGCCTGGTCTGGCGGGGCTTCACCCTGGGCTGGTATCGCCAGCTCTTCGCCGACCCGGCCTTTTTCGAGCTGACCCGCAACACGCTGGTCCTGGCCCTGGTGTCGACCGCCATCGCCACCGTCCTGGGCACCGCCCTGGCCTTGGGCCTCGAGCGCTGCCCCTGGCCGCGGGGGCGGGCGAACCGGGCGATCGAGGCCCTGATCGACCTACCGGTGGTGACGCCGGACATTCTCTTCGCCCTGGCGGCGGTCACCGCGCTCGGCGCCCTGCGCACGATCTCGGCGGTCTTCGAGCCCGGGATGCTGGCCATGGTCCTCGCCCACGTCACCTTCGAGGTCGCCTTCGTGACCCTGGTGGTGCGCAGCCGGCTGGCCGCCGTCGGCGCCGTCTACGAGGAGGCGGCGCGGGATCTCTACGCCAGCGGCTGGGGGCTGTTTCGGCGGGTGACGTTGCCCCTGCTGGCGCCGGGGGTGGCGGCGGGGGCCTTGCTCGCCTTCATCCTCTCCCTCGACGACTTCGTGGTCAGCTTCTTCACCGCCGGGCCCGGCTCGACGACCTTGCCGATCTACATCTACGCCTCGGTGCGCCGGGGAGTCTCGCCCCAGATCCACGCCCTCTCCACCCTGATCGTCGTGGTCACCGTGCTCGCGGTGGCCGCCGCCGAGCGTCTCTCCCGTCCCGGGAAGGAGCCAGCCCATGCCGCGTAGGTCTTTCCTCACCTCGGCCCTATCGGTCCTGGCTCTGGCCGCATGTGGCGGCGACAAGGCCGCACCGCCCCAGAGGCTGGTGGTCTACATGTGGTCCGAGTACATCGATCCGGCGATTCCCGCGGCCTTCCAGGAGGAGACGGGCATCGAGGTGAAGATCGACGTCTACGAGGCCACCGAGGACATGGAGGCGAAGCTCAAGCAGGGGGCGGACAGCCAGTACGACCTGCTGGTGGTCTCCGATTCCGCCGTACCGGTGCTCGCCGAGCAGGGCCTGCTCCAGCCCCTCGATCGGAGCAAGATCGCGAACGCCGGCAACGTCGCCGAGCTCTTCGTCGATCCCCCCTACGACCGCGGCAGCCGCTACAGCCTGCCCTACCAGTGGGGCACGGTGGGGGTGATCTACCGCAAGGACAAGCTGGGGGACGCGCCGGTGTCGTGGTCTTTGCTATTCGACCCGACGAAACAGAAAGGGCCGTTCCTGCTCATCGACTCGATGCGGGACATGCTCGGGGTGGCGCAGAAGGCCGCCGGTGGCTCGGTCAACGGCCGTGATCCGACCGCCATCCAGGCGGCAGGAGAGAAGGTGCTGGCGGCGAAGAAGAGCCCCCGCTTCGTCGGCTTCGAGGGAGGGGTGGGTGGCAAGAACAAGGTGCTGGCCGGGGCGGCGGACTTCGCCATCGCCTACAACGGCGACGCCCTGCGGGGGCTGGACGAGGACGAGGGGCTGGGCTTCGCCGTGCCGGTCGAGGGCTCGATCGTGTGGGTGGACGCGATGGTGATCCCCAAGCGGGCGCCCCATGCCGACGCCGCCCACCGCTTCATCCAGTTCCTCCTGGAGCCGCGGATCGGCGCCCAGCTGTCGAGCTTCAACCGCTATCCCACGCCGAACCAGGCTGCGATGGCCTTCATCAGCGAGGTGGACCGCAACGACCCGGCGATTTACCCGCCGCCCGAGGTGATGGCGAAGCTCGAGTACCTGGAGGACGTCGGCGAGGCCACCAGGCTCTACGACGAGGTGTGGACGGCGGTGAAGGCGAGATGAGCAGCCCCGATTTGCACCGCCAGCGGCTCGCTTCTCCGCTCCTCGACCGTCCCTCCGGGCATGGCTGCGGTGCTCGAAGCGAACCGCCGGCGGTGAGCCGACAGGGTGACGCTTGACCCACGGCCGCGCCTATCTGTTGCTCGTCCTGACCTTCCTGGTCTGGTCGAGCTCCTTCGTCGCCACCCGCGTGCTGGTGGGGGAGGACGTGCCGGCGGAGCAGCGGCTGGACGCGCTGGAGTTCGTCCTCGCCCGCTTCCTGCCGGTGGCCGTGGCGGCCTGGTTGTGGCTCGGCCTCGACCGCCGCGCCCGCGGCACGGCTCGGCGGGTGGTCGCCGAGCAGCCGGGGCGGCTGTTGCTGCTCTCGTTGTTCTCGGTGTGGACCTACAACCTGGCCTTCGGCTTCGGCCAGAACCGGGTGCCGCCCGGCACGGCGTCGCTGGTGGTCGCGGGCAACCCGACCTGGACCTTCGTGCTCACGGCCCTGCTCGGCCAGGAGCGGCCCAGCCTGCGCAAGGCCTCCGGCCTGCTGGTCGCCTTCGCCGGGCTCTATCTGGTGGTCACCCGCGGCGCCGGCCGGGCGCTTGAGCCGGCCTACTGGCTCGACGCCGTGGTGCTGCTCGGCGCGCCGATTTCCTGGGCCACCTACACGGTGATGTCGAAGCCGGTGGTGGGCCGCTTCTCCCCCTTCCACCTGACCCTGATCACCCTCGCGGTGGCCGGCCTGCCGGTGCTGCCTCTGGCGGCCCTCCACCCTGGGCTGTGGGCGAAGGTGCTCGCCTGGCCCCTCGAGCGCTATCTGGCGATCGCCTTCCTCTCGATCGCTTGCACCCTGCTCGGCTACTGGCTGTGGTCGATCGCCCTCGAAGCCCTGCCGGCGACCACCGCCTCCTCCTTCACCTTCCTGAACCCGCCCCTGGCGATCCTCTCGGAGTGGCTGTGGCTCGGCAGGAAACCGTCCTCCGGCCTGCTGCTGGGCGGCCTGGTGGTGCTTGCGGGGGTGTGGCTGGTGGCCCGGGGCGGGAGGCGCACCCCGGGCGTGGCGGAGCCGTCAATGAACCGTGGGTGAGCCTTCGCGGGCGCGGGCGATGAGGGCCTCTACGGTCTGCTGGTCGGGGGGCTCGGGGTCG
>JBIOYC010000154.1:0-7235 GCA_044869955.1 Thermoanaerobaculia bacterium | reverse complement strand
CGGCGCCCTACCGCCTCGACTTCGCGGACTTCCACCCCGAGGTGGTGCTGGGCTTCCTCTCCCACGAGCTCGACTTCACCCACCTGCGCATGGTGTGGCGGCGCTGGCAGGGCAAGGCCAGGAACCGCGTGCTCGGCCGCTCGCTGACGCCGTTCGGCCCGGCTCTGCTGGACCGGGCGCTGGCCCGCACCCTGGGCCTCGCCGGGGACTGGGTGCCGGACCAGCGGCTGATCGACTACCCGGTGGCGCTGCTCTCGACCGAGACCTCGCCCGGCCTCGACGGCCGGCTGGGCAACCAGGAGCGCCTCAAGCAGGACCTCGACTCGCTGGGGGTGATCGACGGCCGCATGGCGCTCTACCTGCCGCTGCGGGCACGGGAGGTCGCGCACCACGGCTTCGGTGGCTTCGAGGGCCGTCACTACTCGCTGTTCGAGAGCTTCGCGGGCGACCTGGCGCCGGCGGTCGAGCTGCAGGCCCTGATCCTCGCCTTCGCCTACAAGGCAATCGCCGACGGGCGGCTCACCCACCAGCACATCCCCGACTCACCGGAGGTCGAGAGCGAGCGCCGGCAGGCTTTCTTCTGCGCCGCGGCCGGGGTGCCCACCTTCTATGTTCGCCGTTCGACGCCGAACCGCTTCCTCGCCGAGCTGGTGGAGGCGAGCGAGAAGGTGCGGCAGAGCCGCCGCTACCCGGGCTTCCTTCGCGTGCCGCTCGCCGAGTTCCAGCGCTCGCTGCTGCGCCTGCTGGATCTCGAGGCGCGAGACCTGGTGGAGGCGTGCGGCTGCGAGGGCCTGCTCGCCGACCTCCGGCGGCGCCTGAGCGATCCGCAGCGGTCGGCTACCGGGCGCCTGCTGGCCGGCGCCCTCGGCGAGGCGGGCGAGCGCTCGCCCTGGGGACTCGACGCGGCGCGGTTCAAC
Organism: Thermoanaerobaculia bacterium; assembly: GCA_044869955.1. Lineage (GTDB taxonomy): Bacteria > Acidobacteriota > Thermoanaerobaculia > Multivoradales > SZUA-115 > CALMKX01. The sequence goes on along the minus strand of JBIOYC010000154.1, from coordinate 6,318 downwards.
GCCGCGGCCGAGCGCTTCTACCGTGGCTCCCTGCGCCGGCGGCAGCTCGCCGAGGCGTGCGAGCTCTTCGCCGAGGAGCTACGGGCGCTGGCGCGGCGCGCCGAGGGCGACCCCCGGCTGGCGCGGGAGCTCTCGCGGCTGCTCGGCCTGGCGACGGTCGATGCCTTCCTGGAGTCGGCGAGCGAACAGCTCGATTCCCGCCGCCCGCAGCTCGGGCGACTGCGTGCCTGGATCGAGCTGGTGGTCCTGACTGAAGTGCGCAGTGAGGATCTGGTCGGCGCCGAAGCCGGGGCCGGCCGCGGCGCGCGGACGCCCGCCGGTGCGGAGCCGGCAAGCCGCGAGAGGGAGGTCGAATGCGAGCCCACCAGTACGTGGATCGCGCAACCGGCGGCATCGTAGACGAGCGGCTGTTCGGCGACCGCCTGGTCCGCTTCCTGTACTCGCGGGCGAGGGAAAGGGCGCCGTGGCTGCTCGCCGCCGCCACCTCGCGGCGCGCCTCGAGCCTGCTGGCGCTGCTCAACTTCGACCTGCCGCTGGCCCCCCGCCTGCTGGGCAACCGGGGCTTTCTGCGCCGCTGCGGCGTGGACCTCGGCGAGTGTGTTGGCCCGCCGGAGAGCTTCACCACGCCGCGCCGCATCTTCGAGCGCCAGATCCGCTATTGGGAATGCCGGCCGCTGCCGGACGACCCCACCGCCGTGGTCTCGCCCTGCGATGCGCGGGTGGCGGTGGCCTCGCTGGCGCCCGGCTCGGCGCTCTTCCTGAAGGGCAAGCTCTTCACCCTGGAAGAGCTGCTGGGGCCGGATCGGCGCGAGTGGTCGATCCGGTTCGCCGGCGGCGAGGCCGCGGTCTGCCGCCTGACCCCGGAGAAGTACCACTACAACCACTGGCCGGTGGCCGGCACGGTGGTCGACCTCTACGCGCTCGATGGCGCCTACCACTCCTGCCATCCCCGCGCCGTGGTCGAGCTGGCGACGCCGTTTTCGAAAAACCGCCGCACGGTGGCGGTGGTCGACACCGACGTGCCGGGCGGCACGGGCGTGGGCCGGGTGGCGATGATCGAGGTGGTGGCGCTGATGATCGGCGAGGTGGTGCAGGCCACCAGCCGCGAGCGCTACGAGGACCCCGCCCCCGCTCTCCCCGACGCTTTCGTCGCGCGGGGGAGCCCGAAGAGCCTGTTCCGGCCGGGGAGCAGCACCGTAGTGCTGCTCTTCGAGCCCGGCCGCGTCGAGCCGGCCGCCGACCTCGCGGCCAATGCCCTCCGCACCGACGTGGCGAGCGCGCTGGCCCGCGGGTTCGGCCAGCCGCTGGTCGAGACCGAGGTGGCGGTGCGCTCGGCCATTGCCTGGCCCCTGGAAAGGAGAAACCCATGACCGCCGCGGCGCTGCTCGTCGTTTGCCTCGCGCTCGCCTTGGCCACGCTCTACGCCTGGGCCTTCCGCCACCTGCCCGCGGCCCGCTGGCAGGTGCTGGCGGCGGTGCCGTTGCGCGAGACCCCGGGCGGCCGCTTCCGCGCCGCCAACCTCACCTGGTACGGCGCCTTCAACGCGCTCGCCTGCGGGTTGGCGGCGATGGTGTTCGCGCTGCTGCTGGGCTCGGTGGGAGCAGCGGGCGGGGCTATCGCCGGCCTCGGCCTCGCCATCCTCGGCCTGGGTTTCGCGGCCTCGCGCCTGTTGGCGCGGTGGGTCGAGGGCAAGAAGCACACCTCGAGCGTGGGGGCCGCGGTCTTCGCCACGCTGCTGGCGGCGCCCCTCGTCGCTGCCGGCCTGGGCCCGGCCGCGATCGGCGCCGGGCCGCTCCTTCCCACGGCCGGCGATCCCGGGCCGGCTGCCGGCGGCGCGAACGGGCTCGTGGTGCTGGCGGCGCTCGCCGTGGCCTACGTGCTGGGGGAGTCGGTGGGGCGCCTGGCCTGCATCAGCTTCGGCTGCTGCTACGGCAGGCGGGTCGCCGATCTCGGGCCCGCGGCGCGGCGCGCCTTCGGCACCCTGCCCTTCGTGTTCCGCGGCGCCACCAAGAAGATCGCCTACGCCTCGGGGCTCGAGGGCGTGGCCGTGGTGCCGATCCAGGCGCACTCCGCCGTGGCGCTGGGCATCCTTGGCCTCACCGCGATGGGTTTCTTCCTCGCCGGGCTGCCCCGGGTCGCATTCCTGCTGGCGATCGCCGGCTCGCAGCTCTGGCGGGTCTACTCGGAGACCCTGCGCTGCGACCACCGCGGCGGCGGCAGGATCACCGCCTACCAGGCCATGGCCATCGCCTGCGTGCCGGCTTCGTGGCTGCTCGCCGCGCTGCTGCCCGCGCCCGGACCGCTCGCCCCGCGCGTCGAGGCCGGCCTCGCCGTGCTCTGGCGGCCGGAGGCCATCGTGCTGCTCGAGGCGCTGGCGGCGGCGGTCTTCGCCTACACCGGCTGGAGCAAAGTCACGGGCTCGTGGCTGTCGTTGCGGGTGTACAAGAGCAGGATCTGAAAGAACTCGCAGCCGGGCGCGGGCCGAGCTCTGCACGGAACGCCCTCAGCGCCGCCGGATGAAAGATCGTCGAATGCTTCTCGGCCGGGATCCGCTCGTAGTGCCAATGCAGCCGCGGCGGCGCATGTTGGCTCAGCACCTGCGCCAGCTCCTCGGCGGTCTTCACGATCCCCGGCTCGTCACTGCTCGCAAAGTAGAGGGTCTTCTCCAGGCCCGGCCGCGACCGCAGGCGCTCCGCCGCGCCAAGGATCGAACCTCGATCGTTCCACCAGAGGCTGGGATCGATGGCGATGTAGGTGTCGAACAGCTCGGGCTCCGTCAGGAACGTCTCCACCACGAACAGCCCGGCGAGCGACTCACCGACGATCGCCGTCTCGCCGGTCGTGCGATAGCGCCCGCGCACCCGCGGCATCAGCTCGTCGCGGAGGAAGCGGCGGAACTCCGCGGACCCTCCCACGCGTGGCGCGATCTTCTTGTCCTCCTCGTTCTTGGTCGGGCCGGTAAGGTCGCGACGACGCTCGGTGTTCTCGATTCCCACCAACAGAAAGGGGCGCATCGTCCCGTTGGTCGCGCCGATCTGCACCAGGCCGGCCACGTGCAGGAAGTCCTCGGCCAGGCCGCCATCCGGCATGTAGAGCACGGGGACCCGTCCAGCGGGCGACTCCGCATAGCCAGGCGGCAGATAGACATTGATGCGTCGGGTCTCGCCCAGGATCCTGGAATCCAGCGTGAAGGTCTCGCCAATGACCAACGGCGCCGCCTTCTCGGCGGCGTTGGCGGGAGCATCGAGCCCGGGCAGCAGCAGTGCCCCGAAAAGCATCGCCACAACTCCGCAAGTTCCCAGCACGCCGCCTCCTCTATGTCGCCGGATTCGCGCCCGGCATTCTACGTCGGGTAGTCTGCTCGCGAGCTCATCACCATGGCCCTCTCCGCCGCCGACCACGACCGCTTTCTCGCCGCCGCCCTGGCCGCCGCCCGGCGCGCCGGCGCGATCCAGCGCCTACACTTCCGCTCGCCCGGGCTCAGGGTCGAGCACAAGGCCGACGCCTCGCCGGTGACCGTGGCGGACCGCGACAGCGAGGCGGCGATCCGCGAGGCGCTGCGCGGGGCCACGCCCGAGCTCGGCCTCATTGGCGAGGAGTACCCGCCGGAGGGAGACGCCCGCGACCGCTGGATCATCGACCCCATCGACGGCACCAAGAACTTCGTCGCCGGGCTGCCGTTCTTCGCCGTGCTGATCGCCCTCGAGCTCGACGGCGAGCTGGTGCTCGGCGCCGTGCACGCGCCGGCCCTTGGCACCGGCGCGCCGGATCTCGGCAGCGGCGCTCGCCTCGCCGAAGAAGCCCTGGGCGAGACCTGGTGGGCGGCGCGAGGCTCCGGGGCCTTCGCCGGGGCGGGCACCGCGCTCGAGAGCTCCCGGCGCCGCCGGCTTCAGGTGAGCACCACCGCGGACCTCGGCCGCGCCTTCCTGACCCACGGGGGCCTGCGGCGCATCCAAGAAGGCGGGTTGTGGGAGCGCTTCTCCGCCGTGGTCGCGGAGGCCGGCCGCACCCGCGGCTTCGGCGACTGGTGGGGCCACATGCTGGTCGCCGAAGGTCGCTGCGACGCCATGTTCGAGGCCGCCATCGCGCTCCACGACGTGGCGGCGATCAAGGTGATCGTCGAGGAGGCCGGCGGCGCCTTCCGCACCCGCGGCGGCGCGCCCCTCGACACGGCGTTTCGCGAGGCCGTGCTGTCGAGCAACGCGGCGCTGGCGGAGGTGCTGGCGGAGAGGCTGGGGATGTAGGCGGAGGGCCCGGAGCGCGCTTCGCTAGAATGATCGAGCCATGCTCAGCCCCACTCCCAAGCATCTGCTGGTCGATCCACAGGGAAGGCCCTACTTCCTGTGGGATCAGGACATGACCCTGGAGGCGTTCAAGGAGGCCCTGGTCCATCCCGACAGCGACGTCCGCGCCTACTTCGTTGGCAAGCTGATGCGCCAGGCCAAGCCTGACGACGCCTTCGAGTTCGTGTCGCCGGGAATGATCCGCAGCCTGTGGCCCAAGCTCAACATGTACCTCGGCAACACCCGCGAGTTCTGGACCTGGCTGTTCGACACGTGGGAGCGGCAGGGGCATGTCTGGCGCTAGCCTCGCGCCCATCCAGGTGCGTGTGCTGGAGGCCCACCCGATCGGCTCGGCGAGGGTGCAGGATTCTCGCCACGAGATCCTGGTCAACAAGCTCTGCACGCTGCTCGGAAGAGCAGAGGTCCGAGATCTTCAGGATCTCAGGTCCCTGCTCGAAGCTGGGGAAGACTTGGCACAAGGCCTCAAGGACGCTCCGCGCAAGGATGGTGGCTTCTCACCCCCGACGCTCGCCTGGGTCCTGCGGTCTTTCCCGGTCGAGGTGGTGGCGCAGAACTCTGGGTGGGCCCACGAGAAGGCGGTCGAGCTGGCGAGATTCAGAGATGAGCTGGTGGACCGTCTCGTGGCCCTGTCAGCCCCGAGTAAGCCTGCACTCGCTCAGGCCGCCCGCTCCGCCGCCTCCTTGAACCGCCGCACGATCTCGCCCGCCGGCTCGATGGCGTGGATGCCGGCGACGCTCTTGCCCGCCTGCAGGTAGTCGCGGTAGACGTCGGCCCGGTGAAGGCCCTTCTTGAGGCCACGGAAGGCGCGCACGGTGTAGAGCAGCCGCATCCAGTGCTTGGTGCGCCGGCCCTTGAGCAGGAAGCGGGCGATCGGCCCCGCCCGGGTGCCGAGGCGCTCGACGTAGGGGGTCTTGATCACCGCCACCGGCACGCCGGTCAGCCGCTCGGTGAGCACGATGTCCTCCTCCTCGGCATCGAGGATGGCGCGCTTGTAGTCCTCGTGCGCGCTGCACTCCACGGTGGCGATGAAGCGGGTGCCCATCTGCACCCCGGCGTAGCCGAGCTCGAGGGCGCGCACGAAGTCCTGCTCGCTGCCGATGCCGCCGGCGCAGACCACCGGCACGCCGAACGGTGCCAGCTCTTCGAGCAGGGCCTCGGCGCTCTTCGGCCCGGCGTGGCCGCCGGCGCGGTTGTTGACCGCGATCAGGCCGTCCACGCCCTCGGCCAAGCCCTTCTCGGCCCACTTGCGCTCGGTGACGTCGTGGAAGACCAGGCCGCCCGCGCCGTGGGCCTTCTCCACCACCCAGCGCGGGTTGCCGAGCGAGGTGATGAAGAAGCGCACACCCTCCTCGAGCGCCAGATCCACGTAGCGCTGCATGCGCTCCTCGTAGACCTTCGAGGAGCGCTCGACGATGACGTTCATGCCCACCGGCTTCGAGGTCAAGCGGCGGATCTCGGCCATCCCCTGCTTGAAGTCCCAGCCGTGCACGTAGACCAGCGACAGCGGCTGCAGCACGCCGATGCCGCCCGCCGCCGAGGCCGCGGCCACCAGCTCGGGGTTGGAGGCCGGATACATGGGGCCGCAGATCAGCGGCACCTCGATGCCGAGCCTTCGGGTGAGGGGGGTGTCGAGGAGGCTCATCGGGCGAGTGGGGCGGATTCTATGCTGCTAGAGTCGCCGCTCGATGAGCGAGATGCAGCCGGCGGCGCGGGCGGGCCCACGACTCGAGCCACCGGCCCGCTGGGCGAAGGTCATCGACCACACCCGGTGCATCGGCTGCCACGCCTGCACCACGGCCTGCAAGTCCGAGAACCAGGTCCCGCTGGGGGTGACGCGGACCTACGTGAAGTACGCCGAGGTGGGCGTCTTCCCCGGCGTGCGGCGCAGCTTCCAGGTCACGCGCTGCAACCAGTGTGACGACGCGCCCTGCGTCGAGGCCTGCCCGACCTCGGCGATGTTCCGGCGCGCCGACGGCATCGTGGACTTCGACAAGTCGGCCTGCATCGGCTGCAA
>JBIOYC010000153.1:0-4357 GCA_044869955.1 Thermoanaerobaculia bacterium | reverse complement strand
GCGCCGGTCTCCGGCCGGTACTGGTAGCCGTGCCAGGGGCAGGTGATGCAACCGTCGATCACCCTTCCTTCGCCCAGCGGTCCGTTCTGGTGGCGGCAGACGTTCGACACTGCCGACACCTTGCCGTCCCAGCGGAACACCGCCACCCGCTCGCCGCCGAGGGTGACGATGCGCGCCCTGTTCTCCGGGATCTCGCTCGCCTTGCACACCTCCAAGAAGCCCTCGGCCTCGGGGCTCCCGGCGTGCTCGCGGTCGCCCCGCCGCTCCCGCCAGCCGGCCACCAGGTGGAGACCGGCGAGGGTGACCAGGCCCAGCCCCAGAGCACCGGCGAGCAGGGGGCTGGTCTCCGCCTGGAGCACCCCCAGGGCGACGTGCGCCAGCAGCAGGGCGTAGGCCAGGTAGACCCCCATGTGCAGGGCCTTCCACACCGGGGCCGAGAGGTTCGCCAGCCAGAAGTCGTGGCTGGTGGCGGCCATCAGGAACAGGATCCCCAGAGCCAGGAAGCCCAGCTGTTGGAACGGGAAATGGGCCAGGCTGTCGAAGCGGGTGTTGCTCACCAGCAGGCTGGCCAGGGGGTGGAGGTCGCCCCATGCGTGGAACTGCACCAGGGCGAAGCCGCCGTGGGCGAGGCCGAGCAGGAAGGTGACCACGCCCAGGTGGCGCCGGTTGTAGAGCAGGGGGAGGAAGCGGCGGTCCAGGCGGGCCAGGGGGCCGATCGCAAGCACCACGTGGAGCAGCAGCAGGGCCGCCGTGCCGAAGGCTCGGATCAGGGCCGTCTCGAGGGTGGCGTGGGGCTTCGCGAGGAGGGTCACCGCGACGAACAGGGCGAGGTAGCCCAGCACCCCCCCGACCAGCACGCGGTCGTAGATCTTCTTCTGGCGGTTCCAGCCGATCGCCTTGTAAGCGTGGCTCATGGCGCCTCCCGTACCAGCAGGGCCGCCAGCCACAACAGGGGCAGGGCCAGAGCCAGCAAGACCCACACGCCCCGGTGCACGCGGCGCAGGGGGCGGATCATGGCGCCGCCTCCCGCCGGGCCCGCCACCAGCGCCGGGCCAACAGGGGCCACAGCGCCGCCGAGGCGGGCAGGATCAGCAGGCGGAAACCCCAGCCGGCCTCGCGGGCGGCCGGGTCCAGCCGCGGCGCTCCCCAGCGGATGAAGGCCAGGGCGAAGAGCAGGCCCAGGCCGAGGTAGACCTCGAGGGCCACGACGAAGGCGGTGGCGACGGGGTGGCTCATGTAGCTCTCGGAAGGATATCGCCGGTCGCCCTCACAACCCCCGCGAGCGGCCGAAGAAGTACTGGAAGGGCAGGTGCAGGCGCAGGCCCCAGGAGCGCTCGTTGTGCAGGGCCTCGGGGAAGGCGAAGTAGAGCAGGTCGTTGCCCTCGCGGTAGCCGCGATCGAGCAGGGCGTTCCTCATCGCCCGGGTCACCTCGTAGTTGTCGCGCGGCCAGCCGCTGTCGAGGTAGAAGTGGGTCGGCTTCCTGGGCTCGACCTGCACGCGCTCCATCAGGTCGTCCCGGTAGCCGAACGTGGACGACATCGCCGCCGCCATGCCGAAGACCTCCGAGTGGTGCCAGCCGAGGTAAAAGGAGACCACGCCTCCCAGCGAAGAGCCGGCCACGGCCGTCTGCTCCCGCCCGGGCCGGGTGCGGTAGGTCGCATCGACCCAGGGCTTCAGCTCCTCGACCAGGTACCGGCCGTACTCCTCGTAGCCGGGCCGGGTGTAGTCGAGCATGCGGTCCTGGGGGTAGACGCCCACCACGATCGTCTTCTTGATCAGATTCATGGTGGAGAGCACGTCGAGCGTCTCCTCCACCTGCCAGTGGTGGCCGCCGAAGGCTTCCTCGGGGAAGAAGAGGTTCTGGCCGTCCTGCATGTAGAGCACGGGGTAGCGCTGGAGGGTGTTCTCCTCGTAGCCCGGCGGCGTGAACACGCGCACGCTGTGCTCGCGGTCGCCGCGCACCGAGGGCCGCTGCTTCAGGCTGCAGACGCTGCACTGAGTGTCGGCGAAAAAGTAGGGGTAGAGATCCCGGCTCTTGCGGCCGTTGGCGATCAGTAGATGGTTCGGCCCCTGAGACCAGAACAGCTCGCCGTCGCGACGAATCACCGGCTTGTAGTAGAGGTAGGGCTCGGAGATTGCCAGCTCGAAATCGAAGCGGCTGCCGTCGGTGCTGACGGCTGCCGGCTCGACGTCCCGCTCCCAGTCGTCCTCGGTGCGCAGCACCAGGGCCCCGCTCTCGAGCGGGTAGTGCACCCGCAGGGTGATGGTCTCGGTCACGATGGCTCCCTTCTCAGGAGGCGCCGGCAGCCTCCGATCGCTGCGCCGGCAGGTTCGGTGTCGATCCTTCGATGCCGGCCACGATCGCGAGGTTTCGGCGAAACCGCCCCTCGATTCGGGCATCCAAGCCGGCGACGTCAATCCGTCCGCGAGGGCGATTTGTGATCGAGGAGGGCCTGCGATGGGCCGTCGAACCGAAGCGAAGAACCGCTGGGCGTTGATTCTGGCCGCCGGTCAGGGCAAGCGGCTGGCGGGTTTGACCATGGCGGACGGCGAGCACGTCCCCAAGCAATTCTGTGCCCTGATGGGGCAGCGAAGTCTGCTCGCCACCACCCTCGCCCGGGCCGAGCGCCTGGTGCCGCGGGATCGCATCTTGGTGGTGGTGGCCGAGCAGCACGAGCGCTGGTGGCGACCGGAGCTCGCCGGTCTACCGGTCGCCAACGTGCTGGTGCAGCCGGCGGACCGCGGCACCGCCCCGGGCCTGCTGCTGCCCCTCCTGGCGATCCTCGAGCGGGACGGCCAGGCGCAGGTGCTGGTGTTGCCTTCCGACCACCACCTCGAGCGCGAGGAGGTGTTCCTCCGAACGGCCAGCCAGGCGCTCGCGGAGGCCCGGCGCTCGCCGGATGGCGTCTTTCTGCTCGGGGTCACCCCCGACGCGGCGGACCCCGAGCTGGGCTGGATCGTACCGGGTGGGGTGGCCCGCCGCCGGCCGGGCCGGTCCGCGGTATGGAGCGTGGACGGCTTCGTCGAGAAGCCCGGCCCGGATACGGCCGGCCGGCTGTTCGCCGCAGGGGCCTCCTGGAACAGCTTCGTGCTCGCCGCGACGGCCCTCGCCCTGCTCCGGCTCTACCAGCGGCGCGCGCCGGAGCTTCTGACCCACCTCGGGCGTGCCTTCGGTGCTCGAAACGCGGCCCGTCCGGCGCGCCTGGCCCGGGCCTACGCCGAGCTGGCCCGGGTCGACTTCTCCCGCGACCTGCTGCAGGGCTCCGAGAGCTCTCTGCGTCTGCTGCGAGTGCCCGCCTGCGGCTGGAGCGACCTCGGCACCCCCGAGCGCCTCTTCGCCTGCCGCGAAAAGGCCCGCGCCGAGTCCCCCCTCCCCCGAGCCCGCGATACCCTGCGCAACCCCTTCGGCGCGAGGTCGATCGAGCTGGCGCTGGGGTAGGGGCGGGGCCACTTGGCGCCGGCAAGGCTCCTGAAAAGCTGAGAGCCGGTCCCCGCGATGGGGCCGGCTCTCTCGTTCCGAGACGGAGCTTTTCAGTTGAGTCCCCCTCACCCCCCCGTCCGGAACTCCGGGTAGAGCGTCATGCCGCCGTCGACGTAGAGGGTGGCGCCGTTGACGTAGTCGGATTCGTCCGAGGCCAGCCAGACGACGGCTTTGGCGATGTCCGAGGGCTCTCCCACGCGGCCGTAGGGGATCAGCTTGAGCAGCCCGGCCTCGGCCTCGGGGGTGGCCCAGGCAGAGGTGTTGATCGGAGTCTTGATCGCTCCCGGCGACACGCTGTTGACGCGGATGCGGTGCTGGGCCAGCTCCTGCGCCATGGTCTTCATCATCATCGCCACGCCGCCCTTGGAAGCCGCGTAGTTGGCGTGCCCGGCCCAGGGGATGACGTCGTGCACGGAGGAGACGCAGACGATCTTGCCGGCCGCGAGCGACAGCTCGGGCACCACCCCGCGACGCAGGAACTCGCGCACCGCTTCGCGGGCGCAGAGGAACTGGCCGGTCAGGTTGACTCCGATCACGAAGCTCCAATCCGCCAGGCTCATCTCGTGGAAGCGGGCGTCGCGCTGCAGGCCGGCGTTGTTGACCAGCACGTCGACGCTGCCGAAGGCTTCCCTCACCTGTTGGAACATGGCGACCACCTCGTCCTCGCGCGAGACGTCCGCCTCGACGGCGATCGCCTCACCACCCTCGGCGCGGATCTCGCCCACCACCGCCTCGGCGGCCTCGGGCCCCCGCACCCAATTCACGGCCACGCGGGCTCCGGCCCGGGCCATCTCACGGGCCACGCCGGCGCCGATCCCCGAGTTGGCCCCGGTGACGATCACCCGCTGACCTTCCAGCAGGGGGCGGCCCGTCTT
>JBIOYC010000152.1:0-18670 GCA_044869955.1 Thermoanaerobaculia bacterium | reverse complement strand
CGGAAATGAGCCGAGAGACCCCTACCGCTCCCCCAAGACCTCCCGGATGGTCTGGAGCAGCCGGTCGTTGTCCACTGGCTTTTGCAGGAAGGCGCGGGCGCCGGCTCGCAGGGCGCGCTCCTCGTTGGCTTGCTGGTCCCGGGCCGAGACCACCACGACTGGGATCACCGCGAGCTGGGGCATCGATTGCAGCCGCTGCATCACGACGAAGCCGTCACCGCCCGGCAGGCCCAGGTCCAGCAGGATGAGGTCCGGCTGCTGCTTGCGGGCCTCCATGATGCTCATGGTGGCATCGGCGGCGAAGCAGACGTCGTAGTGGTGAGCTCGAAGGCGGACGTTCAAGGCGAGCCGCATGTCGGCATCGTCCTCGACGATCAGGATCTTCTTGTTGCTCATGGACGGCATCCTCCGCGACGGGCCCTGCGAGCGGGAGGGCACCGCATCTCAGGCAGCTCCTCCCGCGGGGGCCATGCGGATGGCCCCGAGGGTGTTCCCTTCTCCCCCCGCGAGGGCCCCGGCCGGCTCCGGCAGGAGCGACGACCGCAGGGTGAACGAGAAGGTGCTGCCCCGGCCGAGCTCGCTCTCGACCCAGATCCGACCGCCCTGGAGCTGGACCAGTTGCTTGCAGAGGAAGAGGCCCAGGCCGAGACCTTCGCGGTGGGCGCCCGAGGGATTCTCGACCTGGAACAGACGATCGAACACACGCTCTTGCATCGCCGGCGCGAGCCCGCAGCCGGTGTCGGTCACGCTCACCACCAGGAAGGCCGGATCGTTCTCGAGCACCCGCGCCCGGAGAGTGATGGCGCCGTTTTCCTGGGTGAACTTGATGGCGTTCTGGGTCAGGTTGACCAGGATCTGTCGCGTCCGGGTCGGGTCGGCCACAGCGGCGGGCAGGTCGCCCTGGACGTTCGAGTCGAGGGAGATCGACTTGGCCGCAGCGGTGAGCTGCAGGGTGTGCAGCACGTCCGTGATCGCCTCCGCGAGCGCCAGGCGCTCGAGCTGCACCCTGAGCTTTCCGCTCTGGCCACGAGCGGCGTCGACCAGGTCGTCGAGCAGCTTCCCGAGCTGCGAGGCGTTGCGTCTCACCACCTCGAGGTACTGGCGCTGCTCCGCGTTGAGCTCCCCGGCCACGTTGTCGAGCAGGATGGCGACGAACTGATGGATCGAGGCGAGCGGCGAGCGCAGCTCGTGGGAGACGTGGGAGAGGAGCTCGTCTTTCTGCCGCAGCTCGGTGGCCAAGAACTCGTCCTTGAGGTGGATCTCGTCGGCCAGCAGGCCGTCCCTCTCCCCGGCGAGCTGGCGGAAGAGCCAGTCGGCCTCCCTCTGCTTTCGCTGGGCGGCGACGAAGCGGTCGAGCATCGCCGTCCCCATCACCAGACCCAGCAAGACCAACGTGAAGGCTCCGATCACCCAACCACCCAGGGAGGAGACGCTCACCCCATGGAGGCGCTCGACGGGCACGTCCGAGGGGGTGAAGCTCACGGCGGCCATGCCGGTGTAGTGCATCAGGGGGATGGCGCTTCCCATCAATACCGCGCTGGCCAGCTTGCGGCCGGTGGACAGCGCCCTCTCGTGGCGCGCCCGGAAGATGACCACCAGGGCCACCGAGGCCGTGCCGATCGCCAAGACCACCGACAGGGCGACCAGTAGCGGGTCGTAGTAGTGGACCGCCGGCAGGCGCATGGCCGCCATCCCGACATAGTGCATGCCCGCAATCCCGCTGCCCATGAGCAGGCCGCCGAGCACCACCTCCGGGACGCCCAGACGCCCGCGACTGACCACGAATCCGGCCACCCCCGAGGCCACGATCGCGATCACCAGGGAGAGCACCACGGTGGGGACGTCATAGACGACGGTGATCGGCAGCTGGAAGGCGACCATCCCGACGTAGTGCATCGACCAGATGCCGAAGCCCATCGCGATGGCTCCACCGGCCAGCCAAGCCGCCCGGGCCTTGCCCCGGCTCGCCGTCACACGCCCCCCGACGTCGAGGGCGACGAACGCGGCGAACAGCGCGATGACCACCGAGAGGGCCACGGAGCTCAGGTCGTAGGTGCCGGTCATGACGCCTCCACCTCGCCGCGTACGGCCTGGATCTTCCCGGCGAGAGCCTGTAGCCGGTGCTCCAGCGGTGCGTCCAGGGCGAGGTCCAGCGGCTCGAGGGGAGTGTTGCGGGTGGCGAAGATCAGCCCCGTTCGCTGCAGTTGCGTGGAGCGGGAGAGGTGCTCCCGCAGCCGCTCGATGGCGCTCTGGCCGGCGTTCTCCTCGGTCGCACCGAGGACCCAGAAGCGGCCGCTCACTCCGCTCGGATCGACCTCCGGCAGCAGCACCTCCAGCCCGGGCACGAGGGCGCGCCGGAGGATCTCCCGAGCGCTCCGCACGGCGGCCCGGAAGGCGGCTCCGGAGCAATCGACGTCGTCGGCAACAGCCTCGACCCTCACCAGGGAAAGCGAATCCTGCAACCTCTTGGGGCTGCAGGCCACCGGCTCGATCAGCCGGGGCAGCGAGAACGCCGGCAGGGTCAACGAGAAGCAGCTGCCCTCGCCGGGCCGGCTCTCCGCCCAGATTCGGCCCCCCTGGCGCTGCGCCAGCTCCCTGACGATGTAGAGACCCAGACCGAGACCTCGGCGGCCGGCTTGCTCCGGGTCCGGAACCTGGGAGAGGCGCTCGAAGATGCGCTCCAGCTGGTCCGCTTCGATGCCGCAGCCGGTGTCGCGGACCTGGACGAGGAGCTGCGTCGGGTCGCTCTCCAGCACGCCGGCGCTCACCCGGATCGCGCCCCCGGCCGGGGTGAACTTGATGCCGTTGTGGATCAGGTGGATCAGGATCTGGCGCACCAGGGAGCGGTCGGCGAAGGCCGGTGGCTGATCCGCCTGGGTGCTCTCGGTGAGGTCGATCCCCTTGTCCGCGGCGACGGGACGCAGGGCCTCGAGCGCCTGCTCGATGGGCTCGGCGAGGAAGAGCAGGTCCGACTGCACGCCGAGCTGCCCGGTCCGAGCCCGCGCGGCGGAGAGCAGGTCGTCGATCATCGCCTGTAGTTGGCGGACGTTGCGCAGGGCGATCTCGAGGTACTCGCGCTGCTGCTCGCTGATCTCACCCGCGAGGCCGTCGAGCAGGATGGTGGTGAACTGGTAGATCGCCGTCAGTGGCGAGCGCAGCTCGTGGGAGACGCGCGACAGCAGCTCGTCCTTGAGCTCGAACTCGTGCTTCAGGAGCTCCTCTCGCAGCTGCAACGCGTTGGAAAGGAACTCGTCTTTCAGCTCCACGGGCGCCTCCTGACCCCTTGGCCACCACGCTTCGCGACAAATCCGGCCCTCAGAGTAGGGCAGGCCAGAAAGGGAGTCAAGGACATCTCCGTGGCTCCCAAGACTTCGTTGAAAGATCCAAGGACCCGTGAGCAGTTGGCTCTGCTTCGATGAGAAGGCGATGAGAACGCTCTTGCCGAGAAGCTCGGACTGGCGTGGCTTGCGACTGTGCCGTCTCGCCCTCCAGAACGTGAGGCTTAATCTCTCCTGTAAGGCGACTGGGCGAGGCTTCGAGTGAGGATAGCCCCCCGGAAACCACGAAAAAGAGCCCGGCGACAATGCGTTCCATTTCATTGTTCAGATCGATCCTGGTGCTCATTGCAATCGCTGCCGCGCTCCTCGCCCTGCTGGGTGGCTGGCCCGTCCCAGCCACCGCGGACGACGGCATCCTGCAGCACGAGCGACGGGCCGAGCTCCGCGAGCTGTCACCAGCGGCGATCTCCCAGCTGGGGCTCTATGGGCTCCTCACCATCGCCTGCGGCGCCCTCGCCGTGGCGGTGTGGACCGAGCGGCTGCACCGGCGGTCCCTGGCCATCGACGAGGCCATTCGCCAGAGCGAGCGCCGGCTCCGGCATGCGGAGATCCTGGCGCGCTGCGGTCATTACGAGTGGGACATGGTCGCGGGCCAGGTGTTCTATTCGGAGGGCGCGTGGCGCTTGCTCGGATTGCCGAGCCGCGACGAGCGGGTGAGCCCCGAGCTCTTCCTCTCCTGCGTCCACCCCAAGGACCAGGCACGGGTCCGGGCTGGGATGCAGGCCTTGCTCGATGGCGGCCAGGCGCCAGAGCTCGAGTTCCGCGTCCCCCTGGCCGGAGGGGGCGAGAGAGTGCTGGTGGGCCGGGGCGAGGTCCAGCACGACGCGCAGGGCCGCCCCCTGCGGATGAGCGGGTACTTCCAGGACCTCACCGAGAGCCGGGCGGCGCAACGGACCCTCACCCGGTTCAAGACGGTGCTCGATCAAACGCAAGATTGCATCTTCATGTTCGACCCGCAGACCCTGCGCTTCTCGTACGCCAACCGCGGCGCGAGGGAACAGGTGGGCGTCAGCGAAGCCGACTTGCTGCAGAGGACGCCGCTCGATCTGATCCCCGGCTTCGACGAGGAACAACTCCGCGCTTGGCTCCAACCCTTGATCGAAGGCCGCGGGGGAGTGCAGCGGTTCGAAACCGTTCACCGGCACCGCGACGGCCACGACGTACCGGTCGAGATCGCCTTGCAACTCATCTCCCTCGACGAAGGCCGGTCCCGCTTCCTCGCCGTCGTGCGCGACGTCACGGACCGCAAGCAGGCCGAGGAGCACTGGCGGCTGGCCGCTCAGGTGTTCGAACAGAGCCGTGAAGGCATCATCATCACCAACGCCGAGCACAACATCATCGCCGTCAACGAAGCCTTCAGCGTCATCACCGGCTACGGCGTTGACGAGGCGCGGGGCCAGAATCCCCGATTCCTCGCCTCGGGCCTGCACGGAGCGGAGTTCTACCGTTCGATCTGGGACGGTCTCCGCAGCGCTGGCCACTGGCAAGGCGAGATTACGGACCGCCGCAAGGATGGCACCCTGGTCGTGTGCTGGCTCTCGATCACTCGCCTGCAAAACGCCGCGGGCGAGGTGACCAATTACATCGCCACGTTCAGAGACCTCAGCCGCCAGAAGGCCGCACAGGCCCGGATCCGGCGGCTGGCGGACTTCGATCTGCTCACCGGCCTCCCCAACCGGGTCCTGCTGACCGAGCGGGCGAGCCAGGCCATCCGCCAGGCGCAGGTCAGCGGCCGGCAGCTCGCGCTCATGTTCCTCGACCTCGACCATTTCAAGAACGTCAATGACACCCTCGGCCATCGCAGCGGGGATGACCTGCTCGTCCGGCTCTCCCAGCGGCTGGTGTCGTCGCTGCGGGGTACGGACACCGTCTCGAGGCTGGGCGGCGACGAGTTCATCCTGCTGTTGCCCGGAACGGATGCCGCCGGCGCCGCCACCGTGGCCCAGAGCCTCCTCACCAGCATCGCTCAGCCATGTCGAGTCAGGAGCTACGAGCTGACGATCACGGCTTCGATCGGCATCGCCGTCTACCCCGCGGACGGCGGCAACCTCACAACGCTGATGCGATGCGCAGACACGGCGATGTACCGTGCCAAGAGCGAGGGCCGCCACACCTATCGCTTTTTCACCGCGGAGATGCAGCAGCACTCCACCCGCCAGCTCAAGCTCGAGGCCGCGCTGCGCCGGGCCCTGGAGCGCAAGCAGATGTTCCTGCACTATCAACCACAGATCTCGCTCGACGGCGGCCGCATCGTCGGAGTCGAGGCCTTGCTACGTTGGCGGCATCCCCGCTTCGGGATGATCCCCCCGAGCGAGTTCATCCCCCTGGCCGAGGAAAGTGGCTTGATCCTTCCGATCGGCGAGTGGGTGCTGCGGACGGCTGTCCGCCAGAGGAAGGCCTGGCTCGATCAGGGCCTGGCAGCCGGGACCGTGGCGGTGAACCTCTCGGCGGTGCAGTTCCGCCAGGTCGACCTGCCCGCGCTGGTGGCCGGAATCCTGGAGGAGGAAGGGCTGCCGCCCGAGCTCCTGGAGCTCGAGCTGACGGAAACCGTGGCGACCCGGGATCCGGCTGCGGCCGTCGCCATGATGGACGAGCTCTCTCGGCTCGGGGTGCGGCTGGCGATCGACGACTTCGGCACCGGTCACGCCTCGCTCAGTTATCTCAAGCGTTTCCGCATCGACAAGCTGAAGATCGAACGGACCTTCGTCCACGACCTGGGGCGCGATCCCGAGGACGAGGCCATCGTGGAAGCCATCCTCGGGCTGGCCCGATCGCTCAAGTTCTGCGCCTGTGCCGAGGGGGTCGAGACCGCCGAGCAGCTCGAGTATCTGCGCGCGCGGGGCTGTGATCAGGTGCAGGGCTTCTATTTCAGCCGACCGGTTCCGCCGGACGAGGTGGCTCAGCTGGTCGCGGGCCAGGTCCTGCAAGTCGCCTAGCCAGCCGCGCTACACCAACCCAGCCAGCTCGGCCGCGAAGCGGTCCGCGATCCGGCGGAAGCCCTTCTTCGTGGGATGCATCTCGTTGGCCCACCAGTCCTCGTGATCCGGGCCGGTGGACAGGGAGCCGCGCAGGTCGAGGTAGTGCACGTGGGGGAAGGCCGTGAGGCTCGCCACGTCGGCCACCATGTCGTTGAAGCGGTCGATCAGGCTGCCGATCAGGGCGAGGCGCTGCCCGGGGTCCTGGAAGCCCTTGCGCCGCAGGCTCGGCTCCAGCCAGGGGCCGGGCAGGGGGCCCCAGCCGCCGAGGAAGCCCCGGCCGTCTGGCACCGGGTGGTCGTAGCCATGCACGAGGATCGGCAGGGAGTTGCCGAGCTTCTCGACGCAGACGTCCGTCACCGCCTGGAGGATGGTCACGTAGGCCGTGCGGATGCGTTCGTCGATCACCCCTTCGACCACCCTGGCGTTCAAGCCGGCCACCGGGGAGGCGGCGTGATTGAGCAGCATGGCCAGCTCGTCGCCGGCGATGTCGTTGCCACCCCCGGACAGCAGCACCGCCTTGGGCCTGACGTCGCGCCGGAGCAGGCGCTCGAGGGTGCGCGTCAGCTCGTCCAACTGGCCACCGGTGTAGGCCATCTCCTCGACGGCATCGCCCTTGTGGGCCACGGACTCGACGTCGTAGCCGTGGTCGTCCTCCAGCTGTCGGAGCACGTCGGAGAACGGGTAGTCGAACCACGAGTCCCCCTCGGCCACCACCACGCCGCGGGTCTGAGCCGCGGCCGCCGCCATCTCGGGCCCCGCCATCAGGGGGACGTGGGGGGCCAGGGCGCGGGCGCGGCTGACCACGGCCACCTCCCGCTGTTCCAGAACGAGTCGGGCCTGGCTGCGGCCCACTTCGAGGGCCGCGAGATCACGCTCTTCCATTGCCATGGCTGCTGCCTCCTGCTCTCTGAGACGGGCGCAAGACGGGAGATTTCACCCGACCGTCAGCCCGCCGGCCACGTTGTTGTGGGCGATCTGCGGTTGTCGGAACCACAGGCAGAGCGCGGAAGGCGGCGATGACGGTCTCATAGTCTGAGTGGGCTACGCGTTCCAACTCGGCCAGCGATGCTTCAAAGGACATGCGGGTCTCACCTCTGGAAGCACTCGGGTTTGAGCTTGAGTACAAGGTCTGCGAACGAGGCTC
The DNA here is from genome assembly GCA_044869955.1 of Thermoanaerobaculia bacterium. Taxonomy (GTDB): domain Bacteria; phylum Acidobacteriota; class Thermoanaerobaculia; order Multivoradales; family SZUA-115; genus CALMKX01. The sequence goes on along the minus strand of JBIOYC010000152.1, from coordinate 11,210 downwards.
TCAACTGGAGATGGCTCCATGCCGGGGACTCGGGCTCGGACACGATGTGAGCGCATTCACCGGCAGCTCATCCCCGCAGTCGAGGCTCTTTCGCGCCATTGTCGAAGGGCTGGTCCTGATCGATAGACTTCCTCGTGCGGGGTGACGCCGAGGGTTGGGCGCTGCCCCGACTAAGCAGCGGACAGCCGCTTCACCCGCAGTGTGGCGAGCTTGATCTCGGCCTGAGCGAGGTCGTACTGGAGCTGCTGAGCCAGCCAACTCTCCGCCGTGGTATCGAAGGCCAGCGAGAGCCGGATTGCCATCTCCGGGCCGATACCGACGCGCCCGTTGACAATGGCCGAGAGCGTCTTGCGACTGATGCCCAGGGCCTCGGCTGCTGCTTTGATGGTCAGGCCGAGCGGCTCCAGGCAGAGCACTTTGAGCACTTCACCTGGATGGGGTGGGTTGTGCATTCTCATCGGCTGCCCCCTAGTGATAGTCCTCGTAGTTGACGCCGTCGATGTCCTTACCAACGAACGCGAAGGTCACACGCCAGTTGGCGCTCACCCTTACCGACCAGGTCCCGCGCCGGTTCCCCCTGAGGGGATGTAGGTGCAACCCCGGCAGGTCCATGTCCCGCGGCTCCGCTGCGACGTTGAGCCGGCCTAGGATCAGGCGCAGCCGCTGAGCATGCTGAGCCTGGATGCTGGTGGTCCTGCCCGTGGTGAAAAACAGCTCCAACCCTTTGTGGCGGAACCCGAGGATAGCCACGCCCGGCAGTTTAGCCGGCTCGCTTCCAGGTCACAACGGGGAGCGGCATCAGGTCGTCCAGGGCTCGAGGGGTGTATCGTCGGGCTGCTCCCGCTCTCCCCCCGCGCAGGCATGCGTCCGCCGAAGGAACCGAGACAATGGCACCCCTGCGCCCCAGACCCCGGCTCCCCCTCCAGGCCGCCCACGTCCGTACGTCCTCGTCCTCGTCGTGGACGAGGAAGGTGACGTGAGCGAGAGGCTGAGGCCTGGGGACCTCGAGGTTGAAGCCGTGAGGGCCGACCCGATTGCGAGGGGATGCCGTTCGACGCAGGGTGCGGCGGGCTGCCTGGCTCCGGCCCTTACCTGCTAACGTCTGCTCTTCCGCGGAGACTCCCCTCGATGAACGATCTGACTCAGGGTTCGGTGCACCGGCATCTCTCGCATCTGGCGGGGGTGATCCTGTTCGGCATGGTCTTCCAGACGCTCTACTACCTGGTGGATCTCTATTTCGTCGCCAAGGTGGGCAGCGAGGCGGTGGCGGCGGTCTCGCTCGCCGGCAACCTGATGCTGGTGACCGTGGCCCTGACCCAGGCCCTGACCATCGGTACCACCTCGCTGGTGGCCCATTCCTGGGGCCGCAAGGACTATGCGGAGGCCCGCCGGGTCTTCAACCAATCCCAGGTGCTGGCGACCGGCGTCGGCGTGCTCTTCGTCGTCGGAGCCTTCGCGCTGCGGGGGCGCTTCGCCGCCGGCCTCGCCGCGGACGAGGTCACCGCCACGGCGGTGCGCGACTATCTCGACTGGTTCCTGCCTGCCATGGGGGTGCAGTTCCTGCTCGTGGCCATGGCCGCCGCCCTGCGGGGCGCGGGCGAGGTCAAGGCGCCGATGATGGTGCAGATGGTCGCCGTGCTGTTGAACACGATCCTGGCGCCGATCCTCATCGTTGGCTGGGGCACCGGGCGACCCCTGGGCGTGGCCGGGGCGGGCCTCGCAACCTTCATCTCGATCTGCGCTGGCGCCTTGCTGTTGGTGCTGTGGGTGAGGAAGCGCCACGACGTGCTGCACTTCGAGCCCCAGCACTGGCGGCCGGATTGGGGCCTGTGGCGGCGGATGCTCAGCATCGGCTTGCCCACCGGCGGCGAGTTCCTGCTGATGTCGGTCTACGCCACGCTGATCTACGGCCTCATCCGCGGCTTCGGCGCGCAGGCCCAGGCCGGCTTCGGCGTGGGCATGCGGGTGCTGCAGACCGGCTTCATGCCGGCGTTGGCGGTGGGCTTCGCGGTGGCACCGCTGGCTGGCCAGAACTTCGGCGCCGGGCACTTCGACCGGGTGCGGCAGAGCTTCAAGGCCGGGTTGATGTGGGTGGGCGTGATCATGATCAGCTTCATGGCGCTCTGCCACATCTCCCCGGTCGCCATGATCCGCCCCTTCGCGGACGACCCGGCGGTGATCGAAGTGGGCACCGAGATGCTCGGCATCCTCTCTTTCAACTTCCTGGCGGCCGGCGTGGTCTTCGTAGCCAGCGCCATGTTCCAGGCGATGGGCAACACCGTCCCCTCGCTGATCGCCTCGGGCTCGCGCCTCCTGCTCTTCGCGGTGCCGGCCCTGGTGCTCTCAGGGCGCCCCGGCTTCGCCTTGCGCCAGCTGTGGTGGCTCTCCGTGGCCTCGGTGCTGGTGCAGATGACGCTCGCCTTGTGGCTGCTGCGGCGCGAGATGCGGATCAAGGAAGGGGGTCTGGCGGCGGCCAGGGACCAGGCCCTCAATCGAAGTGCTTGACGGTCGGCCAGAGGTCCGCGACCGGCTGCTTCAGGCCACGGCAGATCCAGATCGGGCGGCCGTTCTCGTAGGGCATGCAGTAGCCGCAATCCGTGGTGCCGGCCCGCTCCACCTGGTCGAAAAGGGAGCGCAGGCGCTCCTCGTTCGAGCCGACCACGATCAGCACCCGCCCGTCCCAGCCGCGGGGGCCCCACAGCCAGTAATTGTTGTGGCCGCTGATCGCCGGCGGCAGGCCCCGGGCGCGGCCCAGGTGGTCGATGGCCCCGGCCACGCCGTAGTCGGGGGCGAAGACGCGCGCCGCCTCGCGCTCCGCCGGCGTCAGCCGCCCGTGGACCTCGGCCACGCCGCTGACGATCTCTTCCCAGCCATGCATGTCGGCGAAGAACTGGCCCAGCTCGCCCAGCTCCTTCTTCTCCTCGGTCTCGGGAGCCTGGCCGAGGGCACGGGCATAGCGGACGTGTTGCTCGACCGGCAGCAGGGGTAGGGCGAGGGGAGCCGCCACGGCGCCGCCAGCGAGCAGCAGGGAGAACATCAGAGTCGCCAGAGCCGGCCGCCAGCGGGCCACGCGGGGGCGGGCGAGCCAGCGCTCCACCGCGACGCCTCCGGCGGCGAACAGCCAGGTGTAAGCCGGGGCCAGGTAGCCCGAGCGGCTGGAGCCCGAGAACGCCAGGACGGCGAAGGCCGTGAGGTAGACGACGGCGAGCAGGCGGTGCTTGCGGCCCTCCGGGTGGAAGAGGAGATAGCCGAGCCCGGCCAGCCACAGGGGCAGCGAGAAGGGCAGCATCATGTCCACCTGCCCCGCCACGAAGTCGAGGAACGCCACCTCGACCATCTTCTCGCCGGTGGCGTTGGCGATGAACTCCAGGGTCGGCCAGCCGTGCGCCACCTGCCAGATCACGTGGGGCGCGAAGATCGCCGCCGCCAGCCCACCGGCCAGCCACGGCCAACGGGTGGCCAGCCAGCGCCGCTCGGCCGTCACCAGCAGGGCCACGCCCAGCCCGGCGCCCAGCCACAGCACGCTGATCTTGTTGAGCAGGCCCAGCCCCAGCACCACCCCCAGCCACAGCCACAGACGCGGGCCGGCGCCGTTGGTGATCCGCGCCAGGAGGAGGGCGCTCCAGGCCCAGAAGAAGAGGTCGAAGGCGTTCATCGAGTAGAAGTGGTCGAGGCCCAGGTACTCCGGGGCGACCAGGGCAGCGGTCATCGCCAGGGCCTGGGCCAGGCGGCCGCCCCGCAGCTCCTTCGCCAGCAGCCCCACCAGGGCCACCGTGCCCGCCCCCAGCAGGGCCGGCACCAGCCGCACGGCGAACAGCGAGTCCCCCAGGGTGTGGCGGGCCAGCCAGAGCACGAAGATCGACAGCGGTGGCTGGTCCACGTAGCCCGCCGCCAGGTGCTCGCTGCACGCCAGGTAGTACAGCTCGTCCCGGAAGATGCCGTAACCCGAGCTGGTGAGCAGGTGAGCCAACAGCTTGCCGAGGGCGAAAAGCGGGATCAGAGCCTCCTCCTCCTCGTCCCGTCAGGGACGTTCATGCGTAGCGGGCGACGTCCCTCGCTCGCTGGGCTCAATACCGCCAGCTTCGCAGGTCCGCCCCGGCTGGGGCGCTTTGCTCGATCCGCTTGAGGATCCTGGGCAGGTACAGGGTGTTGTAGCGCAGCCGGGAGAGGTAGTTGGGGTTCTGGTGGTCGCCGTTCCAGCAATGCTCCGCGCGGTCGCCATAGTCGACCTCGCCGGCGTAGTGCGGGTCCTGGGTCGACTCGAGGAAAGCCTCGGCGAGATAGACCGCGTTGTTCAGGTAGTAGTTGTCCATGTCGCCGCAGTAGAGATGGATCTTGCCCACCAGCTTCGGTCCGAGCTTCGACCAATCACGTTTCAGGATGTGAACCAGGTCGAAATGCTCGCGCCAGTAGGCGGCGACCTGCTCGTCGATCACGCCGGTCTTCTTGTCGAAGATCGGCTTCGGATAGCCGTCCTCACCGAGCGGCGAGTAGACCGCCTGCCAGACGTCCCACTGGCCGCCCGAACGGCTGTTGGTGCCGAGGGCCAGCTCCATGTGGTTGTCCCACTCGACGTAAGACTGGATCTCCCCCAGATAGTTGCGGTGTGAGGGCCGCCGGAGGCGCGCGAAGGGCCCCTGGTCGTAGTAGGCATTGGTGTGCTCGTAGAGATTGACCTGCGTGTAAGCGTGGAAGTCGATCGGATCCGGGCAGGCGGCGAAGGCGCCGTTGTAGTCGTCGGGATAGAGCACCTGCGCCGCGAGCGCCTCCCAGCCGCCGGTCGAGCCGCCGTACAGGAAGCGGGCCCAACCCGCTCCCAACCCTCGGAACCGCCGCTCGATCTCCGGGATCAGCTCGTGGGTGATGGCGTCACCGTAGGGGCCGAGGCTCGCCGAATTGACGGCGTAGGAGTCGTCGTAGAACGGGTTGGCGTGCTGGATCTCGATGACCAGGAAGCGCGGGAAGTCGGGGGAGGTCCACTGCTTGAAGAAGTCGTGGGCCTCCTGCTGCTGGATCCGGTTGTAGCCCTTGATCTGGAAGCGCTCGCTCCAGTCCGGCTCGAGGCTCGGGTCCGGCGGCGCTTCCCGGAAACCTCCGAAGTCGGCCGGGAAGTGGCCGTGGAAGACCATCAGCGGATAGCGCGCTTCGGGGTGCTCGTCGAAGCCCCAGGGCACCAGCACGTGAGCCCCGAGGTGGACCGGCCGGCCCCAGAACTCGGTCAGCAGCTTCGACTGGATGCGCACGTGCCGCACGTAGCGGGTGTCCTCGGGTGGCTCGATGGGCGGGATCTCGCTCTCGAGGGTCAGGCTCAGGGTTTCGCCCTTCGCCGGATCCACCCGTAGCTTCACGGGCTTGGACAAGAGGTTGCCCGGTGCCAGGTTCCACTGTTGGCCCTCGCCGCGGTCCCACGGCAGCCTCAGCGTGTGGCCGTGCGCCGGGGTGACCGTCACGTAGCGGTGCAGCAGGGCCTGGACGAAGTACTCGCCCGCGGGCAGGTCGGCGAGCCTCTCGACCGGAAAGCCGAAGGACGGGCCGTCCGCCACGGTCCAGGGCATCGCCGGCTGCCAGCCGACGACGTCGACACCGTAGACCTGCGCGCTGTCGAAATGCGAGCGCACCTGGAACCGTGGCTCCGGCTTTTCATCCCGGGCGATCAGCACCAGGAGGCGACCGTCCAGGCTCTCCTCGGCGAGGCCGGGAGCGATCTGGACGCGGAAGGACAGGGAGCCCGCCTCGGCAGCCAGGGGGGCTCCCGAGGCAATCAGGAGCGGGAGCAGGAGACGGAGAGAGCGAGAGATCGTCCGCACGTGTCGGGTTTCCGCCCGGCGAGCCTACTGGAGGGCCAGGTTGCCCGTGGGCGCTCCCGCCGCGGTGTTGCCGGCGTTGCGGTTCTGCCCGAAGGAGAGGATCTGTCCGCCGGTCACGGCCTGGAGGCCGGTGCCGTTGTTGAACACGCCCGAGCTCCAGAGGCGGACGATGGAATTGGCGCTGCCTTCGCTTCTCACCCCGGCGCCGACGTTGCCGCTGGCCACCACGTTCTCGAGGTTGAGCTCGGCGGCGCCGGTCGCCGCGATGGCCAGGAAGCCGTTGGTGGAGTTGTTGGACGCGTAGCTATTGCGCACGGTGACCTTGGAGCCTGGCTCGGCTCGCAGGCCGAAGCGGTGGTTGGTCACGCCCGAGCTCTCGATCAGGGCGAGCGCCGTCCCCGCCCCCGAGGGCTTGATCAGGATTCCGCCGCCGGTAGCCGCAGTGGTGTTGCGGATCACGGTGTTGCGGACGACGAGCTCGGAAGCGCCCGAGGGCTGGAAGTCGATGCCGGTGGTGAAGTTGTTGATCGTGCAGTCCTCAACGTGCAGGGCGGCGCCGGCCAGGAAGCGAATGCCGCCGAGGCCGGTGCCGAGACCCTCGAGGGTCAGGCCGCGCAGCGTGATGTGGTCGTTGACGCCGGCATTGATGACGATGCCGTTGGTGCCCGCGACCAGCAGGCCGCCCTCCGAGCCGTCGGCGACGATCGAGATCGACTTGGTGATGGTCACTCCACCGAAGCCGCCGGGGTCGAGCACGCTGATCTCGCCCTGGGCGGCGGTCTTCGAGATCGCGCCCGCGAAGGTCTTGCAAGGGGCCGTACGGGAGCAGGGGTTGGCGTCGTCCCCGACCCCGGACACCCAGGTACGGGTGGCTTGGGCGCTGGCCGAACCGGCGCTAGCGAGGACGGCGAGGGCGAAGGCGATCGGGCTGAGGTGACGAGCAATTCTCATGAAAGGGGCTCCTTCTCGAGGTCGGAGGTTGGCGGAGACAAGCACAGCACTCTCGGGGATCCTGAATTTTACTCGGATTCGCTCGGTAACGCCCAGCTCCCGAGCCGAGCCGAGACAGGAGATTGGGCCGCCGGCCCGACCGCGCGGTTACATCGATTCTTTGCTATCTTCAGCGAGCCCTAGAAAGGAGACCCGAGATGTCCATTCGGACCCCCGATCGCTGCCCCATCGCGGCAGCCCGTCCTCCCTCCCTCCTCGTCCGTCGCCTTCTGCCCAGTCTCATCGCCCTCAGCCTCGCCCTCCTGGCGACCCCGGCCGAGGCCCAGCCTTTCGGCGCCTGGTTTCTGACCAACGGCCTCGCCCAGCACGGCTACGTGCGGGTCCCCGCCAACGCCGCCCTGAACCCCACCACGGCGATCACCGTCGAGGCGTGGGTGCTCTTCGCGAGCCAGCAGGCCGGTGAGGATTGCCGCTCGATCGCCGGCAAGAACTTCCTCCAGGCCTGGTGGCTCGGGCGCTGCAGTGGCCAGCTGCGCACCTACTTCCGGGGCGGCGGCTCGGCCCACACGGGGGGTGTGATCCCGCTCAACCAGTGGACCCACGTCGCTGCCGTCTCCACCGGTACGACCGTCCGCCACTACATCAACGGTGAGCTGGTGATGGAGGTGGCGTCGGGCGGCTCGCCGACCACCTCCGGCAGCGAGCTGCGCATCGGCAGCGACGTCTCCTGGGAGCGCTCCCCGGCCGGCTCCCTCGACGAGGTGCGGCTGTGGAACGTGGCGCGGACCCAGGCCCAGATCCGCGCGTCGATCAACGTGGAGATCACCACCGCCCAGCCCGGCCTGGTGGGGGTCTGGGCCCTGAATGGCAACGCCCAGGACGTGGTGGGCACCCATGACGGCTCGGTGCAGGGGGCGGGCACCGGCTTTCTGACCTTCCCGGTGGCTGCCAACTGCGGCTCGAGCACCGCGACCTCACTTTGCCTGCTCGATCGCTTCATCGTCTCGGGGAGTTGGCGCACCGGCCCTCCGGGCGCCGCCGAGGGCACTGCTCAGGTGGCCAGCTGCCCGAACGACGGCTCGGGCCTCTTCTGGTTCTTCAGCGCGAACAACTGGGAAGTGATGGCCAAGGCGATCAACGGCTGCGGCTTGAACAACCGCTACTGGGTCTTCTCGGCGGCGACCACCAACGTCTTCTATCGCCTGGAGGTCACGGACGTTCACGGCGCCCAGAAGATCTACTTCAACTACCCCGGACCGCCGGCGCCGGCCGTGACGGACACGAACGCCTTCGCCACCTGCCCTTGATGAGAGAGACCGGGATGGATCCCCGGTTGCGCGGGGATGACGGCTTAGAGAGGGGCGCCCAGCCGATCGGCGAGGGCTCCCCCTCCGTCACCTCTTCCGGTTCCCCTCGGCGTCGTACTCGTAGACGCCCTTGCCCACCTTGCGGCCGTAGCGACCTGCCTTGACGTACTGAGCGAGCAGGTTGGACGGCCGGTAGGCTTCCCCGAGGGTTTTGTGCAGGAATTCGAGGATCGACAGGCGCACGTCCAGTCCGACCAGGTCGACCATCTCGAAGGGACCCATGGGGTGGTTCAAGCCCAGCTTCAGGGCGGTGTCGATGTCCTCGGCGCTCGCCACCCCCTCCTGCAGCATGCGGAAGGCCTCGTTGCCGATCAGGGCGTTGATCCGGCTGGTGACGAAGCCCGGCGACTCGTTGACCAGCACGGTCTGCTTGCCCATGCGGTGGGAGACCTCGCGGGCGATCTCGACCGTCTCCGAGGAGGTCTCGAGGCCCCGCACCAGCTCGACCAGGCGCATCAGATGCACCGGATTGAAGAAGTGCATGCCCACGAAGCGCTCCGGACGCCCCGAGGCCGCGGCCATCTCGGTGATCGAGAGGGCCGAGGTGTTCGAGGCGAAGATCGCCTCCGCCGGGGCGTGGGCCGCCACCCCGTCGAAGGTCTCGATCTTCAGGGCCATCGACTCGGGCACGGCCTCGATCACCAGGTCGGCGCCGGTGACGGCCCGGGCGAGGTCGGCGCTGGTGGTGAGTCGCTGCTTGGCGCCGGCGGCCACGTCGGCGACCACCTTGCCCAGCTCGACCCCCTTGTCGAGGTTCTTCTCGATGCGACTCCGGGCGCTCGCCAGGGCACCCTCGGCGACGTCGTAGAGGCGGGTTTCATATCCGGCGACGGCGGACACCTGGGCGATGCCCCGCCCCATGGTGCCGGCCCCGAGGACGGCAATGACACGGACGTCTTGGCTCATGGGGTTCTAGGAAACGGGCAGGGCCTGCAGGCCGGTGGTCTTCTCGGAGAGGGTCGCGAGCTCGTCGGCGATTGCCAGGGTGGTGCGCACGGCGTTGGCCACGAGCTCCTGGATCTCCGGGGTGGTGGCGTACTTCTCGAGGATGGCCCGGCCCAGCTCGTGGTGGTGCAGTTCCTCGGGCTGGATCACCTCGTGGTAGAGGCGGGCGGTCTCGGTGTCGCCCACGGACTCGCACCAGGCGATGAACTGGCGGTTGCGCACCTGGGCGATCGCCTCGCTGGCGAAGGGGCCGGCGGCCATCCGCTCCGCCATCGTGCGCAGGCCCCGCATGTACTCGTAGAGAGGGCTGTGACCTTCGGCGAGGGGCTCGAAGCCCGAGAGATCCGCGCCCAGCTCGACCAGGCGCTGCTCGATCAGGGCGTAGTGACGCATCTCGTCGCCGCATTGGGCGGCGAAGACCTGCTTGGCGTCGATCTCGCTCGTCGAGGGCATCCAGGAGCCGGCCAGCTCGCTCGCCTCCAGCTCGCTGGCGAGGGCGAGCTTGAGCAGGGTGACCATCTCGATCCGGCCGCCGGACTCGGCCTCCAGGGTCTCGTGCTCACCCAGGCAGGCGAACAGGCGCTCCATTTCGGCCATCAGAGTGGCGACGAACTCCTTGCTGTCCAAAAGGGGCTCCCTTCTCGGCGGAAGAACAACGGGGCGATTCTACCTCTGCCGGAGCAGACAACGCCGGAGGGCGGACACGTTGGTCCGACCCTACATCGGAGGGGATGTCGTTTCCTCAGTAGGGGCGGACCCATGTGTCCGCCCTCCCGAGCAGGGTAGTGGCAACGCCAGTGCCGTCGCCGCCACCAGCCCCCCGGCCAGCAGCATCAGCCCGATCACCCACCCCGCCGGCAGGAAGACCAGATCCACCGTGCTGGCCCCGGGCGGCGCCGTGAGGCCCAGGAAGGCGCCGTTGGCAGCCACCACCGGCACCCGCCTGCCGGCGGCGACGGCCCGCCAGCCGCGGGCGTTGGCCACGCTCGAGGCCAGGAACCCGCCGTCTCCCTCTAGGCCCAGCCGCAGCCGGTTGGGGGTGAGGGACTGCACCCGCGCCCGGCCGGTGGCGTTGGGCCCTCCAGACCGGCCGGCGGCTGCCGGCAGCCACACCGTCTCGGCGAAGTCGGTCGAGCGCAGGGAGGCCCAGAAGGCCGCCTCGGCGTCGGCCGCCACCGCGGTTCGCCGCGGGAAGAAGAACAGCGGCAGCACCGCCGGGCTGGCCCACACCCGCAGCCCCGGCTCCTCGGAGATCACCTGCCAGGGCGCCCCCAGCTCCCGCCGCCTCTCGGTCAGCCGCAGGCCCACCCTCAAGAAGGCCAGCACCGCCTCGCCGTTGCCCAGCTGGGGCCGGTCCCGGGGGGCCTCGGCCAGGAACTGGTCGGGCAGGGCGCGCAGCGCGAACCGGGCCGCCGCGGCCGGTTGCATCGGGTCCCCGCCGCGCGGGTCCCACAAGCCGTAGAGGGCGTTGGTGTGCGGGTAGAGGTCGTAGCCCCGGGCCAGCACCCGCACCGGTCCATCCTCGCGTGAGCTGGCCTGCTGCAACGCCGCGATCGCCGGGGTGGCGCGCAGGTCCAGCTCCGGCGGCACCGCCGGGTTGTAGCGCTGGCCGAGCAGGAAGAGGTCGGCGATCAGGGCGCAGACGACGAGATGAGGGATCCAGGCGGCGACGCGCCGGCGCTTCGGCGGCAGGCAGAGCAGGAGGAGACCTCCGAGAGCACCGATCGTCCAGAGATCGTGGTGCGGATGGCGTGGCGGAGCCAAGGCCACCAGGAGCATGCCCGCGACGACGAGTGGTAGCAGCCGGAGGAGCCACCGCTCCTCCCGGGTGAAGCGGTCGAGCCCGAGCCCCGCCGCGAGCGCCAGGCCCAGCAGCCAGAGCAGCCGCAGCCGGCCGTTGGCGCCGTGGCCGAGCACGGGCAGCAGCTCGAAGAGCTGGAAGAAAGGGGGCAGCTTCAAGGCCACCGCCAGGGCCGCGAGGGCGCCGCCGAGCAGCAGGCGGCCTCGCTTCTCGGCGAGGGCGAAGCCGGCGAAGGCCAGGGTGGCGATGCCGGCGTAGGCGCTCGCCAGCTCGTTCCAGTTCCAGGGACCATCCCAGGTGTGGGAGCGGGGGCTGCCGAAGAAGAGGGGATCGACCAGC
>JBIOYC010000151.1:0-9625 GCA_044869955.1 Thermoanaerobaculia bacterium | reverse complement strand
GGTCAGCCGGGACGGCAGCCTGGTGGTGGCCAACCCCGGGGTGGGCATCGTCAAGGCCGGCTGGCACTGCGGCGGCAGCCCCTCGGCCGCGGGCACCACCCACGACTGCCCGCAATGCCAGGTCTGCTCCGGCTCGAGCTGCGTAGCCGACCCAGCTCAGGAAGACCAGCGTTGCGGGGGCGGCGACCACTGCGGCGTGTGCAAGAACGGTAGCTGCGGCACGAGCGACGTGCAGGTGATGATCGACGCCCCGCCGGACAATGCCAACCCCAGCGACGGCGCCTGGTCTACCAACTTCTCGTTCCTGACCAATGCCGACGTCGAGGCCACGGCCTCGCTCTCCGGTACCGGCGAGCCGGACGAGATCGAGTGGGAACTGACCGACCTGCACGGCGACCACGAGAACGTCCAGCCGGCCAACATGAAAGGCACCACGCTCACCTTCCGGCCCAAGCAGGAGCCGCCCGAGCCCAAGCCCCTCCAGCGGGGAACCGGTTGCGGCAGCCCGGGCAACGGCCACTGCCGACGTTCGGAGGCACTCTCCTACAAGTTGAAGGCCAAGTACTGCGAGCAGATGGACGAGGCGACCATCACCCAGGACCAACGGGACATCATCCGCCAGGAGTACATCGACAATCGCGTCACGCCCATTCCCGCTCGTGACGAGTTCAACGAGCCGACGACCCAAGCCAACTATGGGCCGGCCGATGTGTTCGCCTACACCGCCTACTCGGTCGTGCTCGGCTCGCCCGAGGTGCTTGCCCAAGACGCCTACAACGAGTTCAACCGGCGAATCCACGACGACGTTCAGGTGCAGCCCGTGGGCCGCGCGGGGCTGGCGGCGAACGCCGTGGTGGTCAGCCCCGGGGCCAACGTCGAGCTGATCGGGCCGGTGCTCAGCACTCCGCGCTGCTTCCCGAACGCTCCCAGCAGCTGCGACGACATGCGCCAAGGCTCCAACATCCTGGCCGGCCCGAACGGCATCGCAGAGACCATGGCCCGGAACCAGGTGACGGCGGTGCGGCCCAACCTGAACAGCGCCTGGCGCAATCCCCAGCGCAACGAGGCGGTCAACGGCGTGCCCACCAGCCGTCATCAGTTCGGAGGTGCCGTCGACCTCGGGCAGCTGGCGGCGGTCGAAGGACTCACCCGCGTGCAGATCGTCTGCATCCTGCTGACCGCAGGGGGGAGCCTTCCCGGCGCGGAGTCTTTGGCTGAGATCAGAAGCGTCCCGACCTCCTGCGACGACCCGATGGTGACCCACGTGCATGTGGAGCTGGACCCGTGAGGTACCGGTCCCGATGACCCCCAAGCTCCCCCTCCACCTACTCGCCCTGCTCCTCGCCGGGAGCACGGCGGCCCGCGCCCAGGCCGGACCCGAAGCCGAGACGACCCGCCTGTTCGCCGAGGGCAAGGCCCAGGTGGAGGCCAACTGCGCCGACTGCATGGGCTCCAGGGCGGACGCCCTGGCGGCCGGCCTCGCCACCCTGCGCCAGGCCCTGGACCTGGGCTACCCGGACCGCGCCGCCGGCTTCCGGCTGCTGGCCGAAGGCTGGGGCAACCTGGCCTGGGGCCTGCTAGACCCGGACGAGCCCGGCCAGCGGGAGGCGGTGGTGGCCCAACGCGAGGCCTACGAGCGCTGGCTCGAGGTGGAGCCCCAGAGCACGGCGGCCCTCTTCGGCTACGCCGTGACCTTCCGCAACGTCGAGAGACGGCGAGCCGTGCTCGAACGCCTGCTGGCGGTGGACCCAGGCCACGTCGACGGGCTCGCCGCCCTGGGCTTGCTAGAGCTGGACGAGGGCGAGACCGAAGCCGGCCTCAAGCACCTCGAGAAGGCCTTCGACGGCGCCCGCTACGAACAGGCCGAAGAGCTGGGCCAGCGCCTGCTCGACGCCTACCAGGAGCACGGCGAGGTGGAAGGGGCACGTGCCGTCCGGGCGCGGCTGGCCGAGATCCGGGCCGAGCTGCGCCGCATCGAACGGGGAGAGGAGCCGCCGGCATGACACCGAGCACCGACCGAGAGGTGGAGACCGTATGACCGGCAAGGCAGTCCAAGGAGCCCTGATCCTCGCCCTGGCCACCCTGCTGGGGAGCCCGGCTTCCCTGCTTGCCCAACCCCCCGGCGGCCCGCTCACCGACGCCTGCACCGTCAGCGTGCTCAACCGCACGGCGCGGGTGCAGGCGGACGGCTCCTGGGTGCTGCCCAACGTGCCCGCCGGCCAGGGGCCGGTGCGGGTGCGGGCCAACTGCGTCGAGGGCGGCGTTACCCGCTCCGGCCAGTCGGACTTCATCCAGGTGCCGGCGAGCGGCATCCTGCGTGTCGAGGAGATCTCCTTCGACGTCGTCGAGCCGATCCCGACCACCCTCGAGCTTTCGGCCCCGACGGTCCTGCTAACCAGCGTCGGCGAGCAGGTGCAGCTGGCCACCGCGGCCCGCCTGTCGGACGGCTCCGTGGTCGACGTCACCGCTTCCCTCCTCGGCACCAGCTACCGCTCGAGCAACCCGGCGATCGCCGCCGTCGACGCCGAAGGGCTGGTCACCGCCGCCGCCAGCGGCACGGTGCTGATCTCCACCTTGAACCAGGGCGCCCTGGCCGTGCTCCAGCTGCGGGTGGTGGCCTCCGGCGACAGCGACGGAGACGGCATCCCGGACGACCTCGAGCTGGCCAATGGCCTCGACCCCAACGACCCCATCGACGCCCTCCAGGACCGCGACGGCGACGGCCTCGACAACCGCCAGGAGCTGATCGACCTCGGCACCGGCTTGGACGACCCCGACAGCGACTACGACGGCGCCACGGACGGCCGCGAGGTCAACGACCTGGGCACCAACCCCCTCTTGGCCGACACCGACGGCGACCAGGTCTCGGACGGCCTCGAGGACTTCGCGGGCAGCGACCCGCTCGATCCCGACAGCGTCAACCTGGCACCGATCCTGACCGACCTCGAGATCGACCCGGCCGCCTTCACGATCGTCTTCAACACCCTGCTGGGCGAGGGCTCGCGCCGGGTCACCGTGACCGGCACGCTGATCGACGGCACCCGGCTGGACGTCACCGGCGGGCCGTACGGCACCACCTACACCTCGACCAACCTCGGGGTGGCGAGCTTCGGCGCCGAGCCGGGCCGGGTCTTCGCCGGCGCCAACGGCACGGCCGCCGTGGTCGCCACCAACGGCGCCTTCGACGCCGGGGCCGAGGTCACGGTGGCGACCTTCTCGCCCGCCGCCCTGGCCTCCCTGCCGATCCCCGGTGCCGCCCAGCAAGTCGCCCTCGCGGGGGGCTTCGCCTACGTCGCGGCCGGCGCCGCCGACCTGGTGGTGGTGGACGTTTCCAACCCGGCCACGCCCACCCTGGAGCGGGTGCTCAGCCTGCCGGGCGTGGCCTTCGACGTGGTGGTGGACGGCCCCTACGCCTTCGTGGCCGCCAACAGCGGCGGCCTGCAAGTGCTCGACCTTGCCGATCCCTCCGACCCCGCGCCGATCGGCTCGGCAGCCACCCAGGACGGCGCCCTGGCGCTCGCCGTGGCGGATGGGGTGGCCTACGTGGTCGATGGCCAGCGGCTGACCCTCTTCGACGTCTCGGACCCCGCGGCGCCCGCCGAGCTGGGGAGCGTCGACCTCGCCGGGCAGCCGCGCGGGGTCGACGTGGTGGACGGGCTGGCCGTGGTGGCCGCGGGACCGGCAGGCGTGCACGTCGTCGACGTGACCGACCCCTTCTCCCCCACCCGGCTGGGGACGGCGGCCACCCGTGTCGGCGGCGCCTCGGACGCCGCGGACGTGGTCGTTCGCGGCCGCCTGGCCTACGTGGCGGACGGCGCCACCAACCTCGGCGGCGTCAAGGTGATCGACTTCTCGGTGCCGACGACGCCGGTGGTGGTGGGTGCCGGCTCGGACGAGTTCGGGCTCAACGGCCTGGCCATCGAGCGCAACTTCGTCTACGGCGCCGACTACTACTTCACCAATACCGTGCCGATCTTCGAGGTGAGCGGCCCGGCTCCGGTCTTCGCCTCGCGGCTGGACTTCGACCGCCCCCCCCTGGCCCGCGACGACAATGGCATGGGCGTGGCGGCGCGGGACGGCTTCGTCTTCCTGGTGGGTGACCGATGGAACACCTCGCGCTTCGAGACCACCGGCGACAGCGCCCTCCACGTCGGCCGCACCGTCCGGCTGGAAGAGATCAACAACGTGCCGCGGCCGCCCACGGTGCGCATCGCCTCGCCGGCCGACGGCGCCCCCGTGCGCGAGCGCCGGGAGGTGCTGATCACGGTGGAGGCCCGCGACGACCTGCGGGTGGATTCCGTGGACGTGCGGGTGGACGGCGTGCGCATCGCCACCGTCTTCGCGCCGCCCTACCAGGCCCGGGCCCTGGTGCCCCAGGGCGCGACCTCGATGGTGGTGGACGCCGTGGCCGCGGACTTCGCCGGCAACCGCACCACCGCTGAGGCCGCGACGCTCGTGGTCGTGCCGGACAGCACGCCCGCCGTGCGCCTGCTCGCGCCCGCGGCCGGGGTCACGATGACGGCCGGCAGCACGATCCAGCTCGCCGCCGACGCCACCGCGGACTTCGAGGTCGTGCGGGTGGACTTCCTGGTCGACGGCGCCGTGATCGGCTCGCGCACCGCGCGGCCCTACACCTTCCCTTTCACCGTCCCGAACGACGGCCGGCCGAGCTTCACGGTGGCCGTCTCGGCCGTGGACGACGTCGGCGAGGTCTCGACCACCGAGCCGGTCGTGGTCCCCATCGGCCCGGACCGGCCGCCCGCCGTCGCCCTGCTCGAGCCCACGGGGGCCTCGGTGATCGCAGCCGGCGGCTTCGTCCACCTGCTGGCCAGCGCCACGGACGACCTCGGGGTCACCGAAGTGCGCTTCCTGGTCGACGGCGCCTCGATCGGCAGCGACCTCGCCGCCCCCTACCGGCTGAGCTTCCAGGCCGACCCGGGGGCCACCGAGCTGCGGCTCGCGGCCCAGGCCTTCGACACGGCCGGCGCCAGCTCCCTCTCCCCCGAGGTGGTGGTCACCTTCGTGCCCGACCCCCTGACCACCGTGGCCGGGAGGGTGGTGGGCCCGGACGGCACGCCCATCGCCGGTGCCGCCGTGGACTGCCTCGGCTCCCTCGCCACCAGCGGCGCGGACGGCCGCTTCAGCGCCGCCGGCGTCTCGACCCTCTCGGGCCTCGCCTCCTGCCAGGCCACCGGCAGCTCGGGCGGCTCCAACCTCTCCGGCACCTCGGCCGTGGTGCCGCCGGTGCTGGGCGGGATCACCGAGGTGGGGGACCTGGTGCTCTCCGAGCCTCTGCTCTACATCGCCACCGGCGATCTCTTCGACGGCGGCCCGGCCGGCCGCCTGCACCTCTACGACCCGGCCTTCCTGCGCGCCCTGCCCTGGGGGCCGCCGATCCCGCCGACCGGGCTCTCCGGCTTGGCCTTCACGGCCGACGGGACTCTCTACGCCACCACCTTCGAGGCCGACGTGGTGCCCCTGCGGGCTCCGGCGCCGGCCGCCAAGATCGGCGGCGTCGGTGGCGCCCGCAGCCGCCTGCTGCGCCTCGACGCGGAGACCGGCGAGGTGCTCCAGGACCTCGGCTACCTCTTCGTCAACCCCAGCGCTCCCCAGGAGGCGCCGATGGTCGACCTGGCCGCCCAGCCGGGCACCGGCCTGCTCTTCGGCCTGGGCGCCCTGGACGGCGACCAATTCCAGCTCTACCGCATCGATCCGGCCACCCGCGAGGCGACCCCGGTGGGCGTGCCCCGCTTCTACGTCACGGCGGGGATGACCTTCGGGCCGGCCGGCACCGTCCTCGTGGTGGGGGACTTCCAGGACGGCGGCGAGCTGGTCGAGCTCGACCCGGAGACCGGTGTCCGGCTCGATCGATCGTCCGTCGGCACCTCCGGCTCGATCGACGCCGTCGCCCTCCACCCGAGCGGCACGCGCCTGCTGGTGCTCTCCGGCAACCAGCTCGCCCAGCTCGACCTCGCGACCTCCCAGTTCGTGGAGGAGGTGCCGGTCGAGGTCGACGCGGGGCAGCTCCAGGCATTGGCCTACCGCGCCGCGACGCGAGCCGGCACGACCACCATCGTCGGCCGCGTGCTCGACGAGATCGGCGCTCCCACACCGGGAGCGGAGATCCGCTTCCCCGGCGTCAACGGCGTCTCTGGCGCGGACGGCCGCTTCCAGCTCGACAACGTCGAGCTCCGGACGGAGCGGCTGCGGGTGTCGGCCCGGGTCTTCGGCGAGGCCCTGCTGTCCGCGGCGGTGCTCGCCGTGCCGGGCGGCCTCACCGACGTCGGCGACCTGCTGGTGCCGCCACCCGGATGTGTGACCGGCTTCGTCGGCTACGCCTCCTACTGCACCGACGCGCCGGTGATCGACCCGCTGGAGCTGGCCTACCTCGACGAGAACGACCTCTTCCAAGTGGTGGGCACCGTCACCCCCAACCCGGACGGCTCCTTCTGCGCCACCCTGCGCCGGGGGCTCTTCTACCGGCTGCGCGATGAGGCCGTGGAGTGCGTCTGCGGCGGCACGGCGATCTGCGAAGGGGGCCTCTTCCTGGTCAGCCCGGACGCCACGGGCAGCTGCGGCGACCCCCTGGCGCAGTGCGAGGACGTGGGCACCGTCCAGCTGGACTGTGATCTCTTCTGCGGCTCCTGAGCCGGCGCCCGCATGAGGGTCGCCTTCGTGACCGGCGGCACGGTCGGCGCCGGCCACCTGGTGCGCGGCCTCGCCCTGCGGCGGGGCCTGGCCCGGGCGGGCTTCGCCGGGGAGTACCGGATGCTCGGGCCGGCCCTGCCCTTCCCCCTCGCCACGGCGGAGGCCGGCTACCAGCCCGTCGAGATCAAGGAAGACCTGCGCTTGCGCGAGGCCCGGCAGGCCGCGGAGAGCGACCTCGCCCGGGCGTTGCTGGCCTTCGCGCCCGACCTGGTGGTGGTCGACCTGTTCTGGGCCCCGCTGCGTTGGGTGCTGCCGCACCTGGCGGCGGAAGCCTGGCTGCTGGTGCGCACTTGCCCGGCCCCCTGGCTGTCCAGCCGCCTGGGCATGCCCTTCGCGCCGGAGCAGTACGCGCGCATCGTGGCGATCGAGCCGATCGAGCACCCGGAGATCGGTGAGACGATCGATCCGCTGGTGATCGCCAACCCCGAGGAGTGCCGGCCGCCCACCGCCCTGCGCGAGCGCTTCGGCGTGCCCCTGGAAGAACCCCTCCAGGTGGTCCTCCACGCCGGCCTGCCCGGGGAGCTGGCGCGGCTCGCGCCGCCAGGAGAGCCGGCGCACACCCTCACCCTCGACCTGCACGGGGCGGACCCCCTCTTCCCCGCCTGTGAGTGGCTGGGCGGCGCCGACCGCATCGTCTGCGGCGCCGGCTACAACTCCTTCTGGGAAGCCCACTGGCTGGGCTACGCGCCCCGCACCCGCTTCGTCCCCTTCGCCCGCTCGATCGACGACCAGGCGGCGCGGATCGAGCGCTTCTCCGGCCACCGCCCGCGCGAGAACGGCGCCGACGTGCTGGCGCGGTGGATCGCCGGCGGATAGGGGCTCGCCGGCCTCAGACCTTGCGGAGGATCCTCACCAGCACGCCCTGGGCGCCGTCGACGCCGTGGTCCTCCACCCAGCGGCTGGTCTCCTCGAGGCTCACCCCGCGCAGCGTCGTCTCCCGCTTGGTGCCGTTGCGGTCCCGGTAGACGACGGCGACGTCGTAGCGCGGTTGCCGGTCCAGGAACGACCGGCAGATCTGGAAGAAGGCGATCGCTCCGCCGACGTTGGCGAAGAAGACCACCGCCTTGTAGACCGCCGCGGCCACCACCTCCGCGCCGAAGAATCGGGTCTCCTGGCGGCGGACTTCGATCGGCTCGCCGGCCTCGGCGGCCAGGCTCTCGAACATGCTTGCGGCGGCTTCGTCGGATTCTCGGTTCATGCCTCGGGTCTCCAGGGTCAATGCAGAGAGGTGCGGCGGGCTCCCGTCGGCCCCCACAGCTGGTACGCGGCCCACAGGCGGGGATCCCCCTCGAGGTCGTCACGGGCCGCCCGCGCCCGCTGCGCCGTCGCCAGGGCCTCGGCGAGACCCTGGCCGGCGAGGACCGCCCGATAGAGCTCGATCTGGAGCGCTCGGGCGCTCTCGTCGTCGAGCAGCCACAGCCCGCCGAGCACGAAGCGGGCTCCGGCCACCTGCCAGGCGCGAGGGAGGCCGAGGGCCTCATCGATGCCACCCCGCCTCGAGCGCAGGCTCTCGCAGGCCGCCATCACCACCAGATGCAGGTTCGGCAGGTCGAGGCGGGCGATCTCGGCCGCGGTCAGCCGTTCGCCCCCGGCCAGGCAGAGGTGGGCGAGGCCAGGGCTCACGGCGTCGAAGAAGCCGTGGCCCGAGAAGTGGATCCAGGCCGCGGCCGGCAGCCGCCCGAGCACGTTCTCCCGGCTGGCCTCCGGCCCCAGCAGAGGCTCGGTGCCGAGCAGGCTCGAGACCGCCCGGGCCTCTCGCTCCGCACCGGGCAGCCGGCCCCGAGACGACTCGGCGGCCCCGATCACGAGGGCCGGCCGGCTCCCCCCGGAGCCCTCGCTCGCCTCCTCGCCGAGCATCTGGAGGGCCGGCAGGTAGCTCACCACGAAGCGCTGGACCAGGTAGCGCCCGTCGCCGTCGAGAGAAGCGTGGAGGGGGAGGCCGTGGAGGAGGCCATGCGGGACGAGCCAGAGCCGGTCGACGGCCGGCAGCTCCTGGAGCCGGCGGAGCACCGGCTCGAGCACGCCCCGGTGCAGCTCGTGGAGCGCTCGCTCGGCTTCGGGCCGGGACCAGTGGATGGGCTCGGTCGGCTCGGCCAGGGGTGCGGTCAGCCCTTGCCACACCTCGTGCCAGGAGCGCAGGCGGGTCAGACTCCAGGCCAGGGGGATCGCTTCGACGCCGCCGGTCGCGGGGTCCAGGAGGAACGCCCAGAGATCTTCCTCGGCCCCGAAGAAGCTCACCAGCGCCGCGTTCGGCCCGAGCCGGGATGCCCGGCGGCCCAGGGCCTGGGCGTCCTCGGGCTGGGAGAGCCCGCCCCCCACCCCCTCCTCGAGCAGGTCCAGGGTCAGCCGCGCCTTGGAGCGCTCGGCGGCGGCAAGGGCCCCGCGCGTGTCCCCCTGGCCGAGCAGCCAGGCGACGGCGGCTTCGTAGAGCCCGGACTGCCCTCCGCTGTAGAGGTCGATCCGATTGGTGTCGTCCCGGACGTGCTGGCGGAAGCTCTCGAGCAGGCTCATCGCGCGCTCGAAGGCCGGCCAGACCTCGGCGCGGCGGGCCGGGAGGTCGCTCAAGGAGAGGGCGAGGCTACGTTGCGCCGACCCGCCCAGACCCGGCGAGCCGAGGCCCTCGGCGACCGCCACGGCCTCCTCGGACGCCGCCACGGCCGCTTCCGCCTGGCCGAGATGTCGATGGACGAGGCTCAGGTTGATCAGGTCCTGGGCCAGGCTGACCGGGTCCTCGATCGCCCGCGAGAGCTCGGCGGCCTCGCCATGGAGCCGCAGGGCCTCCTCGGGGCGGCCGGCCAGGAACAGCACGCTGGCCCGATTGCCCAGGGCGCGCACTACCGCCGCGGCGTGGCCCGCCTGCCGCGCCACCGCCTCGGACTGCTCCAGGTTGGCCAGGGCCTGCTCGAGATCTTCCGCC
>JBIOYC010000150.1:0-8383 GCA_044869955.1 Thermoanaerobaculia bacterium | reverse complement strand
CCACCGCCGCCACCGCGAAGCGCAGGGCCGCCGCGGCAAAGGGTGGCAAGCCCTCGAGGCCGATGCGAATGACCGCCCAGGTGGTACCCCAGATCAGAGTGAGGGCCAGGAAGGCTGGCCAGATCGGACGCGCCACGGGATACCGAGCTCGCAGCGCGGCCTACGGATAGATCTTGTAGAGCATGCGGGGGTAGGGGATGGTCTCTCGCAGGTGCGGCAGGCCGCACATCCAGGCCACGAAGCGCTCCAGGCCCATGCCGAAGCCGCTGTGGGGGAAGCTGCCGTACTTGCGCACGTCGAGGTACCACTGGAAGGCCTCGACCGGCAGGTCGTGCTCGCGGATGCGCGCCAGCAGGAGGTCGTGGTCGTGGATGCGCTGGCTGCCGCCGATGATCTCGCCGTAGCCCTCGGGGGCGAGCAGGTCGAGGGCCAGGGCCAGCTTCGGGCTCTCCGGGTCCGGCTGCATGTAGAAGGCCTTCGAGGCCGCCGGATAGCGATGCACCAGCACCGGCCGGTCGAAGGAGCTCGCCAGCAGGGTCTCCTCGTCGGCGCCGAAGTCATCGCCCCACTCGATGGCGACGCCCTTGCCCTTGAGCAGCTCGACGGCCTCGGTGTAGGAGATGCGCGGGAACGGCTTGACGATCTTCTCGAGGGTCGCGGCGTCGCGCTCGAGGACGGCCAGCTCGGGCCGGCAGCGCTCGAGCACCCGGCCGACCAGGGAGGCCACGAAGTCCTCGGCGAGGTCCATCAACTGGGGAAACTCGAGGAAGGCCACCTCCGGCTCGACCATCCAGAACTCCATCAGATGGCGGCGGGTCTTGGACTTCTCGGCGCGGAAGGTCGGGCCGAAGCAGTAGACCTTGCCGAAGGCCGCGGCCGCCGGCTCGAGGTAGAGCTGGCCGGACTGGGAGAGGTAGGCCTTGTCGCCGAAGTAGTCGGTCTCGAACAGGGTCGAGGTGCCCTCGCAGGCCGCGGGGGTCAGGATCGGTGAGTCGATGTTGACGTAGTCGCGGTCGTAGAAGTAGTCGCGGATCGCCTGGCTGACCTCGGAGCGCACTTTCAAGGCCGCGTGCTGGCGGCTGGAGCGCAGCCAGAGGTGGCGGTGCTCCATCAGGAAGGCGATGCCGTGCTCCTTGGGGGTGATCGGGAAATCCTCGGTCAGGAAGGTGATCTCCAGCTCGGCGGCCTGGAGCTCGACGCCGCTGGGCGCGCGCTGGTCCTCGCGCACCACGCCCCGGCAGGTGACGGTGGACTCCTGGGTGGCCCGTTCCACCTCGGCCCAGGTCCTCTCCGAGACCTCGGCGCGGCTGACCACGGCCTGGACCTGGCCGCTGCCGTCGCGGATCTGCAGGAAGCCGATTTTGCCGCTCGAGCGCTTGCCCGCCAGCCAGCCGCGCAAGACGACCTCCTGGCCGACGTGTAGGGGCAGGGACTTGATCGAAACGATGGGGGCCGCGTCGCTCATAAGACGCGGGATTGTAGCAGGGGGGAGAATCACAGGGCCGCCCCTACGACTCGGGTGGCGGTTCCGCCTCTCGTAGGGGCAGGCCCCCGTGCCTGCCCTCTTTCTCCAACCGCGCCAGGGCCGCCGCAGCGGCGTGCTGCTCGGCTTCCTTCTTGCTCGAACCGGCCCCCGCCCCCGCCACCTCCCCGCGCAGGGCGCACTCGACCACGAAGCGCTTCTTGTGGTCCGGCCCCTCGGCCGCCACCAGGCGATAGTCCGGCCGCTCCCAACCCCAGCCCTGGACGACCTCCTGGAGACGGGTCTTGGCGTCGCCGTGCTGGATCCAGGAGATGCCTGTCGCGGAGGAGCCGGTGAGGAACCGCCGCACCGCCTGGCGCGCGACCTCGGGTCCGCCGTCCAGCCAGAGGGCGCCGAAGACGGCCTCCACCACGTCGGCGAGCAGCGAGGGCTAGCGCCGGCCGCCGGAGCGCTCCTCCCCCACCCCCAGCCGCAGCGCCTCCCCCACCCCCAACACTGCGGCGTAGTGCACCAGGGTCCGCTCGGAAACCAGGGCGCTCTTGCGCTTCGACAGCTCCCCCTCCGGCAGCTCGGGATGCTCGAGATAGAGCCACTCCGCCGTCATCGCACCGAGGATCGCATCGCCCAGGAACTCCAGCCGCTCGTAGTTCCCCGCCAGGCCCTTTTCGTTCGCCAACGAACGGTGGGTCAGGGCCGTCTCGAGCAGGCTCGGGTTCTTGAAACGGTAGCCGAGGGCTTCTTCGATGGGGGTGAGGGGGCGGCGCGAGAAGAGCATCAGCCCCGCCTCCCGAACCGCCGCTCCAGGTCGGCGTCGGTCATGGTGAGGACGATCGGGCGGCCGTGGGGGCAGGCGTAGGGCTGCTCGGCGGCGAAAAGCTCGGTGACCAGCGCCTCCATCTCGGCCGGGCGGAGGGGGTGGTGCATCTTCACCGCCGCCTTGCAGGCCAGGCTTGCGGCCAGGGCCTCGAGCAGCTCGCGGGCGAGGGCTCCCGGCTCCCTCGACTCGGCCACCCCGGAGGCCGCCAGGGACAGCACCAACTTCTCCCCTTCCTCGGCGGAGAGCACGGCCGGGATGGCGGTCAGGGCCAGAGTGCCACCCGAGAGCTCGGCCAGGCCGAAGCCCACGGGCTCGAGCTCGTCCGCCAGGCCGGCCAGGCGCAGGCGCTCGGCGGGAGCCAGATCCAGCAGCACCGGTGAGAGCAGGTGCTGGCTCGCCGGCTTCGCCGAGGCCAGCTCGCGGCGCAGGCGCTCGTAGAGGATGCGCTCGTGAGCCACGTGCTGGTCGACGAGATAGAGGCCGTCCGGCCCTTCGAGCAGGATCAGCGTCCCTTTGTATTGGCCGAGAAGCCGGAAGGGGCGGACCTCGCCGCTGCGGCCGGAGAGGGGCACCATCGGCCGCTCCAGGGGAGTGAGGGCCATCGTGGCGAGGCGGTCCGGCGCGAGGTCGGGGAGAGGCCGGGTCGCGACCGGCACGTCCTCCCCACCGTAGGCCGGCCCGGAAGCCTCGCGCACCTCCCAGACGTCTCCCGGCGCTTCCTTCCGAGCACCCCACCCTCCGAGCCCCTGCCAGGCGAAGGGCATCGACGGCCCGCCGCGGGGTGCCCGCAGGGGCGCCGGCTCCTCGCCGCGGGCGAGGGAGAGGCCGGCGCGCAACACCTCGCCGACCCGGTCGACGAGCCGCGGATCCCGGAAGCGCACCTCCGCCTTCTGCGGATGGACGTTGACGTCCACCTCCTCGGGCGGCACGTCCAGGAACAGGAAGAGGGCCGGGAAGTCATCGCTGCGCCACTCTTCTCGAACGGCCCGGTAGAAAGCGCCGAGCAGGTGGCGGTCCTTGAGCAGGCGGCGGTTGACGAAGACGAAGAGCCGCTTGCCCCGCACCGTCTCGGGCCGGCCGACGAAGCCGGAGATCCGCTCGCCCTCGGCGCCGGTACGCAGGGGCAGGGCCGCCAGCTGATCGGAAAAACTGGCGCCGAAGATCTGGCCGACGCGGCGGCGGGCGCCTTCCAGGTCGTCCCCCGCCGGCAAGGTCTCGAGCAACGCCCGGCCTTCGGAGAGCAGGCTGAAGCGCACCTCGGGTCGGGCCAGGGCATAGCCCTCCACCACCTCCAGGGCCCGCCGCAGCTCGGTGGCGGGAGCCTTCAAGAACTTGCGCCGGGCGGGGACGTTCCAGAACAGGGAGGCCACCTCGATGGTGGTGCCACGGGCCCTGGCCGCCGGCTCCGCCGAGCGGATGCGCCCCCCCTCGATGCGCACCCGGGTGCCGTCACCGGGCGCGCGGGCGGTGGTCAGCTCGAGCCGGGAGACCGCCGCGATGGCCGCCAGGGCCTCGCCGCGGAAGCCGAGGGTGCCGACCCTCTCGAGGTCGTCGAAGCTGGCGATCTTGCTGGTGGCGTGGCGATCGAAGGCGAGGAGAGCGTCGTCGCGGTCCATACCACCGCCGTCGTCGGCGACCAGGATGCGCTGCTTGCCGCCCGCTTCGAGCTCCACCCTCACCTCGGTCGCCCCGGCGTCGAGGGAGTTCTCGACCAGCTCTTTGACCACCGAGGAGGGGCGTTCCACCACCTCCCCGGCAGCGATCTGGCTGATCAGGCGGTCGGGCAGGTGATGGATGGTGGGCACTGGTGGATTCTAGCTCGGCAATCCTCGACCCTCAGTCCAGCACCACCTTGGCCGAAGAGTCCTCCGCGTACTCGGCTTCGAAGGCGAGGTGCCACTCGCCGTCGCGTAGCATCTCGGCGCGCACCCGCAGCTTGCCGCTGGCGAGCACCTCGCCGGTGCTGCGGATCTCGGTGACCCCGCGCTGATTGCCCACCACCCTCTCATGAGCCTGGTACTTGCCGTTGTCGACCGTCATCGTGCCGGTGGTGTAGTGGCCGGCGGTGGTGAAGTAGAAGTAGACCAGGCTCTTCTTCTCCTCATCCCACACCACCAGGGTCTCGCCGCCGTACTCGCCCCCGTTGGTGGCGTGGAAGTTCCGGGCGGCCTTGCCCTTCAAGGCCCATTCCCAGCGCGAGACGTCCCAGACCGGGGTGCCCGCCGCCGGCCCAGCGAGGTTGCCCTTCCAGGTCTTGCCGACGAACGGAGCGAGGGGGGCGAGATGGGGATCCGGAGCGGGGGGCTCGGCCGTCGCCGCCGAGGCGAGCCCGGCCAGGACGAGCACCACCGAGAGGACTTTCGCAGCGAGATGCATGGGCGACTCCTTTTGTTGGTCTGAGCTGGGCTGGCGCCGAGGTGCTCACCCCCCGGCCTCGTCCGCCTTGCGGCCCACCCGTGCCCGCGCCGCCGCGAGGCGGGCCACCGGGATGCGGTAGGGCGAGCAGGAAACGTAGTCGAGACCCACGGCGTCGAAGAAGGTCACCGAGTCGGGCTCGCCGCCGTGCTCGCCGCAGATGCCGAGCTTCAGGTCCGGGCGGGTCGCGCGGCCCTTCTTGCAAGCCATCTCGACCAGGGCCCCGACGCCTTCGACGTCGAGCTTGGCGAAGGGGTCGACGGGCAAGATCCCCTGGTCCACGTAGGCCGGCAGGAAGTGTGCGGCGTCGTCACGAGAGTAGCCGTAGGTCATCTGGGTCAGGTCGTTGGTGCCGAAGGAGAAGAAGTCGGCGTGGCGTGCGATCTTGTCGGCCACCACGGCGGCCCGGGGCACCTCGATCATGGTGCCGATCAAGATCGGGACCCGCACCCCTTCCCTCGCGAAGACCCGCTCCACCACCTCGGCGGTGCGTTTCCTCAGGCGGGAAATCTCGGTCTCGGTGCCCACCAGCGGCAGCATGATCTCCGGATGGACCTCCGCCCCGGTGCGGGCGCGGGCCACCGCCGCGCGGGCGATCGCTTCCACCTGCATGTCGTAGATCTCGGGCGCGGTCAGTCCCAGGCGGCAGCCGCGGTGGCCGAGCATGGGGTTGGCCTCGGCTAGGCTCGCCACCTTCTGCTCCACCACGGAAGGCTCGACACCGATGTCGCGCGCCAGGGCGACGACGTCCTCTCGCTCCCGGGGCAGGAACTCGTGGAGCGGCGGGTCGAGCAGGCGGATGGTCACCGGCAGGCCGCCCAGGGCCTCAAAGATGCCCTCGAAGTCCGCCTGCTGGAGGGGCAGCAGATGCGCCAGGGCGGCCCCGCGGTCCTCCGGCGTGGCGGCGAGGATCATGCGCTGTACCCAAGGGATACGGTCCTCGGCGAAGAACATGTGCTCGGTACGGCACAGCCCGATGCCCTCCGCCCCGAAGGCCCGGGCCACCCGGGCGTCGTGCGGAGTGTCGGCGTTGGCGCGCACGCGCAGCCGGCGGTGCTGGTCCGCCCAGCCGAGCAGCCGGGTGAAGGCGCGGACGGCCGGGGAGTCGCTCGACCGGCCCTCGACCAGCACCTGCACCACTTCCGAGGGCTGGGCCGCGAGACCGCCGGCGATCACCTCGCCGCTGGTGCCGTCGATCGACAGCTGGTCCCCCTCGTGGAAGACCTGACCGGCCACCCGCAGCTCGCCCTTCTCGCTCTCGACGACCAGTGCCCCGGCGCCGACGATGCAGGGCTTGCCCATGCCGCGGGCCACCACGGCGGCGTGGGAGGTCATGCCGCCCCGCGAGGTGAGGATGCCCACCGCGGCGTGCATGCCCATGATGTCGTCCGGCGAGGTCTCCTCTCGCACCAAGAGCACCGGCACCTTGGCGGTCTTGTCGGCCGCCATCTCGGCGGCCCGCTCGGCGGTCAGGGCGATGCGGCCGGAGGCCGCGCCCGGGCCGGCGCCGAGACCCTTGGCCAGGAGCCGGCCGGAGCGCACCGCGGCGGCCTTCTCGTCCGGGTCGAAGACCGGCGCCAGCATCTGGACCAGCTGCTCGGGGTCGACGCGGGTCAGGGCCTTCTCCTGGGAGATCCGCCCTTCCTCCACCAGCTCGACAGCGATGCGCACGGCCGCCGGGCCGGTGCGCTTGCCGGTGCGGGTCTGCAACATGTAGAGCTTGCCGTGCTCGATGGTGAACTCGACGTCGAGCATGTCGGCGAAGTGGTCCTCGAGGGTGCGGCAGACGCGCTCGAACTCGGCGAAGGCGGCGGGAAACTCCTCGGCGAGGCCGGGAGTGCCGTCCGTGGCCCGAATCGGATGCGGCGTGCGGATGCCCGCCACCACGTCCTCACCCTGGGCGTTCGGCAGGTACTCGCCGTAGAGCCTCGCCTCGCCGGTGGCGGGGTTGCGAGTGAAGGCTACGCCGGTGCCGCAATCCGCGCCGCGGTTGCCGAAGACCATGGCCTGGACGTTGACCGCCGTGCCCATGTCGTCAGGGATGCCGTGGATCTTGCGGTAGTCGCGGGCCCGCTTGATGTTCCAGCTCTCGAACACCGCTCGGACTCCCCCCCAGAGCTGCTCGCGGGCGTCCTGGGGGAAGGGGCGCTTGCCCTCGCGGGCGATGATGCTCTTGTAGGCTTCGATGACCCGGTCCAGGGCCTCGGCCGAGAGCTCGGCGTCAGTGGCTACACCGGCCTCGGAGCGGGCCGCGGCCAGGGCCTTCTCGAAGGATTCGTGAGGGGCCTCGAGCACCACGTCGCCGTACATCGAGAGCAGGCGGCGGTAGGAGTCGCGCAGGAAGCGGGCGTCGACGCCGGCGGCGTTCTGGGCCGCCACGGTGGCGTCGTTGAGACCCAGGTTGAGCACGGTGTCCATCATGCCCGGCATCGAGATCGCCGCTCCCGAGCGCACCGACACCAACAGGGGGTTGGCGGGGTCGCCAAAGCGCCGGCCCAGCCGGTTTTCGAGGAGAGCCACATGCTCGTCGAGCTCCGCCGCCAGGCCCGCGGGAAAACCGCCGCCGTTGCTGTGGAAGTGAGCACAGACCTCGGTGGTGATGGTGAAGCCAGGGGGCACCGGGATGCCGAGCCGGCTCATCTCGGCCAAGCCGGACCCCTTGCCGCCCAACAGAGCCTTCCAGTCCCCCTGCCCCTCCGCCCCACCACCGCCGAACGCGTAGATGAATTTGGCCATCGCTCGCTCCTCCGTTCGGGGGCGAACTCTATCCGACCGGCACCAGAGGCCGGCTACCTTTAGGGAGAGGGTGGAGCGCCCCTTCAGCCGATTCCTTCGAGGAGCGCCTCACGGCGGAGGGGGACTATCACTGAGTGATACACTTCCGCGATGCGCCGGGTGTTCAAGACGAGGAGCTTTCAACGCTGGATGCGCAAGACCGAGCTGGCTGACGAGGCCTTGTGCCGAGCCGTCGGTGAGATGGCCAGGGGCTTGGTGGACGCCGACCTCGGCGGCGGAGTCGTCAAGAAGCGAGTGGCACTCCCCGGCCGTGGCAAGCGCGGCAGTGTCCGAACCCTGATCGCCACAAATCGTGACTCTCGTTGGTTCTACGTCCTCGGCTTCGAGAAGAGCGAACGCGACAACATCGCTGGCCGAGAGCTCGAGGCATTGAAGAAGCTCGCCGAAGACTTGCTCCCCCTCGCTTCAGCCGCCTTGGCAACGTTGGTGGCCGCCGGGGCCCTCGAGGAAATCTGCCATGAGCACTGAGCCCAAGACCTCCAGCCGTCTGCTCGAGACGATCCACGACACGGCTCTCGACCTGCACCGTAGCGGTTTCATCGACAAGCGCCGGATGCGCGAGTACGACGCGCTCTGCCTCGCGCCGGTGCCGAGCTTCTCGAGCGAGCGGATCCAGACCCTCCGGGCGCAGCTGCAGATCAGCCAGGCCGTGCTCGCTGCCCTGCTCAACATCAGCCTCTCGACCGTCCGCCAGTGGGAGATCGGGGCCAAGCACCCGGGTGGCCCTTCCTCCAAGCTGCTCGACCTTCTCGAGAGGAAGGGCCTCGAAGGCCTGATCTGACAGCGCGCCCCCCTTTACCCCCCGAACTTCGCCCGATGCTCGGCGCGGTCGACGACCACCTCGGTCAGGCGGGCGGTGCGCTCGAGGGTGG
>JBIOYC010000149.1:0-4612 GCA_044869955.1 Thermoanaerobaculia bacterium | reverse complement strand
TACATCCAATAGGGGCTGCGCTGGCGAATCATGAACGGGTCGAAGGGCAGATCGCCGTGCATGTGTGTGCGGTCGTGGATCAGGTCCCAGACGACGTGTGGTGGACACTAACGTCGAGGCCGTCAGCGCGGCCTGTCTCGAGCTGGCGCAACGAGGCAGCATCTCCGCCTACGACGCCGAATCCGTGCTCGTCGCCGAGCAGATGGACCTTGAGCTGGTGACGGGTGACCGCCGCATCGTCAAGGCCTTTCCCGACCGGGTGGTGCTCCTCGAAGACTGGGCGAGCCGGAAGTAGCCGGGGACTTCGCCCCTCCCCTACCGCACCCCCCACTCCCAAAGCCCGTAGCTCACCTTCTGCGCCACGGGGCGGCCCGCCTGCTTGAGGGTGAGCAGGACCTGGCCGCGGTGGTGGGACTCGTGGGAGATCAGGTAGCCCAAGAAGGCGGCGGCGTGGGGCTTGAA
Source organism: Thermoanaerobaculia bacterium (assembly GCA_044869955.1). Lineage (GTDB taxonomy): Bacteria > Acidobacteriota > Thermoanaerobaculia > Multivoradales > SZUA-115 > CALMKX01. Next base: position 4,150 of record JBIOYC010000149.1, on the reverse strand, counting down.
GCCCTTGACCTTGCCGTCGCCGGCCAGGGCCTGGGCTAGGAGCTGGGCGATGGCCTGGCCGGAGGCTTCGAGAGCCTGCACCAGGATCTGCCGATCCCTCGCCTGCTCCTTCTCCACCTTGGCCAGCCCCTCGAGCAGGGCCGGCGCCGCCGACTTGAGCCACATCAGCCGCACGTTGTGCACGTGCGCGAGCTGCTCGCCGACGCTGCGACCCTTCGAGGCCGACACCGCCCCCAGGTCCGCCGGGTCGATCTCCGCCAGCAGGTAGCGATGGATCCGGTCGTGAATCGCCCAGGTTTCGAGAAGATCCTGCTGGAGATCCACTGTGCTCTCCTTTCGCCCCTCAGTCCAGCCACTTCACGTAGTGCAACGTCTCCTCCCCATACCCCAGCTTCTCGTAGAGCCGCCGGGCGCGGTGGTTCTGGGTCCAGACGTTGAGGCCGAGGTGGCTCATCCCGCGCTCGCGGGTCCAGCGCTCGGCTTCGGCCATCAGGGCCTTGCCGATGCCCCGGCCCTCGGAGCTCTCGGCCACGGCGAGCACTGAGACGTGGCCGTAGGGCTCCTTGGTGAAAAAGTCCACTCGGGGCTCCACCCAGACGTAGCCCAGGGGCTCGCCGGCTCCAGACTCGGCGATCGCCAGCAGGCGCTCGTCGTCAGCCTCGGCCACGGCGACGGCCAGGCCGTCGTGCTCGGCGTCGCCGATCTGGTGCGGTTGCCGCCAGGGTGGCAGGGGGAAGTCCCCCAGGCGGGTGGCGAGGTCGATCAGGAAGGGAAGATCGGCAGGCCGGGCCGGACGCAGGCGCAGCGGGCCTCGGGGCAGCCCGTTCAATGCCCCGCCACCTTCCCCTGCTGGACGTTCTTGCGGTACCGCATGTTGAGCAGCTCGATCCCCAGCGAGAAGGCCATGCCGAAGTAGACGTAGCCCTTGGGCAGGTGCTTGCCGGTGCCTTCGGCGATCAGCAACACACCGATCATCACCAGGAACGAGAGGGCCAGGATCTTGATCGAAGGGTGCCGCTCGACGAAGTCCCCCACCGGGCCGGCGAAGATCAGCATCACCGCCACGGCGAGGATCACCGCCACCACCATGATCGAGAGGTGATCGACCATGCCCACGGCAGTGATCACCGAGTCGAGCGAGAACACCAGGTCGAGCAGCATGATCTGGATCAGCACCGAGGCCATCGAGATCGCCTTCGCCCCCCTCGCCACCTCGGCGCTGGGGTGCTCGGCCTCGACCTTGTCGTAGATCTCGAAGGTGGCCTTGGCCATCAGGAAGAGCCCGCCCAGGAGCAGGATCAGGTCCCGGCCGGAGACCTCGTGGCCGAGCACGGAGAACAGCGGTGCCGTCAGCTTGACCACCCAGGAGAGGGTGGCGAGCAGGGCCAGACGGGACAGCAGGGCCACTCCGAGGCCCAGGCGCCGAGCCTTGAGCTGCTGCTCCCTCGGCAGCTTGCCCGCCAGGATGGTGATGAAGACGATGTTGTCGATGCCGAGGACGATCTCCAGGGCCGCCAGGGTGATCAGGGCGATCCAGGCGTCGGCCGAGGCGAACACTGCGAACAGGCCATCGGGGGGAACGGCAGCGGCGAGCATGGCGCCGAAAGCTATCTTCCCTGGCGGCTGGAGGCAAGTGCCGTCGCTTTTCCCTCGATCGGGCAAGTGGCCAGGGCGGCGGCGGCGAGCCTCGCGGGCCTCGTGCGGGGCGGCATCAGGGCGACCGCCCGTTCGAGCTCGGGCCGCGCCACGGCGCAGCCGGAGCCCCCGAGATACAGCAAGCCGAGGCCAGCCAATGGCAGGCCGGTGAGCGGATGGTCGGCCGCGAAGGCGCCGGAGTAGATGCGGATCGCCTCGCGGTAGAGGGCCTCGGCCCGTTCCGGCTCACCCCGGGCGCGGGCCAGGGCGGCCAGCTCGACCAGGCTCTCGGCGAGCTCCGGGTGATCCGGGCCCAGCAGCTCACGGCGCAGCCGCTCGGCCCCTTGGAGCAGAGGCGCGGCGGCCGCCAGCTCGCCCCGGTCCCGCAAAACCGCTCCCAGGTGGCACTGGCTGCGGGCGACGTCGCGGTGCTTCTCGCCGAGTGCCTTGCGGCGCAGCTCGAGGCTTCGCCCCGCCGCCGCTTCCGCCTCCTCCCAGCGCGCCTCGGCGGCTAGGGTCATCCCCAGGTAGTCGAGCCCCTCGGCCACGCTCTCCCCCTCCGGTCCCTCGTGGCGCTGCCAGATCGCCAGGGCCTCGCGGTAGAGCTGCTCCGCCTCGGCGTACTCGCCCTGGTCATGGAGCAGCAGGGCGACGTTCGCCATGGTCACGGCGGTGCTGGGATGGTCGGGCCCGGAGAGGCGACGGTCGAGGGCCAGCGCCTCCCGGTAGAGCCCGAGGGCCTCGGCGTAGTAGCCCAGGTCGTGACGGACCAGGGCGACGTTGTTGAGGCTCGCCGCGACCTCGCCCGACTCGTTGCCGAAGAGGCGCCGGCGCAGCTCCAGGGCCTCGACGAAGAGTGGCTCGGCCGCCTGGAAGTCCCCCGCCTGGGCACGCACTCGCCCGAGGTGGTTGAGCGAGCCGGCCAGGGCCCGCTCGGCCCCGGGCAGCTGGCGGTGCAGATCGACCGCGCGCACCAGGGCCGCGGCGGCCCGGTCGTAGAGCCCCATCTGCTCGTAGAGGCGCGCCAGGGTGTCGAGCACCATGGCCTGGGTTTCCGGCTGATCGGCCAGGTGGGCAGCGGCCCTCTCGGCGCCCCGATCCAGCAGCTCTCGGGCGGTGATGGTCTCGCCCCGCTCCGGGTCCTGGTCGGCCAGCTCGAAGAGGTCCGAGAGCAGGGCCGAGACCTGACGGGCGCGATCCCGCTCGACCCGCGTCCGGGCGAGCAGGGTGGTCACCGAGGCCGAGAAGGCGATCGCTCCCAGCAGGAAGAGGGCCACCGCCACCGAGCCGAAGCGGTGGCGGCGCACGAATTTCGCCAGCCGGTAGCCGAGGGTGGCCGGGCGGGCGAGAACGGGCTCCCCCTTGCGGTGCCGATCCAGATCCGCGACCAGCTCCACCACCGAGGCGTAGCGGCGCTCGACCTCCTTGGCCAGGGCCTTGCCAACGATGGTGTCGAGGTCCCCGGCGAGGTCCCGGGCCAGCTCACGGGGGCTGGTGCCGCGCGCGGAGGCGACCCGCCGGGCCGCCTCCCGGTCGGTCGAGGCCAGGCGGCGCACCACCTGGCTGGGCCGCGGCGGCTCTTGCTCGATCACCGCCCTCGCCACCGCCGGCGGCGAGGCGTCCTCGATGGCATAGGGCGGCTGGCCGCAGAGTAGCTCGTAGAGCAGCACCCCCAGGGAGTAGACGTCGGTGGCGGTGGTGATCGGCCGGCCCAGCACCTGCTCCGGGCTGGCGTAGCGGGGGGTCAAGAGGCGCTGCGCGGCGACGGTGTGGGGACCCTCTGCCTCCTCCTCGAGCAGCTTGGCGATGCCGAAGTCGAGCAGCTTGACCCGGCCTTCGCCGGTCACCAAGACGTTCGAGGGCTTGATGTCGCGATGGACCACCAGGTTCTGGTGGGCGTGGCGCACCGCGTCGCAGACCTGGCGTAACAGGGCGATGCGCTCGGCCAGCGGCAGGGCCAGGCGGTCGGCCCAGCGATCGATCGGCAGACCCTCGACCAGCTCCATCACGAAGTAGGGCAGACCGCGAGAGGTGGTGCCACCGTCGAGGAAGCGGGCGATGCCCGGATGCTCGAGGCCGGAGAGGATGCGACGCTCGCGTTGGAAGCGATCGGCCAGGTCCGGGGTGACCATCCCGGGTTGGAGCACCTTGATCGCCACCCGGCCGAGGAACTGCCCGTCCACTCTCTCGCCCAGGTAGACGGTGCTAGTGCCGCCCCGGCCGAGGCGCGCGACGATGTGCCATGGGCCGAGGCTCTCGCCGAGGGTCAGGGCCTCCACGGCTTCGCCGGCGACGGCCTCGGCCACCCGCTCGATGGCTACTTCGACGAAGTCGCCGGCCCGGGAGTCGGCGGCCAGCCAGCGCTCCACCTCGGCCACCAGGACTTCGTCACCACCGCTGGCTGCTTTCAGGAATCGCCCTCGATCCTCGGCCGGGCGGGCCAGGGCGGAGGCGAAAAGCTGCTCCACCTGCCGGAAGCGCTCAGCCTGCCGCGGCACTCTGCCCCTCGGAGAGG
>JBIOYC010000148.1:0-34437 GCA_044869955.1 Thermoanaerobaculia bacterium | reverse complement strand
CCTGCGAGCGCGACCGCGCTCCCCACGGCGCCAAGTTCCTCGCCTACCAGATGAGCGGCGTCCGCGAGTACTACTACGCCTGGCCCGACGGCCGTGAAGCCGCCGGCTTCCGGCTCGAGAACGGCGTGTTCATGCCGATCGAGCCGGACGCGGAAGGCTTCTTCGTGAGCTCGCTGCTCGGGGTGAGGCTGCGGCTGGCGCCGGCCAGCGCGCTTCCGCCAGCACGCAGGTAGTAGGTGTGGGTAGCAGCCCCTCGGTCACTCCTCGACGAAGTAGTCCGAGTCCAGGCGCTTCACCTCGTAGCTCGCCTTGAGGGTGACACCGAGCCCGAGGTCGAACATGTACTCGGCGAGCTCGGCGCCATCGATCAGCACTACACGCGTTTCGATGTTCAGGGCGTAGTCGCGAGCCTCGGCGGAAAACGCTCCGGTCGTGAGAAAAACGCCCTTGCGGGCTTTCCTCCCGTGCAACGCGCCCACGAAACGCTGGATCTCCGGCCGACCGACGGTCCCCGCCCAGCGCTTCGCCTGGATGTAGAGGTTCTCGAGCCCCAGGCGGTCCTCGCTGATGACCCCATCGATCCCTTCGTCACCGGCACGACCGATCGCTTTCCCCGCCTCAGCTCGGCTGCGGCCGTAGCCCATCTTGAGCAGCAGCTCGACCACCAGCTTCTCGAAGAACTCTGGGGAGGCCTCCTTGACTCGCAGAAGGACGAGGCCGAGAACCTCGTCCTTCAAAGCCTGGTAAGCCTGCTCGAGTCGCTCCTCCGGGGTCTCGCCCACGCTCTCGGCGGGGGGTGCCGCCTCAGCGGTCTTGGCCTGACGGTTGCCTTTCCGGAAGAGGCGATGCTCCTCGAATCGATCGAGATCGTTGAACGTCAGCTGCGTGGGACGTTCGGCGAGCAGCTGCCGGCCGCGCTCGGTGATCAAGAACACACCCTCGCGTGGCGTGGCGACGAGCCCGGCATGAGCGAGGTGCACCTTGGCCCACGCTACCCGGTTGATGAAGCGGCGCTGCCTGCCTGATGGCAGAACCTCGGCGAGATCCTCTGCAGTGAGCTGGAAGGCCGCAGCCAGATGCGCCCGCGCGTCGTCCATGGAATGCTCCTCGCCGTCGCTGGCGAGCTCCAGGAGCGGAAGGAAGAACTGGGGAAATCTCGGTATGGCCATCCGGACTCCTCAAGCTGGAATCGTCCGCGCCGCGTAGCTCCGGGCGCGCTCGCCTTGGGCGGGATCACACCCATCGCGGGAGCTGTATCGTAAGGGCTCCTGGTTGTCGTGTTAGATTGCTCGCGGAGAACCTACCGAAACGATGACAAAGGGTCAACTTCGGTTCTTGCCGGGTGGCTCCCGCCTCGCCGACGAGTGCGGGCGATTGCACCCCCGAGAGGAGCAGGCTGAGGCTGAGGAACGCTACTCGGCCGAAGTGCCATGGCCGGCGTTTGAGCTTTCGCCCGGGCAGCCGGGGCCCGAAGTGGACGGCACCTCTCGCCGTTCACTTCACGAGACAAACCGCTGAGCTGCGGCTCGGCGCTCGCAGTGCGGGGTCCAGAAAGGGGAAGCGACTGAGGATGGATCCCCGCTTGGGCGGGGATGACGACCAGAACGGAACCGCTCGAAGCGGTCCCGGCGCTCCGTGAACAGGGCTCGCCCTACCGCCCGCCCCAGACCCTTCCCTCAATGGACTTGACCGTGCCAGTCTCGCTCTGGAGCTTGACCAGCTGGGGCTCCAGGTTCTTCCAGCCGTCGTATTCCATGTACTCCGCCACGCGGGAGGCCGTGGCCAGGCCCTTGAGCTTAGCCACCACGTAAAGGGCGCCGTCGATGCCGGCGGAGATGCCGGCGGCGGTGATCACCCGGCCGTTGTCCACCACCCGCCGGTCGCTGTGGACCTTGGTCCGCGGCGCCATCCGGCGCAGCTCGCCGATCGCACCGTGGTGGGTGGTCGCCTCGCCGCCCTCGAGCAGGCCCGCCTCCGCGAGCACCAGAGCGCCGTTGCACACCGACAGCAGCGTCGCCCCCTTGCTCAGCCGGTCGCGCAGCCAGGAGAGCATCAGCGGGCTCTCCATCAGCAGGCCGACGTCCCCACCGGGGATCACCACGATGTCGGCTTCCAGGTCCGCCGTCAGCTTGCGTTCGGGGGTGATCGCCACGAAACCCTGGCTGATCACCCGCTCCGTGGTCAGGCCCACCGTGAACACCTCGAACGTTGGCCGTCCGAAGGTGCCGTGGGTCGCGGCGAAGACCTCTCCCGGCCCCGCAAAGTCCAGCAGCTCGACGCCCGGGAAGACCATCATCGCCACCTTGCGGTGATCGATCCCGCCGGTATCCGTGCCGCCCTCCCCGCTCAACGAGCCTCGCCAGAGCAGGAAACCGGCCACCACCACCACCGCCGCCACCAGAGCCTTCAAGTACCAGGACCGCATGAACGTGCTCGACTGCTCCATCGCAAGTCGCTCCTTTCGCTCGATGTCTCAACGGTTCTCAACGATCAGCCCCGCCGCCTTGGTGTCCTTCAAGCCGTGGCCGGTGATCACGCACACCACCCGCTCCCCCGGCGCCAGGCGGCCCGCCTGGCCCAGCCGGTGGAAGCCGGCGTAGCTGGCCGCGGCGGCCGGCTCGGCGAACATCCCCCAGCGTTCGGCCAGCTTGCGGATGGCACCTACGATCTCGTGGTTGTCCACTTCGAAGGCCTCGCCGTGCGACTCCAGCACCGCCCGCACCGCCGCCACGTGGTCCTGCGGGTGGGCGACCTGGATGCTGTCCGCGATGCTCCGCTCCGACGACTGGGCCTCACTGCCTCGCTGGCGCCGGTGCACCCGCACGGCCTCGACGATGGCGTTGCAGCTGCGTGACTGCACGGCGACCATGCGCGGCAGGGACTCGGTCAGCCCTACCGCCTTCAGCTCGACGAAGCCTTTCCACATTCCGCTCAGGATATTGCCATTTCCCACCGCGACAAACACCCAATCGGGGACTTTCCAGCCGAGCTGCTCGCAGATCTCGAAGGAGCAGGTCTTCTTGCCCTCCCTCGTCACCGCGTTCAGACCCGTCGAGCGGTTCATCCAGGCCGGGTCCCGGCACTGCTCCCGGCAGGCCACGAAGGCCTCCTGGTAAGCCCCGGGCACCCGCACCAGCTCGGCGCCGTGCATCTGGATCTGCACCAGCTTGGGCTGCGGCGCGTTCTCCGGCACGTAGGCCCGGGCCCGCAGCCCGGCGTTGGCGGCCAGGCAGGCCAGGGAGCTCGCGGCATTGCCGGTCGAGGCCACGGCGATCGCTTCCCGGCCCTCTGCCAGGGCGGCGGCGACGGCCATCAGGCTAGCCCGGTCCTTGAACGAACCGCTCGGGTTGCGGGTCTCGTCCTTCAGATAGAGGTGGGCGCCGTGCTCACCCGCCACCTCGAGCAGGGGCGTCCAGCCCACCGGCAGGGTGATGCGCGACGGCCGTGACAGCGGCAGCAGGGGCCCGTAGCGCCAGATCGAGCAGTCGCCGCTGCGGTTGTGCTCCCACATGGCGCGCAGCAGGGCGGTGGTGATCGCCGGGTAGTCGTAGAGGATCTCGACGTAGCCCTGACAACCCGGGGGCAGGGAGTCGACCGGCCCGAAGGGGAAGGTCTCGCCGGTCACCAGGCAACGCATGCCGACGATGAAGGGGGAGAAGGTGGGCGCCTGCGACCGGCCGTTGCTGCCCGCCGCCTCGGCGCCGGGAAGCCAGCCCGGGAGGGCCGTCCCGCTGCCGGAGATCGGGGCCGGCAGGGGGCTCGCCGGGGGCGCCTCGGGGATCATTCGCGGGCTCATCGTCGGGCCTCCTCGAGAGCGCTCTGCCAGGCGTCTCGGTAGACCGTGGCCAGGTCGGCCTCCGAGAGCTGGATGGGGGTGTTGGCCAGAACCGGGCCGTAGGCAGTGGCCTCGCGGGCCAGCCAATCCAGGTCCTTCTCGCCGATCGACCAGTCGGCGAGCCCCTCGCTCAGTCCCAGGCCGGCGAAGAAGCTCGCCACCAGGCTGGGCAGCTCGGCCGCCCGGGCCGGCCGCCCGATGAACAAGCCAGCCAGCTCGGCGCAGCGCTCGGGTCGCGCCTGGCAGGTGACAGTCAGGAGGGACGGCGCCATGATCGCGTTGGCCAGCCCATGCGGCACGCCGAAGTGCAGGTTGAGGGGATAGCCGAGGGCGTGGATGGCACCGGCGCTGGCGTTGGCCATGGCCAGGCTCGAGAACAGACAGCCGAGGCTCAGCTCCTCGCGGGCCGCCAGGTCGGCGGGATCTGCCTTGAGCCGGGGCAGCGCGGAGAGGATGCGGGGCAGGGCCTGGCGCACCCAGGAATCGCTGAACACATTGGCCTTGCGGGCCACGAAGGCTTCTATGGCATGAATCAGGCCGTCCAGCGCCGCGTGGAGGGTCTCCCGCCAGGGCAGGGTGAGGGTCAGCCAGGGGTCGACCAGGGTCGCTGCCGGTAGCACGAAAGGCCCGCTCACCACTTCCTTCTTGCGCGGCTCCCGGTGCATCAGCACGGCGTGGCTCGAGACCTCGCCGCCGCCCCCTGCGGTGGTCGGCACGGCGATCAGGGGCAGGCCCGCCGCCTTCACGGCGTCGAGGCCGTAGAGTTCGTGGATCGGCCCCGGGTGGCGAGCCAGCAACGCCGCGACCTTGGCGAGGTCGACGACGCTGCCGCCGCCCAGGGCCATCACCGAGTCGTGTCCGCCGGCGCGGAGAGCCTCGGCGCAGGCGTGCGCATGTCCGTCGTGGGGATCCACCTGCGCCTCGGGCCAAGCCACGGCGGTGATCCCGCCGGCCGCGAGGTCGTCGACGATGCGCGACGCCAGGCCCAGCTCGGCCAGGCGGGCATCGGTCACCACCAGGGGGCGGCCGAGCCCCAGCTCGGCGAGCACCGCCGGCAGCTGCACGATCGCCCCGGGCCCGAAGTACAGCGAAGGGGGGTGCCGGATGCGCAGGACTCCGGATGGAGCGGGGGCGGTGCGGCTCATGGGCTTCTCCTTTCAGGCCTCCGCCTAGGCGGCGACGGCCACTCCCTTACGGGCCAGGGCGCGATGCGCGGCGGCGACGATCGCGTCCGCATCCATGCGGTACTGGGTGAGCATTTCCTCGTGCGAGGCCACGTCGTGGCAGAAGCAGTCCGGGATCCCCACCCTCTCGACCGGCGCCGGCGCCGTCTGCAGCACCACCTCGGCCACGGCGCAGCCCATGCCGGCGAAGATCTGGTGGTCCTCCACCGTCACCAGGGCGCCGGTCTCCCGGGCCGCTGCGGCGACCTCCTCGCGGTCGATCGGCTTGATCGTATGGAGGTTGACCACCCGCGCGCGGAGCCCGTCCTTGGCCAGCAGATCGGCGGCCTTCACCGCCTCGGCGACCATCAGGTTGCCGGTCGCCACCAGGGTCAGGTCCGAGCCCTCGCGCAGGCGCACCGCCTTGCCCAGCACGAAGTCGTAGTTCTCGAAATAGACCTGGGGGGTCTCGGCGCGGGAGATGCGCAGGTAGACCGGACCGTGGTGCAGGTAGGCGGCCCAGGTCGCCTTGTAGGCCTCCACCGCGTCGGCCGGAGCGACGATGGTGAGCCCGGGCATGGCGCGCAGAGCGGCCAGGTCCTCGGTGGCGTGGTGGGTGCTCGCGGCGACGCCGCCGGAGAGGCCGGCGTAGTAGCCCACCAGCTTGACGTTGGCCTTGTGGTAGGCCACCTCCAGCCGCACCTGCTCGTTGGCCCGGAAGGTCAGGAACGAGGCGAAGGAGTTGGCGAAAGGGATCTTGCCGCGGAAGGACAGGCCCACGGCGATGCCCACCAGGTCCGCCTCGGCGATGCCGGCCTGGAGGAAGCGCTCGGGGATCTCGCGGTGAAAGGGCACCGAGGGCATGGCGAGATCGCCCTCGATCGAGAAGACTCGCTCATCCTGGTGAGCGATCTCGAGCTGGGCCTTGCGGCAGACGGCGCGGCTCGACAGACCGTAGCGGGCGATCCATTCGGCGGAAGCGATGCGCATGCCGGCCTCCTCCTCAAGCGGCGAGAGTGATGGTGAGGATGCGCTCGGCATCCTCGACGGTGATCGGCACCGGGTTCAGGCCGAGATGAAAGGCGTCCTGCATGGCGTAGTCGACCAAGCCAGGGATCTGACCCTTGCTCACGCCGAGCTGGGCGAAGGTGGGGATGCCGGCCCGCCTGACCAGGTCGCGCACCGCTGCGATGCCGGCACGGCCGTGCTCTACGGCATTGCGGCCGGCGGCCAGCACGCCCAGGGCCTCGGCGATGCGGGCGTAGCGCTCCGGCACGTGGGGCAGGTTGAACTCCATGACGTCGGCCAGGAAGAGAGCGCAGGCCACGCCGTGGTGGACGTTGTGCAGGGCGTTGACGCCATGGGCGAAGGCGTGCTCGCCGCTGCCTCCCCCCTTCATCGAGATGCCGGCGGTCAGGCTCGCCACCATCATCGCGGAGCGGGCCTCGAGGTTGGCGCCATTGCTGACCGCCGGCATCAGCCAGTGGCGGATCTGCTCGATGGCGTAGAGGGCGTAGGCATCCGCCAACGGCTGGCGGTCAGCCGAGACGTAGGCGCCGATGGCGTGGGAGAGGGCATCGAGGCCGGTGGCCGCGGTCACCGCCGGGGGCAGCGAGAGAGTCAGCAGGGGATCACAGAAGGCGGCCTTGCCCGGCACCGCCACGATGTGCATCTTGAAGGGCCGGGAGGTGTCGACGATGATCGTGCCGCCGACCACCTCGCTGCCGGTGCCCGCCGTGGTGGGCACGAAGACCAGGGGCGGCCCGGGGCTGGCGGTCGAATGGCCGCCGTCCTCGTACTCCCGGATGTCGCCGCCGTTGCCGATCACCGCCGCCGCGGACTTGGCGACGTCCATCGGACTGCCACCGCCCACTCCCACCAGGCAGTCGGCGCCGGCCTCGCCGAAGGCCGCCACCGCAGCCATGACGTGGGTGTCGCAGGGGTTGGTGGCGACGTCGTGAAACAGGGTGTGGCGGATGCCCGCCGCGGTCAGCGAATCGAGCACGGTGCGGCAGACGCCGGCCGCGAGCACGCCGGGGTCGGTGACCACCAAGGCGTGGCGGGCGCCGAAGCGCTGCAGGACGGAGCCGACCTTGGCCGCCGCACCGGGGCCGTAGTGGATCTCGGGGACGATCTGGAAGAAGAACGGCTGCATGGAGAGCTCCCTCGCTCAGTGGTGGTTGAGCCCCGCCGGACGGCTGCGGCCGGCCACGGCAAAATCCAGGGCGTTCAGGATGTCGAAGACCGGCAGGCCGTGGGCCTCGCGCACGTCTTGGGAACAGGGGGGCAGGAGCGTGCACTCGACCACGAAGGAGCCGATGTCCGGGTGCTGGCGAAGCAGGTCGTGAGTGGCGCGCACCAGGTGGTGCACCATCTCGCGACGTTGCGCCGGGCCGATCTCCTTGGTGGCGAGGAACTGCCGCCAGGCCGCGGATTGGCCCACGCCGGCGACGGCGATGGGTACGTCTTGGCTCGACCAGCCGCAGGCCTGGTAATGCCACTCGCCGGGATCCTCCTCGGAGAGAGCGAGGATGCCGATCCGCCGGCCAGGGGTCAGCCGCGCCACCCAGGGCACCAGGAAGAGGGTCGACATCACCACCGGCACCCCGGCCACCGCTGCTAGCCGCTCCTGCAAGGTCACCATGCGGCCGTTGCAGTTGTCGGTGAGCACGTGGGCACCCTCCTCGACCAGCTGGCGCGCCGCTCGGAGGTAGGCCGGAGCCATGGCCTCGACGTCGGCCAGGGTGCGCGGCGCCCGGCTCCCCGGCACAACACGGCGCAGCACCCGGTAGGGGAAGGAGTCCGGCGAGCCCAGGCAGCCCGGCTCGGCCGCCATCTTGCCCTCGAGCATCAGCACGCCGAGGGTCGGCTCACGACGCGGCATGGCTGAGCTCCTCGCGCAGGGCGTCGGCCGGGCGATAGCTGCCGCTCATCGCCAGGTCGAGGGCGGTCAGGATGTCCCACACCGGCAGACCGATCTCGCGGCGGACGGCCTCGAGACAGGTCGGCAGCATGGTGCACTCGGAGACCAAGGCGCCGATGTCCGGATGGCGGTCGAGCAGGTCGCGCGCCACCGCCACCAGGTCCCGCTCCAGCTCGACGCGCAAGGCCGGCGGCACCTCCTTGGTGCGCAGGAACTCGCGCCAGCCCTCGGACTGCCCCACCCCGCCGAGCGCGATCGGGATCTCCTCGCTCGACCAGCCGCAGGCACGGTAGTTGTCCTCCCCCACCGCGTCGGTGAAGAAGGTGAGGATGCCCACCCGGCGGCCGGGGATCAGCCTCGCCACCAGGGGCACCATCAGCAGGGCCGAGGTCACCACCGGCACCTTGACGGTGGACGCCAGCTCCTTCTGCATCAGGGCGATCAGGCCGCAGTTGGCGGTGATCGCCCCTACCCCCTCGCGCTCCAGCTGCCGGGCGGCCTCCACGTAGAGGGGCAGCATGGCCTTGGCGTCGTCGGCGGTGCGCGGGGTCGCTGAGCCGGTAACCACCCGGCGCAGGACCGGATACGGGAAGGTCGCCTCGCTCGCCATGCAGCCCGGCTCGAGGGACATCTTGCCGGCGAGCATGAGGATGCCCAGAGGCGGACGGGAAGCGATGTCGTTCATCGGGAGGCTCCCTCCACCACGGTGGCGTCGGCCCGGGTGGCGACCCAGGCCTCGCGTGCCGAGGCGGCGATGCGCTCGGCGGAGAGGCCGAACCGCTCGAGCTGGTTGGCGTGGGTGTCGAGGTTCTCGACGAAGCAGTCGGGGACCCCGAGGATGCGCATGGGCACCGGATACTCCTCGGCGAGCACCTCGGCCACGGCGCCGCCGACCCCGCCGAGCACGTTGTGCTCCTCGACCGTGATCACCAGGCCGGTCTCGCGGGCGGCCGAGACCAGGGCCTGACGATCGATCGGCTTGATCGAGAAGAGGTCGATCACCCGGGCGCTGATGCCGTCCCGGGCCAGCAGCTCGGCGGCCTTCACGGCCTCGGCGACCACCGAGAGACCAGCCGCGACCAGGGTGAGGTCATTGCCGGCGCGCAGCAGGTTGGCCTTGCCAACCTCGAAGCGTGCCCCCTCGCCGTAGACCTGGGGCGTGACGTCCATGCCCAACCGGACGAAGACCGGCCCCGGCGTGCGACAGGCCAGCAGGGTGGCGTGGTAGGTGGCCACCGCGTCGGCCGGCACCAGCACCGTCATGTGCGGCAGGGCGCGGGCGATGGAGAGGTCCTCCAGCGCGTGGTGGGTGGAGCCCGACCAGGGCGACTGGAAGCCGGTGAAGCTGCCGAAGATCTTGACCTCGAGGTTGTGGTAGCAGACGTCGAGCCGAACCTGCTCGCAGGCACGCATCAGGGCGAAGGCGGCGAAGGTATTGACCATCGACACTTTGCCGGCGAGGGCGAGGCCAGCGGCCATACCGATCAGACTGGCCTCGGCGATGCCGACGTCGATGAAGCGCTGGGGGAATTCGTCGCGGAAGGGGAAGCCGTAGAAGTCTCCGAGGTCCCCCTCGAGCGAGAAGATGCGGTCGTCCAGACGGCCGGCGTGGAGCTGGCCGAGGCGGTTGGTGGCGATGCAGGAGAGGGTGTGCTGCTCCACCCATTCCGTGCTGCCCACGGGGGCCACGGTCTCGACGGCTCGGGTTGCGGGGGCGCCCATCAGAAGGCCCTCCGTTCCGGCATGGGGCCGAGCTCGGCGAGGGCCTTGGCCTTGAGCTCCGGCGAGAGCTTGCCGTAGTGCCACTCGTGGTTGCCCTCGGCGAAGGAGACCCCCTTGCCCTTGATCGTCTCGGCGATCAGCATCGAGGGTTTGCCGGGGCTGAAGGGCAGGCGGCGCAGGGCCTCGCGCAGCGAATCGACGTCGTGGCCGTCGACCACCTTGACCGCCCAGCCGAAGGCCCGGAACTTCTCGTCGAGGGGCTCCAGGGCCATCACCTGCTCGGTCGGCCCGTCCTCCTGGACGCCGTTGCGATCGACGATGGCGACCACGTTGTCCAGCCGGTAGTGGGCCGCCGCCATGGCCGCCTCCCACACCGAGCCCTCCTGGCACTCGCCGTCGCCCATCAGCACGAAGACGCGGTAGCCCGCGCCGTCGTGCTTGGCCGCCAGGGCGAGGCCGTTGCCCACCGGCAGGCCGTGCCCGAGCGAGCCGGTGGCCAGCTCGACCCCCGGCACCGCCTTCGACGGATGCCCGGCCAGCCGGCTGCCGGCCCGCTTGTAGTCGGCCAGCTCGTCGACCGGGAAGAAGCCGCGCTCGGCCAGGGCGCCGTAGAGGGCGGCGCTCGAGTGGCCCTTGCTGAAAATCAGGTAGTCCCGGCCGTCGACCTTGGGCCGTGTCGGGTCCACCCGCAGCACGCCGTCGAAATACAGCACCGAGAGGATCTCGACGCAGGACATCGAGCCGCCCAGGTGCGCCCCGGGCGAATCGGCGGCCATGTGCACGACGTGATGGCGCAGACGCCGAGCGATGTCCTCCAGCTGCTCGGTGCTCGGCTCGGTCGAGGGCGCCGCGCTCGAAAGGCTCATGAGGGCAACCTCCGCAAGAAAGTGGTGGGCTCGGGGTCCGCCGCGGCTAGGCCAGCCGGGCGGCCTCCTCCCAGGGTTCGCGATAGTCCAGGCCGCGGGCATGCTCGACGACCTCGTCGAGGTGCTCGAAGACCTTCTGGAAAGCGTCGACGTAGAGCGTCACCTTGGCCGGATCCATGAAGCTCGCCATGCACAGGCGGTTGCCCACCAGCAGCGAGCAGCGGATCACGTCGAGGGTCTGCGGATAAGCCTCGATGCTGTAGTCCACCTCGCGGCTGGTGTGGCCGCAGGACCACGGACAGCCCCGGCCGTAGCCCTGGCGCTGCTGGAACAGCTGCTGGCCGGGCACTGGACGGTTCTGGTACTCGATCAGGGGCACACCCTCGGCGGCCATCACTTGCTGCAGGGCCTTGCGGAAGCGGCCCGGATGGAGCTCGAAACCGGCCGCCGCCGGATCGACCCGGAAGCGGAAGTGGTGGTAGACGTGGGTGCGGTCCGCCGGCACGTGTGGCGGCACCAAGCCCGGCAGCTCACGGAAAGCCGCGCTGAGCCGTCGGGCTCCCCCCTGGACCTCGGCGATGTAGTGATCGAGACGCTTCAGCTGGCTGTTGGTGAACGCGGCGAGGATCGACGAAAAGCGATAGTTCCAGCCCATGGTCTCGGCGTTGTACTCGCGGTGCTCGGCGTCGGTGATGCGCTCGCCGAACATCTTCACCATGTCCGCCGCGTCGCGCAGCTCGCGATCGTTGGTGCTGATGATCCCGCCCTCGCCGGCGGTGGCGAGGTTCTTGCCGGCCATGATGCTGGTGGCACCGATGTCGCCGATGCCACCGGCCACGCGGCCCTGATAGCGCGCACCCTGGGCCTGGGCCACGTCCTCGATCACCTTGAGCCCGTGTTTCCGGGCGATCTCGAGGATCGGGCCGAGATCGGCCGGCAGGCCGTGCAGGTGGACGACCAGGATGGCCTTGGTGCGGTCGCTGATCTTCTCTTCGATCCTCGCCGGATCGAGGTTGAAGGTCCGCGGATCGACGTCGGCGAAGACCGGGATGCCCTGGTGGTGGATCACCGCCGAGGCCGAGGCCAGGAAGGTGAGGGCGGGGACGATCACCTCGTCGCCGGGGCCCACGCCCACCGCCGCTACCGCGGCGTGAATGGCTGCCGTGCCGCTGTTGACGGCGATGGCGTAGCGGGTGCCGCAGTAGGCCGCCCAGGAATCCTCCAGCTCCCGCACCGCCGTGTTGTTGACCCAGGACAGCTTGCCGGAGCGCAGGGTGGCGGTGACCGCGTCGACGTCGTCCTCGGTCACCAGGGGCCAGGGCTCGGCGAGAGCACCGGCGGGGATGCTGGGCTCGCCACCGTGGAGGGCGAGCCGGCTGGTTCTGACGAGCGTTTCCATCGCCACGACCTCCCTAGCTCGCCACCGGCTCGAGGACGTAGAGCTTGCGCTCGACGCCCACGTTGGTGAGCACTTCGCAACCGTTCTCGGTGACCAGCACGGTGTCCGAGAAGCCGACGTGGCCCTGGATCTCCGGGATGATCAGCGACGGCACCAGGTGGAACACCATGTTCGGCACCAGCACCGTGTCGTCGCCCGGGTGGAGGTTCATGATGTGGCACTCGTTCCAGCCCGGTGGATAGGCCACACCGATCGAATATCCGGTTTCGTGGGTGTAGTTGGGGAAGCCCGCAGAAGTGATGGTGTGGCGGCAGGCGAAGTCCACTTCGCCGGAGGTCGCACCCGGACGGATGGTGTCGATGGCCTTCTGCAACCCTTCGAGGATGATGTCGGCGTGACGGCGCACCACGTCCGGCGGGTCGCCGATGAAGCAGGTGCGCATCATCGCGGCGCTGTAGCGCTTGATGCAGCCGGAGTGCTCGAGGAAGACGATGTCCCCCTCGCGCAGGACCCGGCCCTCCCAGGTGCCGTGGGGCAGGCCGGAGCGCTCGCCCGAGACCACGTAGGGCGGTGAGCCGGGGTACTCGCTGCCGTTCTGCAGCGTCGCCCGGTAGACCTCGGCGGCGACGTCGTTCTCGGTCTTGCCCGGCTCGACGGCGGCGATCGCCGCCACCATGCCGGCGCGGGCCGCCTTGGCGGCCTGGCGGATGTAGCCCACCTCGAGCGGGCTCTTGACCAGCCGCGCCTGCTCGACGATGCCGCTGCCGTCCTTCCACTGCGCCCGCGGGAAGGCCGCCATCAGCTTCTTGTAGGTGGCGATGGGGAAGAACAAACCCTTTTCTTCCAGGGCCAGGACCTTGTCCTCGAGGCCCATCTCGCGCAGGGCGGCCAGGGTGACCTCGACCGGGTCCTCGATCACCGAGTAGGTCATGTAGCGATCGAGCCAGGAGCGGCGGAGGATGTTGATCCGTTCCTCCAAGTAGCAGACGAACATCGGATCCCCCTCGGCGGGGATCACCAGGGTCTGGTACATGTAGTAGCCGGTGGTGGTGAAACCGGTCAGGTAGTAGATGTTCTCCGGGATGCTGACCAGGCAGGCGTCGATGCCGCGGTCGGCGATCCCGGCTTGGACCTTCTTGATGCGCCGCCGGTATTCGTCGATCGGAAACGGCAGCTCGGGATTGTCACGCATGGAAAAAGTCCTCCGTTCGGGTTTTCAGGCCGCGGCAGGGCGGCTCAGCTCTCGATAGGTGATGCGCGGGCCGTCGCGCTCGATGAGGCGACCGTCCTCCCAGGCCCAGACCCAGCCGGAACGCTTGCGGCCGCCGTAGGGGGGATGGGGGATGCGGCCGAAGTAGTCCAGCCAGATCTCGTTGTGGAAGACCAGGCCGTGACTCTTGGCCAGCTCGTCCAGGTGGGCGCCGGTGCCGCCGTAGAGGCTCGCGGCCAGGCCATAGGGGCTGTCACCGGCGAGGCGGATGGCCTCCTCGTCGCTGCCCACCGCCTGGATCGGCAGCAGGGGCCCGAAGGTCTCCTCGTGGAACAGGGCCATGTCGCTGCGGCAGCCCGCGAGCACCGTGGGCTCGATCAGCACGGCGGGCCGGCCGTCGGAGAGGCGGCTGTCGATCACCCGGCCGCCGGCGAGCACCCGGGCGCCCCGGGCCACGGCATCCGCGAGGTGGCGGCGGACCCGCTCGGCGACGTGGCGGGCGAGGATCGGCCCCATGCGCACTCGCGGGTCGTAGGGGTCCCCCACCACCAGGCTGTGGGTGCGCTCCACCACCGCCTCGGTGAAGTCGCCGAGCTGGGTCTCGTGGACGTAGAAGCGCTCGGGCGAGGTGCAGGCCTGGCCGGAGCTCCAGAAGGCGCCCCGTACGGCGTCGCGGGCCGCTAGCTCGAGGTCGCAGCCGCGCAGTACCAGGAAGGGGTCCTTGCCCGGGCCCTCGAAGATCAGCTTCTTGCGTCCGGCCTCGACTCGCTGGCGGTAGGCCAGGGCCCAGGTGTCGTCGCCGAAGACCATCACCACGTCGATCTCCGGGTCGGCCAGCACAGCGTCGAGGAACTCTGGCCCGGGCCGGTGATCGAAGGAGAGCCCCGGTAGGTGCTCGCAGAAGAGGGGCTCGAGCTGCCCCGCCCAGCCTCTCGAGGCCGTCGGGAAGCGCCCCACCACCCGGTTGCCCGCCAGCCAGGCGGTGCCGAGGGCGCCGACCGGGTTGGACAGGGCCGCGTTGCCGGGGAAGACCACGGCGACCCCGCCCTGGGGCTCGCGCCGCTCCAGGGGGCCGACCAGCTCGGCGAAGGCCCGCAGGCGGCGCAGGGCGAGCTCGACCTCCCCCGCCGCCTCGAAGCGGATGCGACCGAGGCCCTGGAGGATCGCCGTCACCCACTGCTCCCGCCGCTCTTCGATGGCGTCGGCGAGCCGGCCGAGGGCCGCCGCCCGCTCGCGCAAATCGAGGTCCGTGGCCCGATCGCAGGCCATCTTCAGCGTCGTAGGCACAACTCACCTCTAGGGAAGGCCATTCCCACATTCATTAGATTTATGTCTGTTTCTCCGCCCGTCTCGGGGAGTCCCCGAGGGGGCGGAGCCCTGCCCACTAACCTGCGCGCAGCGCGATCACCGGATCGACGCTCGCCGCCCGTCGTGCCGGCACCCAGCAAGCCAGACCCACCACCACGGCGAGCACCGCTGCCACGCCGAGAAGGGTGGGAAAGTCCGCCGCCTGGAGGCCGAACAACAGGTCCTGGAGCTGGCGGGCCACCACCAGGGCGGCCACCAGCCCGAGCGAGAGACCCGCGGCCAACAGCACCGCCGCCTCGCGCAGCATCAAACCCACGACTGTCTCCTTCTCGGCCCCGAGGGCCATACGAATGCCGATCTCGGTGGTGCGCTCCTGGGTCAGGAAGGCGATCACCCCACTGATGCCGGTGACCGCGATGACGAAGGCCAGGAGGGCGAAGAGCATCATCAAACGGGTGGTCAAGCGGGTCGGCGCCATCGACTCCTCGCGCACTTCCTGGAGGGTGCGCACCTGGACGATGGGCAGCTCCGCGTCAGCCGACCGGATCACCCGGCTGAGCTCCGGCAGGAGCGCCCGCGGCGGTCCCTGGGTCTTGACCAGCAGCCGCATCTCGAAGTCGTTGTACTGCGTGATCGGGATGTAGAACTCCGGCCCCACGGCCTCCCCCAGTTGGGCCTGGCTGACGTCCCCCACCACGCCGACGATGGTCCGCCACCGCGGCGGACGACCGCTGCCGGTGACCACCCCGAGCCGCTGGCCGAGCGGTTCCTCGGCGGGGAAGTAGCGCTCGGAGAGGGTGCGGTTGATCACGATCACCATCGGTGCTTCCGAGGTGTCCGTCGGGTCGAAGTCCCGGCCCTTGAGCAGAGGGATGGCCAGGGTCTTGAAGTAGTCGTCGCTGATCATCCGGATGGTGGCCGTGGCGGCGGCGTCGGTCTCTCGCACCTGGCGGTTCTCGACCCGGAAGGTCGGAGTGGCGAGGGCACCGTTCAAGGGGAAGTCGTTGGCGACCGCCGCCGAGACCACCCCCGGCAGGCTCTCCACCCGCGGCAGCAGCTGCAGGTGGAAGTCCCGGATCTGCTGATAGGTCTGGTACTTGCCGAAGGAGAGGGGCAGCAGCATGGTGAGCACGTTGTCCTGCTCGAAGCCGGTCTCGACCTGGCGCAGATTGACCAGGCTGCGCACCAGGAGCGCGGTGACGAAGAGCAGCACGAAGGAGGCGGCGAGCTGCACGACCACCAGGCCCCGGCGGGAGCGGTGCTTGTTGGCAGCGCCCGTGCTCTTGCCCCCGGAGGCGTCCTTGAGGGTGGTGACCAGGTCCCGGCGCAGGCTGTGCCAGGCCGGGAAGAGCCCGAACACCAGCCCGGTGGCCACCGAGACCAGCAGGGTGAACAACAGCACCGGCCAGGACAAAGTGATCTCGTCGGTCCAGGCGGTGAAGCGGGAGGCGAAGCTCACCAGCACGCTCTTGCCCAGGAAGGCCAGGGTCAGCCCGAGCAGGCCGCCGAGCAGGGAGAGCAGAGCGCTCTCGGTCACCAGCTGGCGCACCAGCCGGCCGGGCGAGGCGCCCAGGGCGGTGCGCATCGCCACCTCGCGGTCGCGCCGGATCATCCGCGCCAGGGTCAGGTTGGCGACGTTGGCGCAGGCGATCAGGAGCACCAGCCCGACGGTCGAGATCAGCATGAAGACCAGGGGCCGGAAGCGGCCGAGAAGCTCGTCTCGGACGGTGCCCAACCGCAGCTCCGCCCGCCAGTCGGCCGGATAGGCGGCGGCGTGGTCCTGGCGCATGCGGCGGTTGATCGCCTCCATCTCGGTCTGGGCCTCGGCGAGCGTGCGTCCTGGCGCCAGCCTGCCGTAGAGGGAGACCATCCGCATGGACCGTTCCTGGACCATCATCTCGTTGCTGCGGAAGGGGCAAGCCGGGGGCGGAATGTAGACGTCGTTGTCGTCCGGGTAGGCGGGCAGAGGGGGCAAAACCCCGATCACGCTGATCGAGCGATCGTTCATCTGCAGGGCCCTGCCGACGATGCCGCGATCCCCTCCGAAGCGGTTCTGCCAATAGCCATGGCTGAGCAGCATCACCGGTTCCGCACCGCTCTCGTTGTCGGCCGGGCCGAAGGCTCGGCCGAGGATGGGCTGCACGCCCATGGAAGGGAAGTACCGCTCGGAGACCACTCCCACCTGCACCCGGTCCGGCTCCCCGAGACCGATCAGATTGAAGAACATCGAGTGGTATTCGTTGAGGTGCTCGAAGGTGCGGGTTTCGCCCTGATAGCCCAGGTACTCCTGGACCCCGAAGGCCAGGTCGCCATCCGGCTCCGCAGGATTGACTTGACGCACGTGGACCAGGCGATCGGCATCCTGATAGGGCAGCGGCCGGAAGAGCACTCCGTGGATCACGCTGAAGATGGCGGTGTTGGCACCGATCCCCAACGCGAGGGTCAAGATCGCAACCAGTGCATAACCCGGATGGCTCCGCATCTGGCGCCAGGCGTATTGCAGGTCTTGTCTCAGCGTCTGCATTCCGTTCTCCATGCTCGGTGGTCGAGCGGTTCCGTACAGTCGAAACAGACCCCGGAGTGAGGTCCGCGCGTCCTGAGCTCCCCCTTCTGCACCTTGTGAGTCGCCGTCATCGGCAACTCGGGGCAGAGCTCGAGCCAACGGGGCACCTTGAAGGGTGCCAGGGATTGCGCGCACCACTCATGGAGCTCGCGGGCGGATGCCCCCGAGCCGGAACGCAGCACGATGTAAGCCTTGATTTCCTCGCCGCCGAAGTCGTCGGGCACTCCCACCACCGCCGCCAAGGCCACAGCCGGATGGCGGCCGAGCACCGCCTCCACCTCCGGCGCCGGGACGTTCTCGCCGCGCCGCCGGATGACGTCCTTGGTACGGCCTACGAAGTAGCAATTTCCAGCCTCGTCGAAGTGCCCCAGATCTCCCGTGCGGAACCACTCACCTTGGAAGACGTTGCGGGTCAGGTCGTCATCGCCTTCATACCCATCCATCATCACAAGGTTGCGTTCGACCTGGATTTCCCCCACCTCCCCCGCCGCCAGCTCCCTTCCCTCACCATCGGCGATGCGTACGCGACAATACCCCAATGGGCGTCCGATCGACCCCGCTCGACGGCTGGCCAAGCCGTTGGCGAGCACGGTGTTGGTCTCGGTCAGACCGTAGCCCTCCACTACCGGGATGCCGAAGCGGCGAGTAAAGGTCTCCGCCACCTCGGGCCGGGCGCCGCCGCCGTAGACGGCGCGCAGGGAGTGCTGGCGCTCCCCCGGCTGCTCCGGGTGCCGGCAGAGCACCGCGAGCATCTCGCCGATGTAGCGCATCAGGGTGGCTCGGTGCTCCGCCACCTGCCGCCACAGCTCGCTGCCCCGGAACCGCTCGACGACGGCCAGCGAGGCGCCGTTGGCCAGGGCCGCCATGGCGAAGGACTCCCCGGCCAGGTGGTAGAGGGGCAGACAGCCGAGAAGGCGGTCCTCCGGCGTGACCTCCATGAAGCGGCCAAACGCCACGGCCGGCAGCACGAAGCTGTTGTGGGTCATGCGCGCCCCCTTGGGCACGCCGGTGGTCCCGGAGGTGAACAGCAGGCTGGCGACGTCGCGGGGGTCGGGACCCTCGGCATGGCAGGGGGGCCCAGCGAGCAGCGAATCGAAGGGCAGGGCGCCGTCGAAGCCTCCCGGCCCCGCGACCACGCGCAGAGGAAGCTGGAGGAGCCGCTCCAGCACCTCCGCGTGGGCCAGGTCGGTGATCAGGCCCTGGGCCCGGGAGCGCTCGATCAGGGCCATCGCCTCGCCCGGGGTCAGGTCGGGGTGAATGGGCACCATCGCCGCCCCCAGCCGGGCGAGGGCCAGCCAGGAGCGCAGCAGCGTCGGGTCGCTGGGCAGCAGCACGGCCACCCGGCTGCCCCGGCGCACCCCCAGCTCGGCGAAGGCGCCGGCCAGGCGGTCGACCTCGGCGGCCAGCTCGGCGTAGGTGCGGCTCGAGCCGGGATCCTGGCCGGGCGCGAGCAGGCAGAGACGATCCCCCCAGCGCTCCACCGAGCGGCGGAGCAGGTCAGGCAGGGTTAGGGTCCGGCTCGGCTCGACGTCGATCACGATGACCTCCCCAGCACGGCGTCGAGCTGCCGAGCCAGCGCCCGCACGGTCGGCTCCTGCAACAGGGTGTAATGGTCGCCGTCGTGCCAATGCTCCACGACCTCGGCGCCCAGGGCCCGCCACGGGGCGGCGTCGCGCTGGAAGCTGCCGCCGCGACCCCAGAACAGGGCGATGCGGCCCTCGTAGCGGCCGGCCTGGTAGCGATGGAAGGCCTCGACGTTGGCGATGAACACGCCCAGGGCGCGGCGAGCCAGATCCTCGGCCTCGGCGCCAGCCAGCACGCCGGTGGTGCGCAGGCGGCCGATCAAATGCTCCACCCGCGCCTCGCGGTCGAGATCGACGATCTCCGCTGGGTCGACGGTCAAGGGCGTGCCCGAGGAGGCCGAGAGGTCCGCTGCCCAAGCCACCATCGCCTCCACCTCCGCCACCTCCTGGCCGGTGCCGGTGCCCACCGGGCTGGCGTCGATCAGGACGAGGGGCCCGACCTCGGCCCCCGTGGCAACCAGCTGCCGGGCCATCTCGAAGGCGACCAGACCGCCCAGCGACCAGCCCCCAAGGAGGTAGGGGCCGTCGGGGCGCACCCGGCGCAGGGCGGCCACGTAAGCTGCGGCCATTTCTTCGATCGATCGCCGGGGCGTCGCCTCTTCCATCACGCCGCGGCTCTGGAAGGCGTAGAACGGCCGTTCGCCGCCCAGATGGCCGGCCAGGGCCCGGTAGGCGAAGACGGTCCCGCCAACCGGATGGACGAAGAAGAGGGGCGTGGCCTCTCCCTCGGCTCGCAGGGCCACCGGCTCGTCCTCGCCGACCGCCGCGGCCCCGGACCCGTCGACACGGGCCGCGAGCAGGGCCGCGAGGCCGGCCACCGTGGGCTGCTGGAAGAGGTCCATCACCCGCAGGGAGAGGCCGAGCCGCTCGCGCACCCGGGCGACCAACCGCGGCACCAAGAGGGAGTGGCCGCCGAGGGCGAAGAAGTCGTCGGTGACGCCCACCCTCTCGACCCCCAGCAGCTCGCCGACGAGGGCAGCCAGGCCGGCTTCGACCTCGTTGCCGGGGGCGACGTAGGCACGGCCGACTTCGACCTCCGGATCCGGCAGGGCCCGGCGGTCCACCTTGCCGTGGGCGGATCGGGGCAGGGCTTCCAGACGCACGAAGGAGGTGGGCACCATGTAGGCCGGCAGCTGCCGGGCCAGCCGCTCGCGCAGCGACTCCTCGGCCGGCTCCCCGTCGGCCCCCTGGTCTGGCACCCACCAGGCCACCAGCCGCTGGGTCGAGCCCGAGGCCCGGACGTCGACGGTCACCTCGCCGACGCCGGGGCAGCGCTCGAGGGCGGACTCGATCTCCCCCAGCTCCACCCTCATGCCGCGCAGCTTGACCTGCAAGTCGAAGCGGCCGAGCACGTCCAGCTCGCCGTCCGCCCGCAGCCGCACTCGGTCGCCGGTGCGGTAGAGGCGCTGGCCGGGAAGGCCGGAGAAGGCATCGGGCACGAAGCGCTCCGCCGTGAGACCGGGCCGCCTCAGATAGCCGCGGGCCACTCCCGCGCCGCCGATCAGCAGCTCTCCCGCCACCCCGACGGCAGCCAGCCGCCCCGCCCGGTCCACCACGAAGAGCCGCGTGCCGTCGATCGGCCGGCCCACCGAGGGCGCTCCCTCTTCCCCCATCCCCCATGGCTTCACCCTGGAGGTGGTCGACAGCACGGTGGTCTCGGTCGGTCCATAGGCGTTCATCAGCGAGTAGGGAGCCGCGGTGGCCGGCCGGCCGAGCAGCTTCTCGCCACCGCCGATGACCGCCCGCAGGGCCAGACCCTCGGCCGCGGCGAGAGGCTCGCGCAGCACGCCGTCGGCCAACGCCGTGGGCAGCACAGCCACCGTGATGCCCTCCTGCCGCCACCAGGAGAAGGTGCCGGCGGGTGACAGGCGCTCCTCCTCCGCCGGCACGTGCACGCTCGCGCCCGCGGCCAAGTAGGGCCAGATTTCCAGCACGGCAGCGTCGAAGCCCGGGGACACCACCAGCGAGCCGCGGTCGATCTCGCCGAGGCCGTAGTAGTGGTGGAACCAGTGCACCAGGCGCAGCAAACCCGCGTGGGCGATCTCTACCCCCTTGGGCCGGCCGGTCGAGCCCGAGGTGTAGACCACGTAGGCGAGGTCGTCGCCGCAGAGCTCTGCTCGCGGCGGCTCGCCTGTCTCCGCCAGCGGCTCCCTGGCGTCGAGGGCCAGCACCGTGGCCGGCGAGGCCGGCAGCCGGTCCAACAGCGAGCACTGGGTGAGCACGACCGGTGCCCCGGCGTCTTCGAGCAGCCAGGCCAGACGCTCCAGGGGATAGCTGGGATCGAGCAGGACGTAGGCCCCGCCGGCCAGGAGCACCGCCACCGAGCCCAAGACCCGCTCCGGCAGGGTGCGCTCGGCGAGCAGGGCCACCCGCACCCCCGGACCCACCCCCAGTCCGACCAGGCGCGTGGCCAGAGCCGAGGCCCGCCGCCCCAGGTAGCCGTAGCTCCAGACCTCTGCGAGCCCGACGATGGCGACGGCGTCCGGCCGGCAGCGAGCCCAGGTCAGGAGCATCTCCTGGGGCCAGCCGAGGTCGGGGTGCGCCGGCTCGGTGTCGTTCCACTCCACCCTCAGCTGGTGGACCTCGGCCGGGCTGAGCAGGGGCAGCCCCCACAGCTTGCGCTCCGGGTCCTCCAGGGCGGCCCGGGTGAGGCTCTCGAAGCCGCGCAGCCAGCGCTCGATGGTGGTGGCGTCGAAGGGGTCGGTGGCGTACTCGGCGCCGAGGCCGAAGCCCCAGGGCCCCTGGGCCACGTAGGCGGCGAGGTCCAGGCGGGCGCCATGGCTCTGCACCCCCACCCGCTCGAAGGTCAGCCCGGGCAGCTCGGCGGTGCTGAAGTCGGTGCGGCGTACCGTCACCACGCTCTGCACCAGGGGAGCCCGATCCATCACGCGGGGCAGCTCCAGGCCGTCGATCAGCCGCTCGAAGGGCAGGTCCTGGTAGGTGTAGGCCTCGAGGGAGACCTGGCGCATCCGCTCGAAGGTCTCGGCCACCGTGGGATCCCCGCCGAGGTCGGCGCGCAGCACCACGGTGTTGAGCAGGAAGCCGATCAGCCCCTCGAGCTCGCGCCGCGAGCGGTTGGCCACCGGCGTGCCCACCAGCAGGTCGCGCTGGCCGCTGAGGCGGCCGAGCAGGGCCGCCCAGAGGGTGGTGAGGGTCATGAACGGGGTCAGGGCGCGGCGCCGCGACAGCTCGTGGATGCGCTCGGAGAGGGCTTCCGGCAGCATGCGGTAGCGGGTATCGCCGCGTCCCGAGGTCAGGGGCGGCCGGGGTCGGTCGGTGGGCAGGTCGACCTCGGTCGGCGCGCCCTCGAGCCGCTGCCGCCACCAGGCCAGCTGGCGAGCGAGCTCGCCGCTCTCGAGCCAGCTGCGCTGCCAGACCGCGAAGTCCGTGTACTGTACCGGCAGCTCCGGCAGGGCCACCGGCTCGCCGAGCACCTCGGCGCGGTAGAACACCCCCACCTGGTCGATCAGCAGGCCCATGGCCACGACGTCGGTCACCAGGTGGTGCTGGGTCAGCAGCAGCTCGTGCTCCTCGGCCCCCAGGCGCAATACGGTGGCGCGCAGCATCGGGCCGCGCAGCAGGTCGAAGGGAGCCCCGGCGTCGCGGCTGCGCAGGCGCCCGGCGAGGTCGTCGGCGTCCGCCTGGGCGGGCTGCGCCAGGTCCACCACCGGCACCCGGAAGGGCATGCGCGGCAGGATCACCTGGTAGGGGACGCCCCCCTCCTCGGCGAAGCAGGTGCGCAGCACCTCGTGACGCTCGAACACCCGCCGGAACGCTCGGTCTAGGGCGCCGAGGTCGAGGCTGCCGTGGAAGCGCACGGCCAGAGGGACGTTGTAGATGCCGGTGCCGCCGGCCAGGCGGTCGATGAACCACAGCCGCTCCTGGGCGTAGGAGAGAGGCAGGCGCCCTTCCCGCGCCACCGGCACGAGAGGCGGAGCCGCGGGGCGATCGCCGGCCTCACCCGCGGCGCGCAGCCCGTCGATGGCCGCCGCCAGCTGGGCCACGGTGGTGGCCTCGAAGATCCGCCGCAGGGGCAGCTCGACGCCGAGCTGCTCGCGCACCCGCGAGACCACCCGGGTAGCGAGCAGGGAGTGGCCCCCCAGCTCGAAGAAGCCGTCCTCCACCCCCACCCTCTCGACGCCCAGCACCTCGGTCCAGATCGCCGCCACCGCCGCCTCGGTCAGGGTGCGGGGAGGCTCGAAGGCGCGGGCCGCCGCACCGATCGGCGTCGGCAGGGCGGCCCGGTCTACCTTGCCGTTGCTGGTCAGGGGCAGCCGCTCGAGGCGGACGAAGGCGGCCGGCACCATGTAGGCAGGCAGCTGGCTCGCCACGTGGCCCCGCAGGGCGTCAGCGCTCGGCCCCCCGTCCTCCCCCTCCGGCACCCAGTAGGCGGCCAGGCCGTCGGCGCCGCCGATCCGCTTGAGGGCCACCGCCACCTGGCCGACCCCCGGATGGGTCTCGAGCAGGGCCTCGATCTCCCCCAGCTCGACCCGGAAGCCGCGGATCTTGACCTGGAAGTCGAAGCGCCCCAGGAAGTCGAGGTCGCCGTCGGGACGCCGGCGCACCCGGTCCCCGGTGCGGTAGACCCGCGCTCCCGGCACGCCCGAGAAGGGGTGGGGCGTGAAGCGCCCGGCGGTCAGCGCCGGGCGGCGCAGATAGCCGCGGGCGAGGCCAATGCCTCCGACCCACAGCTCACCGGCGACCCCCAGGGGCGCCAGGGCGCCTCCCGGCTCGACCACGTAGAGCTGGGTGTTGGCGATCGCCCAGCCGATCGAGGGCAGGCCCTCCTCCCCGGCCTGGCGGGGGGGGATCGGGATGGCGGTCGACAGCACGGTGTACTCGGCCGGGCCGTAGGTGTTGGACAGCACGTAGGGAGCGTCCGGACGAGGCCGGCCGACCAGGCGATCGCCGCCGATGATCACCGTGCGCACGCCGAGTACCCGCTCGGGGCCGATGGCCTCGCGCAGCACGCCCTCGACCAGGGCGGTGGGCAGATAGGCCAGGGAGATGCGCTCGCGCTCCCACCAGTCGACCATCGCCGGGGCGGACAGGCGGGTGTCCTCGTCCGGGATGTGCACACTCGCCCCGGCGGCGAGATAGGGCCAGAGCTCCCACACCGAGGCGTCGAAGGCCGGCGAGGCCACCTGGGTGGCGCGGTCGTCCGCGCGCACGCCGTAGTAGTCCTGGTGCCAGCGCACCATGTTGAGCAGGCCCTCGTGGGGGATCTCCACCCCCTTGGGCTTGCCGGTCGAGCCAGAGGTATAGACCACGTAGGCGAGGGACTGGCCGTCGAGCCAGCCGGCCTGCCCCTCGCACCTGCTTCCCCTCCCGTCATCCCGGTGAAAGCCGGGATCCACCTTCGTCGAAGTGCCAGGCACTTCGGGTACGTCGTCGAGGAGCATCACCGAGGGGCCGCCCTGAGCCTGCCGAAGGGTGCCAGCCACTTCGGGGAAGCGCTCGAGGAGGTCCCGGCGAGTGAGGACCACCGGCGCCCCGGCGTCCTCGAGCAGGAAGGCCAGCCGCTCGGCCGGGTAGGACGGGTCGAGGGGCACGTAGGCGGCCCCGGCCAGCATCAGGGCGAGGGCGGCGGTCACCCGCTGCGGGTCGGTGCGCTCGGCGAGCACCACGCCACGGGCCTCCGGCCCCACCCCCCGGGCCGCCAGCTCGGCGGCCAGGGATCGGGCGCGCCCGACCAGGCCACCGTAGCTCCAGGCCTCCCCCGAGCCCGAGAGGGCCAGGGCGTCAGGCCGCCGGACCGCCTGCTCGAGCACCAACTGGTGGGTGTAGCCCCGGTGACCGTAGTCGACCGCGGTGTCGTTCCACTCCGAGACCAGCTGGCGGGTCTCCGCCGGCGACAGCAGGGAGTGCCGCGATACCGGCCGCTCCGGATGCTCCGACAGCCCTTCGAGCAGCCGCCGCCAGGCGGCCAGGAAGCGCACGATGGTGGGCTCGTCGAAGAGATCCCGGCTGAACTCGAAGTTGCCGCCCAGCTGGCCTTCCCAGGGCACCAGGTGCAGGGTGAGGTCGAAGAGGGCCCGCTCGCTCGCCCAGCGCACCGGCGCCAGCTGCACGCCGGTCATCTCCAGGCGGCCGGCCGGGGTGCTCAGGAAGGACAGGGCGACCTGGAAGATCGGCGACTGGGAAAGGTCGCGGTCGGGCCGCAGCTCCTCGACCAGCCGCTCGAAGGGCAGATCCTGGTGGCCGAAGGCGCCCTGCACCGTGGCCCGCACCCGCGCCAGCAGCTCGCTGAAGCCGGGGTCCCCCGCCAGGCGGATGCGCAGGGGCACGGCGTTGACGAAGAAGCCGATCAGGCCCTCGATCTCCGAGCGGTTGCGGCCGGCCACCGGCGAGCCCACCACGACCTCCGCCTGGCCCGCTAGGCGAGCCAGCAGCAGCCCGTAGGAGGCCAGGATCACCATGTAGAGGGTGGCGCCCTGCTGGCGGCCGAGGCCCTCCAGCCGCGCGGTCAGCTCCGGGCTCAGGCGCACCGGCACCTGGCCGCCCCAGGGGGAGCGGCGCAGGGGGCGGGGCCGGTCGGTAGGCAGCTCGATCGCCGCCGGCGCCCCCTCCAGGGCCTCGCGCCAGAAGCCGAGCAGGCTCGCCAGGCCGTCCTCGGCCAGCAGCCGGCGCTGCCAGACGGCGAAGTCGGCGTACTGCACGGGCAGAGGCGGCAGGGGGGAGGGCCGGCCGTCGAGGAAGGCCTGGTAGAGCAGGCTCACCTCGCGGGTGAACAGGCCGAAGGACCAGCCGTCCGAGATGACGTGGTGCATGCCCACGGCCAGCACGTGGCGGCGCGCGGCCGGGCGCAGGGCGACCAGGCGGACCAGGGGGCCGCGGGCGAGGTCGTAGGGCCGGCCGAGCACGGCGGTCAGCATCCCCGGCATCACGCCGTCGCGGTCGGCCTCGGCGAGGGCGCGCAGGTCGACCACGGGGATGGTCAGGGCCAGCCGGGGGGCCACCACCTGCACCGGCTCGCTGGCGCCGGCGGGCACCTGGAAAGTCGTGCGGAGGGTCTCGTGCCGGTCCGCCAGCTCCGCCACCACCGCGGTCAGCGCCGCAAGGTCCAGGCGGCCGCGCAGCTCGAGGCCGTTGCCCAGGTTGTAGCTGCCGGAGTCGGGATCGAGCTGCTCCAGGAACCACAGCCGCTGCTGGGCGAAGGACAGCGGCGCCGGCTGGCTTTTGTCCCGGGGCCGGATACGGTCGTCGGCGCCGGCGGCCTCCTCCGCCGTGGCGGTCGCCGTGCCGCCGCGGCTGGACTCCTCGGAGAGCCGGCGCAGCAGCAGGCGCCGCTGCTCGGGAGAGAGGCGGTCGAGGACCTCCGCCATGCGCGTCATCCCGCCACCCCCTCCCCCGCCGCTCCGCCAGAGCTCACCTCGGGGGGGGCCGCTTCGATCTCCGCCAGCAAGGCGCTGAGGCGATCGTCGTCCATGCTCGCCGCCTGCAGCTCGGCGATTGCCAGGGCCAGCTCGGCCACGGTGGGCCCGGCGAGCATGCGGTCGAGGGGCAGCTCGACGCGGAAGCGATCGCGGATCCGCGACGCCACCTGGGTGGCGAGCAGGGAGTGGCCGCCCAGCTCGTAGAAGCTGTCGCGGATGCCCACCCGATCGACCCCGATGAGGTCGCCCCAGAGCTGGCAGAGGGCCTCCTCCAGCTCGTCTCGGGGCGCCACGTAGGGGGTGTCGAGCTGGGGACGCTCCGACACCGCCCCCGGCCCGGCCGCCGAGCCACCCCGCTCGCCGGCCCGGATCTCCTCCACCGTGCGCAGCTCCCGTTCGAGGTCGCGGGTGGCCACCACGATCTGGGGCTGACCGGCGGCGAGGGCCCGCTCCAGCACGGCCAGGCCCTCCTCCGGGCGCATGCCGTTCTGCCGCAGGGCCAGGGTGCCGCCTCGCAGCAGGGCCTGGAAGGCCCGCTCAGCCTCGAGATCGGCCATCTGCCACACCGCCCAGTCGATGGCCACCAGGGGGGTGCCGTAGGTCGGGGCCTCGCGCTGCACCAAGCCGTCGATGAAGGCGTTCGCCGCCGCGTAGTCGCCGCGGGCGATACCGCCGATGGTGCCCGCCACCGAGCCGTAGATCGCCACGAAGTCGAGGCCACGGCCGCGCAGCAGGTCGATCAGGGTCCAGGTGCCCTCGACCTTGGGCGCCATCACCGCCGCGGCCTCTGAAGCGCCGCGTTGCTGGAGCAGACCCAGACCCGGTGCCGCCGCCAGGTGGAAGGCCCCGTGGAGGGCGCCGAAACGGGCCTCGACCTTGGCGATCGCCTCGGCCAGCTCGTCGCGGTCGGTGACGTCGGCCGAGACGGCCATCACCTCTGCGCCCAGGGTCTCGAGCTCCTGCACCGCCCGCACGCTCGCCGCCACCGGGTCGTTCTCGAGGGCGGCGGCCAGCAGGGCCGGCCACTCCTCGCGGGGCGGCAGGCCCCGGCGCGAGACCAGAGCCAGCTTCGCCTTCGCCCGGCTCGCCAGGTGGCGGCAGAGCACCAGGCCGAGCTGGCCGAGGCCGCCGGTCAGCAGGTAGACCCCCTCCTGCCGCCACGGCGAGAGGGCCGGCTCGGGCAGACGGGCGCGCTGGTAGTGACGCAGCCAGCGCTGCCCGGCGCGCAGGGCCACCCGGTCCTCGCCCCCCTCGGCCGGCCCGCCCAGCTCGGCGAGCAGGGCAACGGCTCGCGCCGGGGCCGCCTGGTCGAGGTCGACGGCCGCGACCCGCAGCCACTCGATCTCCTGGCTGGCGACCTTGAGCAAGCCGTTCAGGCTGGTCTTCTCGGGCTCGATGACGTCCTCCGGCAGCACCTTCGCCAGCCGGTTGCTGACCACCGTCAAGGCCGTCGGTGCCTGGCTCTCGAAGCCGGCCAGGGCCCGCAGCAGGGGCAGCAGGGAGATCACGGTCGGCAGCTCGACCAGGGCCTTCTCGAGCAGCGCCTGCTCGGCCGTCAGCGTGCCCAGGTGGACGATCCCCCGGGGCCAGCGGTCGGTACCGGCCAGGCCCTCGAGCAGCTCGCGGTACTGCTCGTGGTCCCGCGGCCCGGGCTCGAGCGCGAGCACCTCGGCGCCCCGCCGGCCGAGCTCCGCGGCCAGCTCCTCGGCCACCCCGCAGCCGTCCGGCACCAGCAACCAGGTGCCAGCCACGTCGGGGGCGGGCAGCAGGGCCGCGGGCAGGCCGGGCCGCCACTGCGGCAGATAGGTCCAGTCCTCGGGAGGCAGGCGCTCGGGCCCGCGTGCCGTGGCTGCGACCGGGGCTCCGGGATGGACCCAGAAGCGGGGCCCCTCGAAGGGATAGACCGGCAGGTGCAGCCGGCGCCGGGGCGAGTCGCCGTAGTAGGCGCTCCAGTCGACGTCGACGCCGTTGAGCCACAGCCGCCCGGCGGTGCGCAGCAGGGCTTCCGGCGCCTCCTCGGGATCGCGCGGCCCGGGCAGGGTCGAGAGCGCGGTGCGCTCGGGCAGCTGGCGGCGGGCGAGGTTGGCGATGGTGCCTCCCGGCCCGACCTCGAGCAGGACCGTGCCCGACTCGCCGCCCAGGCAGGCGAGGCCGTCGCTGAAGCGCACGGTCTGCGTCAGGTGCTCGGCCCAGTACTCGGGATCCACCGCCCGCGCGGCGGAGATCCAGGTGCCGCTCAGATTCGAGACGTAGGGGATCGCCGGCGGCCGGCGCTCCAGCCCGGCCACGAAGGCGGCCAGCTCGCGGGCCGCCGGGGCCAGGGCGTCCGAGTGGTAGGCGCGGGTGGCGGCGCGCAGCCGGCGCACCTCCAGCCCCTCCTCGCGCAGCCTCTCCTCCAGCGTCTCCACGGCCGCCACCGGCCCCGAGACCATGCACAGGTCGGCGGCGTTGACCAGGGCGAGGGACAGGCCCGAGCTCTCGCCGCAGAAGGCCTCGACCTGCTCCCGTCCCAGGGGGATGGCCAGCATCCCGCCGGTCGCCGGCAGCTGCTGCATGAGGCTGGAGCGGCGCACCACCAGGGCGAGGCCGTCCTCCTCGCGGAAGACCCCGGCGAGGGTGGCCGCCACCAGCTCGCCGTTCGAGTGGCCGAGCATGGCCCGGGGCCGCACGCCCCAGCTCATCCAGAGCCGGGCGAGGGCGTACTGGACGATGAACAGGGCCGGCAGGGCGACGGCGATCTCGCCGAGCCTCGCCTGGGCCGGCTCCGACCCGGGGGGCTCGGCGAGCAGGATCTCCCCGAGGTCGAAGCCCAGGGCGGGCTCGATCTGGCGGCAGCAGCGCTCGACCACCTCGCGGTAGAGGGCCTCCTGCTCGTAGAGCTCGCGGCCCATGCCGACGTACTCCGGGCCCAGGCCGGAGAAGAGGAAGGCGACGCCCCGGCGGCTGGAGTCGTCCTGGCGGTCGAGCACGTCCCGCTCGGCGAGGTGGGCCGCGATCTCCGCCGGGGTGCGGCCGAGGGCCATGCGCCGCCAGCCCAGACGCTGGCGGCCGCTGGCGAGGGTGAAGCAGGCGTCCGCCAGGTCGCCCTCGGGCCGCTCGCGCAGATCCGCAGCGAGGCGGTCGGTGAGCCGGTCGAGGGCCGCGGGGTCCCGGGCCGACAGCAGGGCCAGCTGCCAGGGGCGGCCGGGGGTGACCTCCGGCGCGACCGGCGGCTCTTCCACCACCACGTGGGCGTTGGTGCCGCCGATGCCCAGGGAGCTGACGCCGGCCCGCCGCGGTCCGCCGTCGTTGCCGTTGCGAGGCAGGGGCCAGGGGATCGTCTCGGTGTTGACGAAGAAGGGGCTGGTCTCGAAGTCGATCTGCGGGTTGGGGCGCTCGAAGTTGATGCTCGGCGGCACCACCCCCTCGGCCACGGCGAAGCAGGCCTTGATCAGCCCGGTCACGCCGGCGGCGGTGTCGAGGTGGCCGACGTTGGGCTTGAGCGAGCCGATGGCGCAATAGCCGCGGTCCGCCGTGGCCCGCCGGAAGGCCCGCGTGAGGGCGGCGAGCTCGATCGGATCCCCCACCGCCGTGCCGGTGCCGTGGGCCTCGAGGAAGCCGATGGTCGCCGGGTCGACGCCCGCCGCCTCCTGAGCCTGGGCGATCACCAGGGCCTGGCCTTCGATCGAGGGCGAGGTGTAGCCCACCTTGGCCGAGCCGTCGTTGTTGACCGCCGAGCCGCGGATCACGGCGTAGATCGAGTCGCGGTCCGCCACGGCCCGCTCGAGGGGCTTGAGCACCACCGCGGCCACGGCCTGACCACCCACCGTGCCCCGGGCCTCGGCGTCGAAGGCGCGGCAGTGGCCGTCGGGCGAGACCACTCCGCCCTCGTCGTAGAGGTAGCCGCCGCGCAGGGGGGCGCCGATCGACACGCCCCCCGCCAGGGACATGTCGCACTCCCCCAACAGCAGGCTCTGACAGGCGTAGTGCACCGCCACCAGGGAGGTCGAGCAGGCGGTCTGCACGCTCAGGCTGGGCCCCCGCAGGTTGAGCTTGTAGGAGACCCGGTTGGGCAGGTGGTCCTTGTCGTTGCCGATGATCGCCGCCCGGCTGCCCACGGCCTCGATCAGCTCGGTGTTGCCGATCAAGTTCATCAGGTAGGTGCTGATCGCCGAACCGGCGAACAGACCGATCACCCCGCGGCCGTTCTCGGCCCCGTAGCCGGCGTCCTCAAGGGCCTGCCAGCTGCACTCGAGGAACAGCCTCTGCTGCGGGTCCATGATCTGGGCCTCGCGCGGGCTGTAGCCGAAGAAGGCGGCATCGAAGCGATCGCCGTCCTCGATCACGCCGTACGCCGGCACGTAGCGCGGGTGCTGGGCCAGCAAGGCCGGCACGCCCGCCGCCCGCAGCTCCTCGGGGGTGAAGAACGAGATCGACTCGGCACCGCCGAGCAGGTTGCGCCACAGGCTGACCGGGTCGGCGGCGCCCGGGAAGCGGCCGGCCATGCCGATGACGGCGATGGCGGACGGATCGGTCTGGGGCCGAGGCCGGCGGATCGCCAGCAGAGCCGGCGCGGGCGTCTCCTCGCCGGCCCGGGCGACCTGGCCCTGGGCCGCGAGGTGGTCGGAGAGGGCGCGCACGGTGCCGTGCTGGAAGAGGTCGACCAGCCGGATCTCCACCCCCAGCTCCTGGCGCAGGCGGTGCTGCATCTCGGAGACCAGGAGGGAGTGCCCGCCGAGGTCGAAGAAGTTCTCCTCGACGCCGATCTCGTCCCGGTGCAGCAGCTCGGCCCAGATCCGCGCCAGGGCGGCCTCGGTCGGCGTGCCGGGGGCCACGTAGGTCTCCCCCGAGGACAGCTCGGGGTCGGGCAGGGCCCGCCGGTCCACCTTGCCGTTGGCGGTGAGCGGCAGCCGCGGCAGCTGCAGGAAAGCCGCAGGCACCATGTAGGCCGGCAGGCGGTCGCGCAGCCAGGCGCGCAGCTCGTCCACCGACGGCTCGGCTCCCTCGGCCGCCACCCACCAGGCCACCAGGGCCTCGCCGCCGCCGGCGTCGCGCACCCCCACCGCCACCTCGCCGACGCCCGGATGGCGCTCGAGCACCGACTCGATCTCCCCCAGCTCGACCCGGAAGCCGCGCAGCTTGACCTGGAAGTCGAAGCGGCCGAGGAAGTCGAAGTCGCCGTCGGGCCGCCGGCGGATGCGGTCCCCGGAGCGATAGAGCCGTGCCCCCGGCTCCCCCGAGAACGGATCCGGCACGAAGCGCTCGGCGGTCAGCCCCGGCCGGCCCAGATAGCCCCGGGCCAGGCCCACGCCACCGATCCACAGCTCCCCGGGCACGCCGATGGGCGCCAGGGTGCGCCCCGGCTCCACCACGTAGAGCCGGGTGTTGGCGATGGTGAAGCCGATCGAAGGCAGCCCGGCGACGGTGTCCTCGGCCGGCGGCACCGGCACCGCGGTCGAGAGCACGGTGTACTCGGCCGGGCCGTAGGTGTTGGACAGCACGTACGGGGCATCCACCCGCGGCCGGCCGACCAGGCGGTCGCCGCCGATGATCACCGTGCGCACGGCGATCGCCCTCTCCTCGCCGATCGGCACCCGCATCACGCCTTCCACCAGGGCGGTGGGCAAGTAGGCCAGGGAGATCCGCTCCCGCTCCCACCAGTCGACCATGCCGGGGGCGGAGAGCCGGGTCTCCTCGTCGGGGACGTGCACGCTCGCCCCGGCCGTGAGATAGGGCCACAGCTCCCACACCGAGGCGTCGAAGGCCGGCGAGGCCACCTGGGTGGCGCGGTCGGCCTCGGTGACACCGTAGTAGGCCTGGTGCCAGCGCACCATGTTCAGCAGTCCCTGGTGGGGGATCTCCACCCCCTTGGGCCGGCCGGTCGAGCCCGAGGTGTAGACCACGTAGGCGAGGTTGCCGCCGTCCACGCTGACTTCCGCACCGTCAACCCAACCTCTCCCGTCGTCATCCCCGCGCAAGCGGGGATCCATCTTCGTCTCGTCCCCCCGCCCTGGATTCCCGCTTTCGCGGGAATGACGACGGGAGAGGGCCTGGCTTCCCGAAGTGCGGCTCACCGAGGTGCCAGGCACTTCGGGAAGACTGGGAGCGCCGAGCCCCAGCTCGGCGTTTTGGCCGTCCAGGCAGAGCACCTCAGCTGCCGTTTCGGGCAGGCCCGCCAGCAGGTCTTCTTGGGTGAGCACCACGGCGGCGCCGGCGTCCTCGAAGAGGAAGGCCAGGCGCTCGGCCGGGTAGCCGGGGTCGAGAGGCACGTAGGCGCCGCCGGCCAGCATCGCGGCCAGCGAGCCCAGGATGCGCTCCGGCCGGCTGCGCTCGGCGAGCACCACCACCCGCGCCTCCGGCCCCACGCCCAGCCGGCGCAGCTGCAGCGCCAGCCTGGTCGCCCTGCGGTGCAGGTGGCCGTAGGACCAGACCTCGCCTTCGCCCGAGATCGCCACCGCGTCGGGCCGCCGGGCCGCCCAACCCGCGAACAGCTCGTGGCACCAGCCCGCGTGCGGGTAGTCCACGCCGGTGTCGTTCCACTCCACCAGCAGCTGGCGCTCCTCGGCCGGAGCCAGCAGGGCCAGCTGCGAGATGCGCCGGCTCGGCTCCTCGGCCGCCGAGCCGAGCAGCCGCTCCATGGCACGCAGCCAGCGCTCGATGGTGGCTCCGTCGAAGAGATCGGCGCTGCGCTCGAGGGAGAGGTTGAAGCCCCAGGGGCCCTCGGCTACCAGCAGGGAGAGGTCGAAGCGCGAGCCCTGGGTGAGCACCCGCTGGGGCGACAGGGTCAGGCCGGGCATCTCGCCAGTCGCCCAGTCGGTGCGCCGCACCGTCGCGGCCACCTGGAAGAGGGGCGAGCGATCGATCGCCCGCGGCAGTCCCAGGCTCTCCACCAGGCGCTCGAAGGGCAGGTCCTGGTGGGCGTAGGCGTCGAGGGCGATGCGCCGCAGGCGGTCGAGGGTCTGCTCGAAGGTGGGGTCGCCGCCGAGGTCGAGGCGCAGCACCAGGGCGTTCAGGAAGAAGCCGATCAGCCCCTCGGTCTCGCGCCGGCTGCGGTTGGCGATCGGGGTGCCGACGACGACGTCGATTTGGCCCGAGAGCCGCGACATCAGCACCATGAAGCCGGCCACCAGGGTCATGAAGTTGGTCAGCCCGGCCCGCGCCGAGAGCCGCACCAGCCGCTCGGCGAGCTCGCTCTCGATCATGTGGTAGTGGGTGGCGCCGCGGCCGCTGGTGTAGGGGGGGCGCGGCCGGTCGGTGGGCAGCTCATGGAGCTGCGGAGCCCCGGCGAGGTGCTCCCGCCAGTAGGCCAGCTGGCGCTCCAGCTCGTCGCCCTCGAGCCACTGGCGCTGCCAGATGGCGTAGTCGGCGTACTGCACCGGCAGAGGCGGCAGGCCCAGGGGGGTGCCCTCGACGCCCGCGCGATAGTGGGCGCCCAGCTCCTGGATCAGCAGGCCCATGGCCCAGGCGTCGGTGACCAGGTGGTGCTGGGTCATCAGCACCACGTGCAGGCGCTCGCCGAGGCGCAGCAGGCTGGCGCGCAGGAGGGGTGCCCGCTCGAGGTCGAAGGGCAGGGCGGACTCGTCGCTGGTCAGGGTGACGGCCAGCTCCTCCGCGTCCGCGGGGACCAGGCCGGAGAGGTCGATCAGGGGTGTCGGGAAGGGCACGGAGGGCTCGATCACCTGCCAGGGCCGGCCCTCCTCGGTGACGAAGCGGGTACGCAGCACCTCGTGGCGGTCGCAGACGGCCAGGAAGCAGCGGGCGAGGAGCGCAACCTCGAGCTCGCCCTCGAAGCGGGTGGCCATCGCCACGTTGTAGGCCGCCGTGCCGCCGGTCAGGCGATCGATGAACCACAGCCGCTCCTGGGCGAAGGAGAGGGGCAGCGGACGGTCGCGGCCCATCGGCACCAGGGGCGGCAAGACCTCCCCGCCCCTGCCGTCGCGGCGCAGCCCGTCGACGGCAGCACCGAGCTCGGCCACCGTGAGGTGCTCGAAGACGCCGCGCAGGGGCATCTCTACGCCGAGCCGCTCGCGGATACGCGAGACCACCCGCACGGCGAGCAGAGAATGGCCACCCAGCTCGAAGAAGCTGTCGGTCACCCCCACCCCCTCGAGGCCGAGCACCTCCTGCCAGATCTGGACGAGCAGGGCCTCGGTCGAGGTGCGCGGCGGCACGTGCTCGCGCTGGCTGGTGCCCTCGGGGGCGGGCAGAGCCTTGCGGTCCACCTTGCCGTTGGCGGTCAGGGGCAGGCGCGGCAGGCACAGGTAGGCGGCCGGCACCATGTAGGCCGGCAGCCGCTCGCGCAGGAAGGTGCGCAGCGCCTCGGCGTCCGGCTCGGCCCCTTCCGCCGCCGCCACCCACCAAGCCACCAGCACCTCGCCGCCAGCCAGGGACCGCACCCCCACCGCCACCTGGGCCACGTCCGGATGGCGCTCGAGCACCGACTCGATCTCCCCCAGCTCGACCCGGAAGCCCCGCAGCTTGACCTGGAAGTCGAAACGACCGAGGAAGTC
>JBIOYC010000147.1:0-22221 GCA_044869955.1 Thermoanaerobaculia bacterium | reverse complement strand
CCTTCTACCCGGGCTATCGCGGGCGCTTCGCCGGGGGTTGGGTTCATGGGCTCTACACCGGCCGCCTCCAGCTCGACGATCCGGCCGACGACCTGGCCCACCTGAGGGCCCTCTACGACAGCGAGATCCACTACGTGGACCGCGCCATCGGCGAGGTGTTGGACCGACTGGACCCCGAGGTGGCCGCCAACACCCTGATCGTGCTGACTGCCGACCACGGCGAGGAGCTCTACGAGCACGGCGGCTGGAAGCACGGCCAGACCCTCTACGAGGAGCAGATCCGGGTGCCCCTGATCTTCCGCTGGGACCGCCGGCTGCCCGCGGGCCGGCGTCTCGACGGCGAGGTCGAGCTGGTCGACCTGGCGCCCACCCTCACCGCGGCGATCGGCGCCCCGGCGCTGCCCGAGGCCCGGGGAATCGACTTGCTGCCCGCTCTCGCCGGGGAGGAGGACCTGCCCCGACGGCCGATCTTCGCCCAGCACCTAGCGAGCGGGCCGATGCGCGCGGCGGTGGTGCTCTCGGGCAAGAAGCTGATCCTGTTCAATGACACGGATCTCTTCTCGCCGGCGAACTGGCAGTTCGAGCACCTGTGGAAGCTGGACCTCTCCCGCCTCTCCCGCCGGGAGCTCTACGACCTCGGGGTCGACCCGGGCGAGAGGGTCAACGAGATCGCGAGCCGGCCGGCGGTGGCCCGGTCCCTCGAGAGCCTGGCCGGTGCCTACCTCGACCGGTCGCTCCGTGGGCTGCGCGTGGTGGCCTCGGGTCTCGAGCCCGAGCAGACCCTGGAGGTCGAGCTGTCGCTCTCCCGCGAGCCGGCCGGCTGGCACTGCTACTTCCTCGCCGGCGAGGACCACGCCCGCGTCGACGGGCGCAGGGTCACGCTGCGCCTGGTGGGCGAGCCGGCCGGGGTCGGGCAGGCGGAGAAGGGCCTCTGGCTCGAGGGGGAGAGCGGGGGCGTAGAATCGCTCGTCGTGCGGACCCGCAGGGATTCTGGCGAGGCGGTACCGGTGGCGGTGCTGCTCGGGGAGGGCACGCCGTGGCGGGGCGGCCCGGTCGAGGCGGCGCGACTGCTGGCCGACACCCGCCCCCTGGCGCCCGAGAAGGGCGTGACTCTCCGCCTCTGGACCCGGCCGGATGCCGTGGCCGGGGGCGCCCCGGCGCTCGACGCCGAGGTGATCGAGAGCTTGAAGGCCCTGGGCTACGTGCAATGACGACCCCGCCCCTGCCCGGCCAGGCCACCGAGGTCCACGCCCGGCGTGCGCTGGTGCTCGCTCCCCACTACGACGACGAGGTGCTGGGCTGCGGCGGCCTGCTGGCCCAGCTCACTGGCGGCGGCGCGCGGGTCGAGGTTCTGTTCCTGACCGACGGCGCCGCCGATCCGCCGCCGAGAGAGAGCGGCTCCGAGTACGGCGCCCGTCGCCGCGCCGAGGCCGAGGCGGCGGCGCGGGTGCTCAACCTGGCGAGCCTCTCCCACCTCGGCCTGCCGGACGGCCGCCTCGCCTTCCATCTCGACGAGGCTGCGGCGCGGATCGGCGAGGCCCTCCTCGCCCTCCGGCCGGAGCTGCTGCTGCTGCCCTCGCCCCTCGAGATCACGGCCGACCACCAGGCCGCCTTCGCCGCCGTGCACCGGCTGCTGGCCCCCCTGCGCGAAGAGGACCGGGCCCGCGACCCGGCTGGCTGGCGCCTCGCAGAGGCGGTCGAGAACCTGCGCATCCTCGCCTACGAGGTGAACCACCCCCTCCACCCCGACCTGCTGGTGGACACCAGCGCCCAAACGGACCACCTGGCCGAGGCCATGGCCTGCCACAGGAGCCAGCTCGCCCGCCACCCCTACCTGGAGGCCCGGCGCGGGCTCTCCCGCTGGCGGGCCCTTTCCCTCGCGCCGGAGGTCGCGGCCGTCGAGGCCTACCGGCAGCTGACGGCAGCGGACTTCACCTCGCGGAGTCTCTCCGAGCTGGTGCGACACCTGGGCGGAGTCCCCGAGCGGATCGAGGTGTGGGAGGGCCCCCTCCTCTCGGTGGTGGTCCGAACCCGGGACCGCCCGCAGCTGCTGGTCGAGGCCCTCGGCAGCCTCGCCGCCAGCCACTACCGGCGCGTCGAGGTGGTGCTGGTCAACGACGGCGGAGCGCCCCCGGCGGTGCCCACGGACTTCCCTTTCCCCGTCGTGCGGGTGGACTTCCCGGACAACCGCGGTCGCTCGGCGGCGGCCCAGGCGGGGGTGGAGGCGGCCGGCGGGGAGCACGTCTGCTTCCTCGACGACGACGACCTGGTCTACCCGGAGCACCTCGCCACGTTGGCTGGCCTGGTCTCGGGGGCGGGGGTGAGGGTGGCTTACGTGGACGCCGCCGTCGGGGTCTACGAGCTCTCGGACGTTGGCTGGGCCCTCGCCCAACGGCGCCTGCCCTACAGCCGGGACTTCGATCCCGAGCTCCTGCTCCTCGACAACTACGTCCCCTTCCACACCCTCGCCATCGAGCGCCGCCTCTTCGCGGAGGTCGGCCCGTTCGACCCCGAGCTGCCTTTCTTCGAGGACTGGGACTTCCTGATCCGCCTGGCGGCCGTGACGCCTTTCCACCACCACCGGGCCGTGACCTGCGAGTACCGCCAATTCCGCGGCGCCGGCCACCACGTGCTGGGGGACGAGCCCCGCGGCCGGGGGGACTTCCTGGCCTGGAAGGAGCGGGTGCTCGCCAAGCACCGGGAGCGGCTCACCCCGGCCCGTCTGGCGCGGGGGATCGACCGGCTGCGCGCCGAGGCGGTGGAGCTGGACGAGGCCCGAGCCGTGGCCGCTCGGGAGGTCAAGAAGGTCGTGGCAGAGGCTGCCGCGGTCTCCGCCGAGCGCTTCCGCATCGAGGCCTTGCTCTACGAGAAGAACGGCGAGGTGGCTTCGCTCCAGGAGGAGTTGGCGCGCCATGCCCTGGCCTTCGCCGAGATCTCCGCGGAGGTCGAGAGGCTGCACGGGGAGGAGGGCCGGCTGCGCGAGGACCTGACCACCCAGACCGACCTGGTCGCCCGCCTCTACGCCGAGGTGGCCCGCCTGAACACCCACGTCCAGGCCATGGAAGGCACCCGGGCCTGGCGTCTCCACCAGTGGTGGCAGGCTCGCCGCGGCCGCTCGCCGAAGGGCGCCTCTTGAGTCGGGTCGCCCCCCTGAAGCGAGTCGCCCTCGTCACCAGCGAGGCTCCGCGGCCGGCCATGGCGGGGATCGCCCTGCGCTACCTCGAGATGGCACGGCGGCTGCCGGCCCTGGGGGTCGAGACCGTGCTGGTCACCCCGGGAGACCCCGCGGAGGTGCCGGAAGGACCTGGCGAGGTGCGCCGTTTCGAGCGCGGCGGCCTCGCGAAGCTGCTGGCCGACTGCGCCGCCGCCGTGGCCCAGGGTCAGCTCGCCAACGACCTGCTGCTCGAATGCCCCGAGCTGCCGGTGGCGATCGACCTCTACGATCCCTGGCTGATCGAGAACCTCCACTACTACGAGACTCTCGGCCTCGACCCCTACCGCAACGACCACGCTACCTGGGTGCTGCAGCTGTCGCGGGGGGATTTCTTCCTCTGCTCTTCGGCCGAGCAGCGGCTCTACTACCTGGGCTTCCTGACCGCCCTGGGCCGGGTCAATCCCGAGCGCACCGCCGGCGACCCCACCCTCGAGCGCCTGATCGCGGCCGTACCCTTCGGGGTCGAGACCGAGCTGCCGCCCCACCGGCCCGTGCTGCCCGCGCGAAGAGAGGGCGAGAAGCGTCTGCTCTTCGGCGGGCTCTACGACTGGTACGACCCCTGGACCCTGCTCGAGGCCCTGGGCAAGCTCGAGGGCCAGGCCTGGACGCTGCTGCTGGTGGAGAATCCGAACCGCGAGGCCACCCCCCAGAAACTTTTCGGCGAGGTCGAGCGCTGGTGCCGCCGCCGGGGCTGGTGGGGGAGCCGGGTGGTGGCCATCCCCTGGGTCGCCGCGGATCGCCGCTACGACCTGCTGCGCGACGTCGACGCCCTGGTGGCCACGCACCGTCCGTCGCTCGAGACCGACCTCGCCCTGCGCACCCGCTTCCTCGACGCCCTGGCCGCCGGCTGCCCGGCCGTCACCAGCGCCGGGGGGGCGATCAGCCGCCTGCTCGGCGAGCACGGGGCGGGTTGGGTGGCGCCTCCCGGCGACGCCTCGGCCCTGGCCGGTCTGCTCGCCGAGCTGCTGGAGGGCGGGCAGGCGGTGGCGCGTCGCCGCGAGGCCGGCCACCGCCTCGCGGAAAGCTTCCGCTGGGAGCGGGTGATGGCGCCCCTGGTGGCCTTCTGCCGCCATCCCACCCGCGACGCCACCAAGGACCGTTTCTCCTACCACCCGACCACCACGGCTCCTCAGGACGCCGTGAGCTTCCGCCTGCGCCGCCGGCTGCGGGGCCTGCTGGAGAAGGGCTTGCGCGGAGGTGGCCCTTGAGATCGCTGTCCAAGGTTTCGGTGGCGGTGCTGTCCTGGAACGGCCGCCAGCACCTCGAAACCTGCCTGCCCGCCCTGGCCGCGCAGCAGGATCCCGGTGTGCCGTGGGAGGTGTTGGTGCTGGACAACGGCTCCTCGGACGGCACCGCCGCCTGGCTGGCGCGAGCCCACCCCGATGTGCGCTGCATCGCGAGCCCGGTGAACCTGGGCTTCTGTGCCGGCAACAACCGGCTGGTGGCGGAAGCCGGGGGCGACGCCGTGGCCCTGCTCAACAACGACACCCGCCCCCAACCCCGGTGGCTGGCCGAGCTGGTGCGTGCCGGGCGGCAGGCCCCAGAGGACGTGGCGGCGGTGTCCGGTCTGATCGTCGACTGGGAGGGCGAACGGTTGGACTTCGCCCGCGGCGCCATGACCTTCGACGGCCACGCCTTCCAGCTCGGCTTCCGCCGGCCGTTGGACGAGGTGGAGCTACCGCGGGAGGGCGAGGAGCTGCTCTTCCCCTGCGGCGGCAACGCCCTGGTGTCGAAGGAGAGCTTCCTCGCCGCCGGCGGCTTCGACGAGGACTACTTCGCCTATCTCGAGGACGTCGACCTCGGCTGGCGGCTGTGGGCCGGCGGCGAGCGAGTGGTCTTCGCCCCGGGGGCGGTGGTTCACCACCGTTCGAGCGCCACCAGCGACCTGCTGGGCCTGTTCAACCGCGGCTTCCTCTTCGAGCGCAACGCCTTCTTGACCGCCTTCAAGAACTACGACGAGGAGCTCTCCGCCCGCCTGCTGCCAGCGGTGCTGACGACTTTCCTGGCTCGCACCCAGACCTTGCTCGAGAGCAACAACCCGGGCGGCCCCCTGCTGCGCATCGACCCCTACGCCGGCTGGATCGCCAACACCGAGAAACGGCAGCCGG
Organism: Thermoanaerobaculia bacterium; assembly: GCA_044869955.1. Classification (GTDB taxonomy): domain Bacteria; phylum Acidobacteriota; class Thermoanaerobaculia; order Multivoradales; family SZUA-115; genus CALMKX01. Next base: position 16,899 of record JBIOYC010000147.1, on the reverse strand, counting down.
GCACCGGTGGCAACGGTGCGGGCGCCCCGCTGCCGGCGCCGCCCCCACCGCCGGGCTTCTTCGAGGAGCTGCGCGCCAAGTGGCGGGGCTACGGAGGGCGGGAGCTGCTGCGCCGTGGGCTGGTGAAGGCCGTAAACCAGGTGCTCGGCGCCCGCGACGAGGCCCTCGCCGCCGTCCAGCTCACGGACGAGCGCTCGATCGCCCAGCTGCGGGCCGCCTCCTACCTGCTCGGCCACCTGGACGCCGCCGCCGCCAAGCGTCGCGGGATCCAGGCCCGCCGCCGCCGCCCCGACCGCGAGATCTTCGAGCGCTTCCCTCTGCTGGTGGTGCCCACCTACCCCGGTGACGAGAAGCTCTTCGCCGGAGAGGGCTTCCGCTCGCTGCTGGGGGCGGACCTGCCCCTCGAGCACAAGCGGCTCGGGGAGGTGATGGAGCTGGGGTAGCGAGCGCCGAGGGCTCGCCTTCGCCACCGACCGGTGGTCGTAATTGAAGTCGTAACTCGAAGCAGTTAACTTCTGCCGCGACTCACTCGAGCGAGGCAGTCGACGGAGCCGGCCGCCAGGCCGGGAATGGAGATTTCCTTCGATGAAGAAAGTACTGCTGGTTGACGACTCGATGACGACCCTGGTCATGGAGTCGATGATCCTCCACGGCAGGTACGAGCTGGTGAAGGCCAAGGACGGCGAGGAGGCGATCGAGCTCGCCCTGGCCGAGCGGCCGGACTTGATCCTCCTCGACGTCATGATGCCCAAGCTCGACGGCTTCTCCACCTGCGCCCGGTTGCGCCAGCTCGAGGCGACCAAGCACACACCGATCATCATGGTGACCACCCGCGGTGAAGAGGCGAACTTCGAGCGCGGTTACAGCGTCGGGTGCAGCGACTACGTCACCAAGCCGATCAACGCGGCGGAGCTGCTGAGCAAGGTGCGCAACTACCTCGACGACGGGGCGGGGGCCTGAGACCATGACGGAATCGAAGCTGCCGCATTCCGACTACGTGCAGAAGGTCCGGGACGACACCCAGCGCTACATCCGCGAGCTCTTGGCGGAGTCCGACCGGCTGCGCAAGATGGCGGAGGAAGCCTCCTCCGAGGCCCACCGCCTCGGCGAAGAGAACCGCGAGCTGGCCGAGCGCCTGCGTGGCAAGGAGGAGGAGCTCGGCCGCTATCTCGCCGAACGCCAACGGCTCGAGGAGAAGCTCTCCCTCACTACCCGGGAGCGCGAGCGCTTCCTGCACGATTTCGTCGATCTCGAGCAGCGCAACAACGACCTGGCCAATCTCTACGTCGCCACCTATCGCCTGCACGGCACGGTCGACGAGCTGGAGGTGATGACCGCCATCGAGGAGATCGTGATCAACCTGATCGGCTGCGAGCAGTTCGGTCTCTTCGACCTCGACGGGGTCGCCGGCAAGCTGCGTCTGGTCCGGTCCATGAGCCTGCCGGAGCAGGTCGGGGAATCGCTCGACGGCACCGGCGGCCTGGTCGGCCGTGCGCTCGAGACCGGCGTGGTGATGCTCGGCTCCGCCACGGAGCCCTCGCCCCTGCCGAACGAGCGCGGGCTCACCGCCTGCGTGCCGATCAAGGTCGGCTCCCAGGTCTTCGGCGCGCTGCTGCTCTTCGACCTCCTGCCTCAGAAGCGGGGCCGTCTGGCCCCGGTCGACGCCGAGCTGCTCGAGCTTCTGGCGTCGCAGGCCGGCACCGCCCTTTACGCCAGCCGTGCGGTCTCCCACGGTGCCAACGTCGCGGGCTCGAGCGAGTAGCCGCCTTGGCCTTTCGTCCTCGAGGCTCCGTCGAGCAGGAGGTGGCGCGCCCCCGCCTCTTCTTGCGTCCCGGTGAGTACGTCGTCGCGGCCTCGCCGACCGAGGTTGCCACGGTGCTCGGCTCCTGTGTGTCGGTGTGCATCTGGAACCCCCGCCGCGGCTACGGTGCGGTGAATCACTTCCTGCTGCCGGCGGGCGGCACCGCGGCCGGCGAGTCGACGTGGCGCTACGGCGACACCGCGGTCGACGGCCTGATTCGCACGCTGCTCGAGATGGGCGCTCGGCGCGGCGAGCTGCGCGCCAAGGTCTTCGGCGGCGCGCACCTGCTCTCCTGCGGGCTGGATGGCCCCGACAAGCTCGGCAGCCGGAACGTCGCGATGGCCCTCGAACGCCTGGCGAGCTACTCGCTGGAGGTGGAAGCCCAGGCGGTCGGCGGCGACCGCGGGCGCAAGCTGGTCTTCCACACCGACACCGGTGCCGCCTGGATCAAGACCCTGGGCGCAGGCGGTGACGATGAGCGATAGCCCCGGCGAAGTCGACTTCGAGCGGCTCCTCCAGGTCTTCGTCGAGGAGGCGACCGAGATCCTGGATGCGCTCGACGAAGCGCTGCTCGCGCTCTCGGACTCGCCCAGCGACTCCGGTGCGCTCGCCGAGGTCTTTCGCCGACTGCACACCCTCAAGGGAGACGCCGGCACCGTCGGCATCCCTCATCTGGCCGACTTCGTACACCGGCTGGAGGACCTCTTCGACGGCGCGCGCCGCCACGGCCTGGCGATCTCCGCCCAGGCCGTGGCCCTGATGCTCGACGCCAGCGAGCTGCTGCGCGAGATGATCGCGGCCCTGCCCGCCGAGCGCGAGGATCACCGCGCCCGTGCCGCGGAGATCTCGCGCCGGCTGGACTCGCCCGAGCAGCTGCTGGTCTCGCAGGTCGAGGCGGTCCCGGACGGCGCCCGCACCGGCGGCCCGACCGACTCCACCCTGCGGGTGCCGATCGAGAACCTCGACGCGCTGGTCGACCTGGTGGGCGAGCTCGCCGTCTCGCGGACTCTCTTTGGGCTGCGGCTGGCCGACGTCGCGGCCTCCAGGGCCGAGCTGGTCGAGCTGCACCGCGAGGCGGATCGGCTCTTCCTCGGGCTGCAGGAGGCGGTTCTGCGCCTGCGCATGGTTCCCGTCGGACGGGTCCTGCAGCGCCATCGGCGCCTGGTACGCCAGCTGGCGGAGCAGCTCGGCAAGAGGGTGCGCCTGCAGCTCGACGGTAGCGACGTCGAGGTCGACGCCGGAGTCGCCGCGCGTCTGACCGACCCCCTCTCCCACCTGGTCCGCAACGCCATCGATCACGGCATCGAGCCGCCGGAAGAGCGCGTGCGGCTGGGCAAGAACGAGGTCGGCGTGGTCACGATCGCGGTGTCCCAGGAGCCCGGGCATGTGGTGGTGCGGGTCTCCGATGACGGCCGGGGTCTCGACCGCAGACGACTCCTGTCCAAGGCCAAGGCGCTCGGCGCCGCGAGGGAAGCGTCCCTCTCGCCGGACGCGATCGACCGGCTGGTCTTCGTCTCCGGCCTGTCGACGGCCGACCGCCTCAACCAGGTCTCCGGGCGGGGCGTCGGTATGGACGTGGTGCGCCAGCAGGTCGAGTCCTTGCGCGGCTCGGTGGCGGTCGACAACCGTCCCGGCGAAGGGACGGCGTTCATGCTGCGGCTGCCCCTCTCGCTGGCCGTCATCGACGGCTTCCACGTCGAAGTGGCGGGCGACACCTACGTGCTGCCGATCGAGTCGGTGGTGGCGACCGCCGAGATGCCCGCCGAGCTGGCCTCGCAGCCCACCGGGCTGCTGCCCTGGCGCGCCGAGACGCTGCCCTTCCTGCGCCTTCGCGACGCCTTCGGCTTCCCGGCGGCGGCGCCGGCGCGGCAGATCGCGGTGATCGTCGACGGGATGCTCGGCGCCGCCGGCCGGGAGGCCCAACACGCCGCGCTGGTCGTCGACCGGGTCGTCGGCCAGGAGCCGACGGTGGTCAAGGCCCTGTCCAGCGGCTTCGACGCCGTGCGCGGCCTGGCCGGGGCCACCGTGCTCAACGACGGGCGCGTCGCCCTCGTGCTCGAGCCCGACAGTCTGATCAGCTGGCTCCTGCCGCGCCGGCGCGGCAGCGCCGCCGAAACCCTTCGACCGCCCGACCCATGAGATCCGGGGAGACATCGATGAATAGAATGCGCATTCCGACCTGCCCACTCCTGCTCGCCGCGCTGCTCGCGCTGCTGCCGGCCGCAGCCAGGGGGGACGAGCCGATCGAGGGGGAGGAGCCGGTGGCACAAGATCTGATCTACTCGGTCAACCGGGTGCCGGAGCCTACTTTCGATACCGCCCGGGCCGTCCAGGTCATCACCGCCGCGGAGATCCAGCGGCGCAACGCCCGGACGCTTCCCGAGCTGCTGATGGAGGAGGTCGGGGTGTTCGTCCAGCAGACCAACTACGGGGGCGGCGCGCCGATCCTCCGTGGCCTGATCGGCAAGCAGATCTTGATCCTGGTCGACGGTGTGCGCCTGAACAACTCCATCTACCGGTTCGGGCCGATCCAGTACCTCAACACGATCGACCTGGCGGCGGTCGAAAGGGTCGAGATCGTGCGCGGCGTCGGCTCGGTCCTGGGGAGTGACGCTCTCGGCGGCATCATCAACGTCATCCTGAAGCGGGGATCTGCCCCCGAGCCGGGGCATGCGGTGCGGGGGCGGCTGTTCGCCCGCTACTCGACTGCCGACGAGGCCGCCACCGGTCGAGCCGAAGTCTCGGGTGGCTCGGAGAAGCTCCGCTATCTGGTGGGCATCACCTACCGGGACTCGGGTCCGGTCGAGGGCGGCGGCGCGGTCGGCGAGCAGCAAGCCACGGGCTACGACGAGCTCGCCGGCAACCTCAACCTCGACTACTTCCTTTCTGAGGACCGCACCCTCTCGTTCTCCTACCTCGGGCTCGAGCAGTCGGAGGTGCCCCGAGGCGACCGGATCGACGATGGCACCGATCTGGTGTTCGAGTTCGATCCCCAGGAGAACCACCTCGCCGCCGTCACGTTCCAGGATCTCACCAGCCGTTCCTGGGTCGACGGGGTTCGGGCCACGGCCTACTGGAACCGGCAGGACGAAGGCAGGGCGGAGGTCCGTACCGCCGCGCCCACGATCGAGATCCGTAATTTCGATCGCGCCGAGACGCTGGGCGCCAATGTCGAGCTGAGCAAGTTCATCGGCTCGCATCAGATCCTCTGGGGCCTGGACTACTCCCAGGACGAGATCGATTCGAGCCGAACCGACGTCAATCGGGTCACCGGCGCAACTCAGGAACGCCGGGGCACCTACACCGACGGCGCGTCGTATGAGCTGCTGGGAGCCTATCTCCAGGATCGGTTCGCTCTGGGCAAGCGATTGAGCGTGAAGCTCGGGGCTCGCTACAGCCGCTTCGCTGTCGAGGGTCGGGAAAATAGCTCGGTCGGAACGCTCGATCTGGAGTCGAGCGACGACGGCCTCACCGGGGCGGTGAACCTGGTGTTTCACGCCACGAAGAGCTTGAACCTCGTGGCGAGCGCAAGTCGTGGCTTCCGAGCCCCGAACATCGAGGACCTGTCGGTTTTCAACGAGCGCAGCAACGGCACCGAGGTACCGAACCCCGATCTCGCTCCGGAGGAGATCACCACCTACGAGGTGGGGGCCAAGTACGAAACCGCAGTCTTCTCCGGAGCCGTTTTCTATTACCAGTCCAAGCTCTCCGAGCTGCTGCTCCGGCAGCCGGGCACCTTGAACGGCCTTTCCTTCTTCGATCTCAACGGCAACGGCGTGCGCGACGCGAACGAGCCCAACGTGCTGCTGAAGCAGAACCTCGGCGAGGCGGAAATCGAGGGCTTCGAGCTCAACGGGAAGTACCGCCCGCATCCCGAGGTCACGATCTTCGCCAACTACACCTCGACCCGCGGAGACGACGTGACCGCGGACGTGCCCCTGGGGCGGATCCCCCCCGACTTCGGCACCCTCGGCGCACGCTGGATGGGCCGCCAGAGCTCACGGCCCTGGGTCGAGCTGGTCTGCCACTTCGCGGACGATCAGACCCGGCTGAGCCCGGCCGACGTGAGCGACTCCCGGATCGGGCCGAACGGCACCGCAGGTTTCGAGGTCTTCCACCTGCGCGGCGGCATGTCCTTCGGCGGCTCGTTCGCCTTCACTCTCGGTCTCGAGAACCTGACCGACGAGGAATACAAGTACCACGGCTCGGGGGTCTTTCGCCCCGGACGCCAGGCGGTGGTCGGTCTGGAGTACAGGTACTGATCATGAAGACCTCGGCTCTTCGATTGCTGCTCCCATGCCTGCTGTGCGGAGTCCTGCTCGGCGGGTCGGTCTTCCCGGCCACCGGGACGAAGGGGTATCAGGTGATCGTTCACTCGTCGAATCCCGCGTCCTCGCTGCCGCGCGAACAGATCGCCCGCTACTTTCTGAAGAAGGCGACGGCCTGGCCCTCGGGCAAGCCCGTCGTCGCGGTCGATCAGCTCAAGGAGTCGGCCGCCCGCGAGGCCTTCTCGCCCGACGTCCTCAAGAAGCCCGTCGCCGCGGTGACCGCTTATTGGCAACAGCAGATCTTCTCCGGTCGCGCCGTACCGCCGGTCGAAAAGGCGAGCGACGCGGCGGTGTTGGCCTTCGTCGAGAGCAACGAGGGCGCCATCGGCTACCTCTCCGCGAACGCGGACACGGGAACCGCCAAGGTCGTCCATGTCGTTGACTAAGGGGGCGGCCGCCGCCCGGGAGATTCGCCGATGCTCGCGCGCATGACGTTCGCCAAGAAGCTGCTGCTTCTCCCCGGGATCGCCGCCGTGGCGCTGGCCATCTCGCTGCTGCTCACCGCCTGGCTCGGACGCAGCAACGGTGCGTTGATCGACCGCGTGGCCACGGGCTACTACCCCTCCTTCGAGCTCAGTCTTCACCTCGAGGACCTGCTCGGGCGCATCCAGCAGGGGCTGCGCGACGCGGTGGCGGCGGGCGAGGCGGAGGGCTTCGGCAACACCGACGGCCTGCGCGACCAGGCGCTCCGGGATCTCGACGCGGCTCGTTCCAACCCCACCCGCACCGGCGCCGAGATCGACAAGCTCAGGAGGGACTTCGAGAGCTACTACCGAACCGCCCGCGCCACCTCGCAGCGGCTCCTGGCCGGCGAGAGCGGCGAGGGCATGCTCTCCGCTCTCGAGAGGATGCAGCAGGAGTTTCTCGACGTTCAGGCCCTGCTGCGGGGGGACTCGGCGACCAAGAAGACGGAGATGCTGGCCGCCTTCGCCGCCGCCAAGGCGGCCCAGTCGCGCACCACGATCCTGCTCACGGTGTTCACGCTCGTCTGGATCGCGGCGCTCCTCGCTCTGGCCCAATTCCTGGCCCAATCGGTGACTGAGCCGCTGTCGCGGGTCACCGCCGTCGCCGCCGGCCTCGCCCAGGGCGATCTCACCGTCGGCACCGTATTGGCGGACCAGGATCGCGACCGCCAGGATGAGATCGGCATCCTCGAAGGGGCGATGCGCGACATGACCACGAGGCTGACCTTGCTCTTGACCGACGTGCGAGCCAGCGCCGACGGGCTCGCCTCGGCCTCGAACCAGGTGGCGAGCACGGCGCAGGCCCTGTCGCAGGGCACCGGCGAGCAGGCGGCGTCGGTGGAAGAGACCACCTCCAGCCTGGAGGAGATGAACGCCTCGATCGGCCAGAACGCCGCCAACAGCCGGCAGATGGAGCAGACCGCCCTGCGCGGGGCCACCGAGGCCGAGGAGTCCGGCAAGGCGGTGCGCGAGACGGTCGAGGCCATGGGCTCGATCGTCGAACGCATCTCGATCGTCGAGGAGATCGCCTACCAGACCAACCTGCTTTCCTTGAACGCCGCCATCGAGGCGGCGCGGGCCGGCGACGCCGGCCGCGGCTTCGCCGTGGTCGCCGCCGAGGTGAGGCGGCTGGCCGAGCGCAGCCAGGGCGCCGCCAAGGAGATCGCCGCTGTCGCCGAATCGAGCCTGGCCGTCGCCGAGCGCTCGAGCCAGCTCCTGGCGGCCCTGGTGCCGTCGATTCGCAAGACCGCCGAGCTGGTCCAGGAGGTGGCGGCGGCCTCGGAAGAGCAGACCAGCGGGGTCGACCAGATCAACAAGGCCATGGTGCAGGTCGATTCGGTGGCGCAGCGCAACGCTTCCTCGGCCGAGGAGCTCTCCGCCACCGCCCAGGAGATGCTGGCCCAGTCGGAAACCCTGCGCCGCCTGCTCGACCAGTTCAGCCAGAGCGAGGAGGGTACGATGGCGGTCCGGCCCGCCCCTGCGGCTCCGGCCGCTCCGGCGCGGCTCGACCGGCCGGCCGTGAAAAGCTCCAGGCGGCCCGCGCCGGGCCGGCCGGCGGCGAGGAGACCCGCCGCCGAAACCGATGGCGACTTCGAACGGTTCTGAGATGACTTCGCCGGCGCAGCGGCACGACCCCACGTCGCTCTCCGAGACACCGGGAGAGCGCACCTTCGTCACCTTCCGGATCGCCGGGGAGGAGCACGGCATCGAGGTGGAGCGGGTGCTGGAGGTGCTGGCGCAGCCGCGCTTGACCCGCGTGCCCACCACTCCGGAGTGGATCCGCGGCATCATGCACCTGCGGGGAGGGGTGGTGCCGGTGCTCGACCTGGCCGTCAAGCTCGGCCTCGGCGCAACTCCCCTCGAGCGCCGCACCTGTGTCGTGCTGCTCGACTCCGAGGCGTTGGGCGAGCGGCGCACCGTCGGCCTGCTGGTCGAAGCCGCCGAGCGGCTGCTGGCAGTGGCGGCCCAGGCGGTCGAGCCTCCGCCGTCGTTCGGCACCAAGATCTCGGTCGAGTATCTCACCGGTTTGGTACGGGTCGAGGACACCTACGTGCTGCTGCTCGCAATCGAAAAGGCCCTCTCGGTCCAGGAGCTCGGCCAGTTGCATCACGCCAGCGACGCCGTCGAGAAGGTGAGCGCGGAGGGCGCTCCGTGAGCACCGACCTGTCGGCCACCGGGGCGCACGGCGAGAGGATCTCGCGCGACGAGCTCTCACGCTTCTCCGCCTGGGTGGACGACGTCGCGGGGATTCACCTGCCCGAGCGCAAGACGGCCTTGTTGCAGCGCCGGCTGGCGCGGCGGCTGCGCGAGCTCGAGCTCGCCTCCTACGGCGAGTATCTCGAGCTGGTATGCACCGACAGCGGTGAGCGGACGGTGGCTCTCGACCTGATCAGCACCAACGAGACCTCGTTCTTCCGCGAGCCCAAGCAGTTCGAGCTGCTCGAGCGCAGTGTGCTGCCGCGGCTGCGGCAAGAGGCCGAGGCCGGCCGCCGGGAGCCCCGGGTCCGCGCCTGGTGCGCCGCCTGCTCGAGCGGTGAGGAGCCGTACTCGCTGGCGATGGTGCTGCTCGAGCACTTTGGAGGCGAGCCCGGCTGGCACCTCGACGTGCTGGCGAGCGACCTGTCGAGCCGGGCGCTCGCCAAGGCGCAACAGGGCATCTTCGCCGCCGAACGGGTAGCGCGGGGGGTCAGCTCGGAGCGCATCCGGCGCTTCTTCCTCCGCGGCCGCAACACCCATGCCGGCAACCTCAAGGTCGCTCCCGAAGTGCGCGCCCTGGTGCGCTTTCTCACCGTCAACCTGGTCGCCGACTCCTACCCCGTGCCGCGGGGCCTCGACCTGGTCTTCTGCCGCAACGTGCTGATCTACTTCCGTCCCGAGCGGCGGCGTGAGGTGGTCGAGCGGCTCTTCGCGCTCTTGCAGCCCGGTGGGCTGTTGTTCCTCGGCCACGCCGAGAACATCGCCGGCCTGGGGATCAGCGCCCGCACCTTGATGCCGACGGTCTACGAACGGCCGATCGAGGCCGGCGAGCGCGAGCTCCCGGCGGGAGGGCGGCGATGAGCCCCGCGTCCGCGCCCTCCTCCCTCGCCGCGGTACCGACGGTGCTGGTGATCGACGACTCGGCCGTGGTGAGACAGTTCATGCTGCAACTGGCCGAGCGCCGGCGGGACCTTTGCGTGATCACCGCGGCCGACCCGATGATCGCCGAGAGCAAGCTGCGGCAAATTCGCCCCGACGTCATCCTGCTCGACCTCGAGATGCCGCGGATGACCGGCCTCGAGTTCCTGCGCCGGCAGATGCGGCGAGACCCCCTGCCGGTGGTGGTCTGCTCGTCCTATGCCCCGGCCGGCTCCGAGCAGGCGATCGCCGCGCTGGCCGAAGGGGCGGTCGAGATCCTGCTCAAGCCCAAGCTCGGGGTGCGACAGTACCTGGACGAGAGCGCCCAGGAGATCGTCGACGTGCTGCGCTGCGCGGCCACGGTGCGCCTCGACCGGCCGGCGCCCGCGCGAGCGCTGGTGCCGGCCTTGCAGCCCCGCGCCGCGCGCTCTCTCGACTCCTGGGGCGAAGCCATCGTCGGCCTCGGCGCCTCGACCGGTGGTCCGCAAGCGCTCGACCAGCTGCTGTCCTCGCTGCCCGCGCCCTTCCCGCCGATCGTGGTCGTGCAGCACATGCCTCGCGCCTTCACCGGGGCCTTCGCCCGCCGGCTCGACAGCCGCTCGTCGCTCGACGTCCGCGAGGCGAGCGACGGCGAGGTCCTCGCCGCCGGCATGGCACGTATCGCCCCGGGCGGCCAGCACCTGCGGGTCGAACGGGAGTCCGGTGCTTACGTCACGCGGCTCGTCTCCGCTCCGCCGGTCGACCGGCATCGCCCCAGCGTCGACGTGCTGTTTCGTTCGCTGGTGACCGCCGCGGGCTCGCGCGCCGCCGCGGTGCTCCTGACCGGGATGGGCCGCGACGGTGCCCAGGGCCTCTTGGAGCTGCGCCGGGCCGGAGCGCGGACGCTGGCCGAGTCCGAAGCCTCCGCGGTGGTCTTCGGCATGCCGCGGGAGGCCCTCCAGCTGGGAGCCGCCGAGGACGCCCTGGAGCTCGAGGCCATCCCCGCGTGGCTCTGTCGCTGGGCCGAGAAGGGTGCCGCGGTGCCGGTGAGCGCACGGTAGGGGACGTGATGATGAGCCATTCCGACGAGCCACTCCGAGTCGGTCCGCCCGGCAGCGCCGTGAACGCGGAGTTGCTGCGCACGCTGCGCGAGCAGCTCCGGCAGGCGACCGCGGTGCTGAGCGAGATCGAGCAGCTGGCGGCCGCCGGCCCCGCCGCCGACCCGGCGGCGCCCTCGACCGATCTCGCCGCGAGGATCCGCGCCCTGGAAGAAGACCGCGACAGTCTCGCCAACCAGCTGGTCGAAGCGGAGCGGCAGGGCTCGCGGGTGATGAGCCTCTACGTCGTGACCTATCAGCTCCACGCCTCGCTCGAGCCCGAGGAGGTGGAGGCGACGATCGGTGAGATCGCCACCGACCTGTTGGGGGCCCAGAGCTTCGTCCTGCTGCTGCGCGACCCTGCGTCCGGGGAGATCCGCATCGCCGATCGTCGCGGCCTCGAGCTGACGCCCGTGGCGGGCCCCTTCGCCGGCCCGACCTACCTCGGTGGCCACGCGCTGACCGACGAGACCCTGGCCTCGGGCCGGCTCTATGCTCGCAGTGACCTCGACGAGCCGACGCTCGCCGCCATCCCGTTCTCGATCCACGGGCAGGTCATCGGCGCGCTGATGGTCTTTCGCCTCTTCTCCCATCGCTCGCGTCCCCTCTCCGAGGAGCGCGAGCTGCTCGACCTGGTGGCCGCCCATGCGGCGTCGGCCCTGGTCGCGGCCCGTGCCTTCGCCACGGCGACCCGCAAGCTGCGTACCCTCGAGGGTCTGATGTCGCTGCTCGGTGGGGTCGAGGGCGATTCGACCGCCGGCGAGAGAGGTCCGGACGGCGGAGGGGCGCCATGAGAATCTCGGGAGCGATCTCGGACGCCGGTGTCGCGGAGGTGATGCAGGTCATCCACCTCGGCGGGCGGAGTGGCCGGCTGCTGCTCGAACGGGGAGAGCACCGGGCCGAGATCGACTTCGTCCTCGGTCGGGTGGTCGGCGCCTCCTCGGATCAGGCGCGGCCGGTCGCCGAGATCCTGATCGAGCGAGGCGAGCTGACCCGCCCGGAGCTGCTCGAAGCGTACGCACGCCTCGCCGCCGAGCCGGAAAGCTCCCTCGATCTGGCCGAGCTGCTGATCTCGACCGAGAGGCTCAAGGCCAGCCAATGGTCGAACGCTTTGCTCGAGCGGGTCGAGAGCGTGGTGCTGGACGTGGTCGGCTGGCGAGCCGGGACCTTCGCGTTCGAGGTCGCCGCCGAGAGGCCAGTGGCCACCGGCCAGACCTCGACCTCGACGGCAACCCTCCTGCCGGTCAGCGACACCCAGGAGCTGATCCTCCGTGCGGTCCGGCGGCAGGCCTTCGGTCGCGCCCCGGGCGAGGAGCACGAGGACCTGAGCGGCGGGCTCGCGGAGCTGCGCCCGCCGCACCCTCAGAGCTTCACCGAGCACAAGCCCGTGGTACTGGTCCAGGTCGTCTCGAGTGACCTGGCCCTGACGGAAGAGATCGCGTGGCGGCTCGGCGAGGAGATCCGGCTCTCTCCGGTGAGCTTGCGGGACGCCGGTGCGACGCCGCCGGGCACCGACACGGTGCTGGTGCTGCTCGACCTGCGCAACGCCGTGACCCTGGAGGAGCTGGAGCTCGTCGCCCGGCGGCGACCGAAGGCGATCTCGATCGCCATCGCGCCCGACTTCGCCGCCATCTCGGATGCCGTCACCCATGGCGCCGCGATCGCCTTGCCCGCCGACGCTCTGGCCATCGCCTCGTGCGTGCGCAACCTGCGCTCGCGCAGCGTCGGGGAGCCCAATCCGGGTACCGCGAAGCTGGCGGTGGGCCGGATTCTCCGCTTCCTGGACGAGATCCGCTCCGGGGTCTTCTCGGCCACCATGTCGTTGTCGCTGATGAGCATCGTCTCCGAATACGCGGAGCGCGCCGTGCTGCTCGTTCCGCGCGGTGGCTTGCTGCATGCCGTGGGCGCCTTCGGCCTGCGCCTGCCGAGCGAGCAGCCGATCGCCGATGGGCTGCGTGGATTCACCGTCCCGCTGGCCGATGCGCCGGGCTTTCGCCTCGCGCTCGAGACGCGGAAGGTGCAGCGAACCCCCTGCGTCGCGGAGAGCTTCACCCGCGGATTCCTCGAGCGCGTCGGCGTCCCGGCGACCGGCGAAGGGATCCTGATCCCGGTCGTCGGCCGCTCGGCCGTTTTCTCCCTGGTCTATGCCGACAACGGCCCGGTCGCGGAGACGATCCCCGACCTCGACGTCGTGGAGATCGCCACTTCCCAGGCGGGTCTGGCCTTCGAGAGCGAGCTCTTGCAGCAGCGGCTCGAGGCCACACCGGTGCTCAAGAGATGACGGGTCGATGAGCCGAGTTCTGATCGTCGACGACGATCTCGACAACCTCCTGGTGGCTTGCGCCACGCTCGAGGCCGGAGGTCACCAGGCTCTGGGCACCACCAGTCCGTCGGAAGCGCTCGAGCTCGTGCGTGGGGGCGAGATCGACGCCGCGATCCTCGACATCATGATGCCGCGGGTTTCCGGCTTCGAGCTGCTGCGCCAGATCCGCCAATGCCCCGAGGGAGCGCGGCTGCCGGTGATGTTCCTCTCCGGCCTGACCGGCTCCGAGGCTCACGTGCGAGGCCTGCGAGCGGGCGCCGACGACTATCTCGACCGGCCCTACAACCCCGGTGAGCTGCTGGCACGGCTGGAGCGCCTGCTCTCCCGTTTCGGCCAGTCCGGAGACCAGCTCTCGGGCACCTTGAGCGGGCTCGGTCTGGCCGATCTCCTGCAGATCCTCCACGAGAGCCGGCGCAGCGGCATGCTGCACCTCGCGACACCCAAGAGCCGAGGCACCATCCAGCTCGGCGAGGGCCGGATCTTCTTCGTCTCCTTTCGCGGCAAGACCGGCCGCCGAGCGCTGTTCGAGCTGCTCGAGATCACCGAAGGCTCGTTCGGCTTCGCCGTCGCCGAAGGTGGGAACGGGGCTGGCCCGGCCACCGACTCCGCGCAGCCGCCGATCGATCTGCGCTCCTGCCTGATCGAGAGCGCCTGGGTGGCCGACGAGTACCACCGCCGCATCGGCCTGCTGCCGGCCGACGACAAGCGCTACCTTGCCCGTGTCGAGACCCTGCGGGTGAGCAGCAACCGCGACCTCCGAGCCCTCCCCCTCGAGGAGACCTTCGAGGCCATCCGCCGGCTCGAGCGGCCCTCGATGTCGGATCTGCTGGCCGCCGACCTCGGCCCCACCCGCCACGTCCGGCTGACCGTCGCGGTGCTGCTCGAGGAGGATCAGATTCTCTGCGATCGGCGCTCCGCCGGCAGCGACCGGGCGGTGAACCTCTCGGCCTGAAGGCGGAGGCCCTTCGCTTCAGGCGCGGAGATCGGCACGTTGATCTCCTTCGGCTCGAGGAGCTGATGGAGGTGGGGTAGCATGACCCGGAGGACTTCACCATGGCCCCAGCGACTGCATCCCTCCTGAGCCAGGCCCTCCAGCTTCCCGCCACCGAGCGGGCCGCCCTTGTCGACGAGCTGATCGGCAGCCTCGACAAGCCCGACCCCACCCTCGACGCCCTCTGGCTCCGCGAAGCCCAAAGTCGCCTCGCCGCCTACCGAGCGGGGGATCTCGAGGCGATCGATGCGGAGATCGTGTTCGAGGAGTTGGGGAAGCGGCGTGGAGCTTCTGAGTCTTCTGGGCTTGCCTCCGCCTCCGAGGACCTCCCCGGCTGACCAAGAGTTAGGCCGCCACCGACACCGAAAGCTCTGACCATCAGCGATGGACGCACCAGGGCATAACCGGTGAGCGGAACTGGCACTCGCGCTCGCCCCTTCTCCCTCAGGTTGCGAAATAGGGCGCCAGGGCGATACGAGCCGGGCCCCATTCCCGCCACGAACCATAAGGCTGCGCACAGAGGCTGCTAGAGTTGACTCCACAGAATCGACGAGTAGAATCTCTTCAAAAAATGCAGGGCGGGAGTCACTGTGCGCTGGTGTCCGTCCGCTTTGCAGATACCACACTCGGGAGTTGGAAGGAGGCGGCCCAGCCGGTTGAAAGCGTCCAAGCGCCCGCATGCTTCAACTGAACTCTACGGCTCGGGCCACATGGAGCCTGCAATGAACACACTCCTACTTCGCGATGTTCGGTGCTTCCGCGGGGATCATTCCGCCCAATTAGCGCCGCTTACCATTTTGGTCGGTGAAAACAGCACGGGCAAGTCAACACTGCTGGCCCTCGTCAGGGCTGCATGGGATGTGGCCTATGGCTTTGTGGAACCCGATTTTAATGAGACGCCGTTTCAGTTGGGCTCGTATCATGAGCTCGCACACTACCATGGCGGCCAGGGAAAGAGAGCTACGAGCTTCTCCGTTGGATTCCATGGCCTCGCGCGCACTGCATCAAGACGGTCCGCACAGGGGGGCGACTCCTCGCTTCCGCCGGAGAACACGCGTGTGGTGGGTACGTTCTCAGCGTCAGCCGATCAACCTGCGCTCTCTGGTGTTCGCGTCTCCAATGAGGACTGGAGCGTGGAAGCGAGATCGAAGGATGGTCATATAGCCCTCACGTTGTCGACTCCTTCCGGTGAGTTTCCTCTCGACAACAACATGGACCCCTTCCTCCTGCCGCTCAATGGCCGGAGCTTGGCGTTTGCATTGGACTACGTGCTCCATGGGCAGCGACTCGGCCCAGCCCGCGAGCCCCCGTCAGAGGCTTCACTCCCTACTCAGCGCGAAGTCGACACCTTGGCCCGGTTGCTCTCTCCCTTTAGGCGCCCGCCTATTCGTCCTTCTGACCGCGGCAGTGCAACTGAGCGACCGTTGGCAATCGCACCCATTCGATCCCGCCCCAGCAGGACGTACGACCCGCTTAAGGAAAGCCGATCTCCGGAGGGAGACCATGTTCCCATGCTTCTCGCTCGGTTGAGTGCGGCCGACCAGACGGTGTGGACGGAACTGGCAGCCGAACTTTCTGCTTATGGTGCAGCCTCGGGACTCTTTGAGCGAGTGGTAGTGCGGCGCCTAGCTAAGAGCGGCACCTCCCCGTTCCAACTACAAGTGAAACTACGGGGCCAGCAGAAGGAAGTCAACCTACTTGACGTAGGGTACGGCGTCAGCCAGGTCTTGCCGATCCTCGTTGACGCGCTGACCGAGAAGCAGTGCTTTTTCCTCATGCAGCAGCCGGAGGTGCATCTTCACCCCAGGGCTCAGGCGGAGCTGGGAACGCTAGTGACAGACCTCGTGGGGAAGCGCCGGCATCGGTTCATAATCGAGACCCATAGCGACTACTTCCTCGATCGGATCCGGCTAGAAGTGAAGCGTCGGCGCATTCGGTCCGACGTCGTCTCGATATTGTTTATGGAGCGAGTTGGCTCACAGGTCCAGATACACCGTATCGCGCTCGATTCGGGCGGTAACATAACGGGGCAGCCCGACGGCTACCGGCAGTTCTTTCTCGAAGAGGGGCTCCGTATCATCTCCTAGGTGTCAACTATGTGCCTGATCGTTGATGCTAACTGTGCGCACAAGCTCTTCGGCGATCCGGGCTCGAGCGTTGCTTCCCCCGTATGGAAGTGGTTGAAGAGGGATGGCGTTCTAGTCTACGGAGGCTACCTAGTAGCGGAACTGGGTCGAGCTGGCGAAGCGATCAGATTACTGGGCGAGCTGGCACGTTCTGGTCGCGCGAGGAAGGAGTGCGATGAGTCTGTTGGAAGGGAAACGGAGAGGCTTAGGCGCTGCGCAGCTTGCACCTCCGACGACCACCATGTTGTCGCTCTGGCGCTCGTTTCTGGGGCAAGGGTGCTGTTTACAGACGACCAGGAGCTGATGAGTGATTTTCGGAATGTGCACCTTCTACGACCCAAGGGTAAGATTTACCGACGACCTGAGCACAGGCGATTGCTCAGGCACCAATCGAGCTGCAGGCGAGGTGGTCAACAATGAGGCACGTTTGATCTCTTGAGATTGCCTGGCACCGGCCTGGACACGGTCAAGGGAGGTGCAGCACCGTCAGGAAGGCAAGCGGGCGAGATTCTGCTGTGAGCTAGGGCTCTGGTCTGCGGTCAACAGTATGTCGAAGCCGGCCTGCTCGGCGCGAGCCAGCAGGTCGCCGTTCCGGAGCATGCTCCACCCTCTCTCGAAGACGGTCTCGACGAGATGTCCCTCAAGGTGCCTGCGCAGGGGAGCTGGGGTCCCCTGA
>JBIOYC010000146.1:0-7228 GCA_044869955.1 Thermoanaerobaculia bacterium | reverse complement strand
GGGTCGTCCGGCTGGTATAGACGGCGGCGATCCCCGCCTTCTCCAGCCGTGAAGCGAGAAACTCAGCGCGCACCGAGCCGCCGGGGGAGAGCGGCCAGAACGCGTCGAGATCGCGGGCCGGCGGCCAGCCGTCGGCCTTCTCGGCGTGGCGCACCAGATAGATCGTATCCAGCGCGCCGGCCACGTCGGCGCCACCGGCGGAAACCGCAAGGAGAAGCAGCAGGACCGGCCACAGACGGAGCGGCATGGCGGTCAGTCCATCTGCTTCCTCAGCACGGTCGGGATGTCGTAGTCGTCCACGTTCGACCAGTTCGGCCCGAAGCCGCCCGAATCGTCGCCGCGGCCGTGGGCCATTGCCTTGCGATAGAAGGGCACGTCGGCCGGGCTCTCCTCGGGCTCGCTGCGCCCGGGCTCGGCACGGCCGGGCTCGTGGCGCGGCGGCAACGGGCTCGCGGCGCGCAGAGGCGTGGGCGTCGCCATCGGCGCCACCGCCCGCGGCCGAGACGTCGAAAGGCTCGGCCGCAGCGCCGCCGTGGGGTTGAAGCCGGTGGCGATCACCGTCACCTTCATCGCCTCCTCGAGGGCCTCGTCGATCACCATGCCCGAGATGATGTTGGCGTCCGGGTCCACCGCCTCGGAGATGATCCTCGCCGCCTCGGCCACCTCGTGGAGGGTCATGTCGCGCCCGCCGGAAATGTTCAGCAGCACGCCCTTGGCGCCCTGGATCGAGGTCTCCTCGAGCAGGGGCGAGGAGATCGCCCGCTGCGCCGCCTCGAGGGCGCGGTTCTCGCCCTTGGCGACGCCGGTGCCCATCAGCGCCATGCCCATGCCGGTCATGATCGTACGCACGTCGGCGAAGTCGACGTTGACTTCGCCCGGGATGGTGATCAGGTCGCTGATGCCCTGCACCGCCTGGCGCAGCACGTCGTCGGCGATGCGGAAGGCCTCGGACAGCGGCGTGCCCCGCTCCACGAACGACAGCAGCCGCTCGTTGGGGATGGTGATCAGGGTGTCGACCGCGCCGCGCAGCTCCTCGGTGGCCTGCTCGGCGATCATCATCCGCCGCCGGCCCTCGAACGAGAACGGCTTGGTCACCACCGCCACGGTCAGGGCCCCGATCTCGGAGGCCAGCGAGGCGATGATCGGCACGGCCCCCGAGCCGGTACCGCCGCCCAGGCCGGCGGTGAGGAAGACCATGTCGGCCCCGTCGAGCAGCTCGAGGATCTTCTCGGTGTCCTCGAGCGCGGCCTTGCGCCCGGTCTCCGGGTCGGCCCCGGCGCCGAGGCCCTTGGTCAGCTGGTCACCGATCTGCAGCTTGTAGGGAGCCCGGCACTTCTGCAGGGCCTGCAGGTCGGTGTTGGCGGCGATGAACTCGATGCCGCCCAGCTGGGCGTCGATCATGCGGTTCACGGCGTTGCCGCCGCCTCCTCCCACCCCGATCACCCGGATCTTCGCCGGCACGTGCACCGGCTCTCCAAGCGGCAGGGTGGTAGCCCTCGTCCGGCTCTGTTCTTCGTCGAAGAGAATCATGTTGCCCCCCTGTAGTGCTTCGTGATCCTGACGGCCCGTTACAACAGGTCCGAAAACATTCCGCGGAGACTACTCATCATTCCGCGTACGGAAAAGGCCCTACGAGATCCGCCACGGCTCTCCCCCTTCTCGGCGCCCACGGCGTAGAGCAGCAGGCCCGAGGCGGTGGCCCAGGCCGGCGAGCTGATCACGTCGACCAGGCCGCCCAGACCCCGCGGCAGGCCGTAGCGCACGCCGGCGTCGAAGATCTGCTCGGCGATCTCGAGCAGGCCGTCGAGCTTGGCGCCGCCGCCGGTGAGCACCACGCCGCCCCGGGGGTTCTCCTCCAGGCCGTGCTTGCGCAGATCCTCGCGGATCAACAAGAACAGCTCCTCGGCCCGCGGCTGGAGGATCGCCGCCAGCTCGCGGCGGGGCACGATGCGGGTGGTGCCGCCGGCCACGGTGGGCACCGACACCCCCTCCTCGTCACCCACCAGCGAGGCCAGACAGCAGCCGTGCTTGACCTTGATCTTCTCGGCCTCGGCCGCCGGCGTGCGCAGCACCATGGCGAGGTCGTTGGTGAAGTGGCCGGCCCCGAACGGCAGCACGCCGCTGTGACAGACCTCGCCCTCGGCGTAGAGGGCGTATTCGGCGGTGCCGCCGCCGATGTCGATCAGCACCACGCCGAGCTCCCTCTCGTCCGGGGTGAGCACGGCCTCGGCGGTGGCCAGGGGCTCGAAGACCAGCTCGACGACCTCGATACCGGCGCGGTTGACGCAGGTCAAGAGGGTCTTCGAGCGGGCAATCGAGCCGGTGACCAGGTGCACCGTGACGGCCAGGCGGCTGCCCAGCATGGTCATGGGATCGGCGATGCCGCCCTGGTCGTCGACCACGAACTCCTGCGGGATGGCGTGCAGGATCTCGCGGTCCGTGGGCAGGGCAGCGGCGGTGGGCTGGGCGGCCTCGAGCACCCGCTTGATGTCCGGCCGGCCGACCTCCCGGTCCTTGCGCGACACCGAGACCATGCCGCTCGAGCTGAAGCTGCGGATGTCGGCGCCGGCGATGCCGACGTAGCCGCGGGAGATCTCCACCCCGGCCATCACCTCGGCTTCCTCGGCGGCCTGCTTCAACGCCTCGACGGTGGCCTCGACGTTGACGATGTTGCCCTTTCGGGTCCCACGGTTCTCGGCGAGGCCTCGGCCCACCACCTCGAGGGCTCCCTTTTCGTCGCGCTGTCCGACCAGCACGCCGACCTTGGTGGAGCCGATGTCGATTCCCACGTAGTACTGCTGTCTCGGCTTGGCCATCTGCTCTGGACCTCTCTCAATGCAAGTGCTGCGGTTCAGTTTCCATCAAAGGGGTCTCCGCGGCCGGGCGCAGGAGGATCCGCCGCGAGAAACGCAAGTCGGCAGCCTCCAGCCGCTCGTAGCGGCGTTCGATCTCGGGCAGCAGGCGATCGAGCTGGGCGAGCCGCCGCTCGAAGCCTCGGGTGGGCAGCAGCACCGGGAAGGGCACCGCCGCCGTCTCGAGTTGGACGTCCCCCGATCCGACCAGGGAGAGGGCCACCAGCTCCCGCTTGTACTTCGGTGCCGCGCGCTCCAGGGCGGCCAGGAACTCCAGGGCCTTGGGCACCTCCGTGCGGACGGGGGCGGTGCGGTCCAGGCGCGGCGTCAGGTCCACCAGGTAGGGCAGGCCCTCGGTGCTCTCGTTGGCGCCCACCGGGGCGATGATCTGGCCCTGCGCGGTGACCCACAGGGCCTCGGTGCCGACCACCACCACCGCCGCCGGCACCCTCTCGACCACCGTCAGCCGCAGCCGCCGCGGCAGCTCCTTGGCCACGCCGACGCTCGCCACCCAGGGGTGGCTGCCAACCCGCGCGTGCACCTCCTCCAAGGGCAGCAGCAGGAGGTTGCGGCCGACCAGCGGCGAAACCGCCTCGCGCAGCCAGGAAGCCGGCACCCGGCCGCTGCCTTCGCTCACCACCTCGGCGAAGGCGAAGCTCGGCGAGGTGAGCACCCAGGCCACCAGGCCCAGGGGTAGGGTCACGGCGGCGGCCGGCAGGGCCAGCCGGCCCAGGGGCTTGAGCCAGCCTCCCCGCCGGCGGCGCCGCGACACCGCCCGGCCACGGCGGAAGGGCGAGACCCCCTTTTCGAAGGAGGGCGGCTCGAAGGAGGGAGCGGTCACCGGGCGGGCGTGGCTCACGGTGCACCTCCCTCGACCAGCCTGCGGGCGAGCTGGACGATGTCCCCCGCCCCCAGGGTCAGGATCAGGTCGCCGGGCGCCACGCTCTCGGCCAGCCGGGCCGGCAGGGTCTGCCAGTCCTCGGCCAGCTCGACCTGATGGTGGCCCGAGGCGCGCGCGGCATCGACCACCAGCTCGGAGCGCACTCCTGGCAGGGGCTTCTCGCGCGAGGGGTAGATCGGCGTCACCCAGGCACGGTCGGCGGCGAGCAGGGCGCGGCCGAAGGCATCGGCGTGGTCACGGGTGCGCGAGAACAGATGTGGCTGGAAGATCGCGAACACCCGGCCGGCCGGACAGGTCTGGCGCGCAGCCTCGAGGGTGGCCGCGACCTCGACCGGGTGGTGGGCGTAGTCGTCCACCACCTCGGCGCCGTGGAAGGTCCCGAGGTGCTCGAAGCGGCGGTGGACGCCGCCAAAGGCACCCAGTGCGCGGGCGATCTCCGCGAAGGGCAGACCCAACGACAGGGCCACGCCGGTCGCCGCCAGGGCGTTCCGGATGTTGTGGCGGCCGGGCATCGGCAGCTCGATCGCGCCCAGGTCGCCGCCCTCGTGGCTGCGTACGGTGAAGCGGCTGCCGTGGGGCCGGGTCTCGATCGCCGCCGCCGACAGGTCGGCCTGGGGGGTCAGCCCGTAGGTCAGCAGGCGGCGGCTGGCCAGCTCGGGCAGCACGGCCTGGATGTTCGGATCGTCCAGGCAGAGGATCACCCGGCCGAAGAAGGGCACCCGGTCGGCGAAGGCGACGAAGGCCTGCTGGATCGCCGGAAGGTCGGCGTAGGTGTCGAGGTGGTCGACGTCGATGGTGGTGATGACGGCGATCACCGGCATCAGGCGCAGGAAGCTGCGGTCGAACTCGTCGGCCTCGGCCACCAGGTAGTCGCTCTTGCCGAGCCGGGCGCCGGTGCCCGAGACGCGCAGGCGGCCGCCGACGATCACCGTCGGGTCGAGGCCGGCGTCGGTCAAGATGGCGCCGACCATCGAGGTGGTGGTGGTCTTGCCGTGGGTGCCGGCGACGGCGATGCCGTACTTGAGGCGCATCAGCTCGCCGAGCATCTCGGAGCGGCGGGCGACGGTGATGCCCCGCTTTCGGGCGGCGACGATCTCGACGTGGTCGTCCGGCACGGCCGAGGACTTGACCACCAGGTCCACGCCCTCGACGTGGTCCGGGGAATGGCCGATGTGGATCGTCGCCCCCAGCCGGGCGAGCCGCTCGGTGGCCTCGTTGGCCACGGCGTCGCAGCCCGAGACCTCGAGCCGGTAGTCGAGCAGCACCTCGGCGATGCCGCTCATGCCGGCGCCGCCGATGCCCACGAAGTGCACCCGCTTCAGGCCGGCGAAGGTACGGAACATCATCATCGCGGCGCCTCCCCGGCATGCGCCAGCAGGCGATCGACGATGGCCTCGACGGCACCCGGCCGGGCCAGGCCGCGGGCGGCGGCGCCCATGGCCTCCAGGCGAGGGCGGTTGCCGGCCAGCTCGACGAGGGCGCCGTAGAGGCGCTCGCCCCCGGCCTCCTCGGGCAGCACCAGGAGAGCGGCGCCGGCGTCGGCGAGGCGGCGGGCATTGGCGACCTGATGGCCGCCCGCGAGGGCCAGGGGCACGAAGACAGCCGGCCGGCCGGCGGCGGCGATCTCTGCCACGGTCAGGGCGCCGGCGCGCGAGACGATCAGGCCCGCCGCCGCCATGGCCGCGGCGACGTCGTCGACGAAGGGCACCACGGTGACCGTGGGCTCGGCGAGCCCGGCGTCGCGGTAGGCGGCGCGGGTGGCCTCCTCGTGGGCCCGGCCGCTCTGGTGGACCACGCGCAGGCCGGCGTGCAGCGCGGCCAGTCGGGCGATGACCCCCGGCAGCTCGCGATTGAGCTGCTGGGCGCCTTGGCTGCCGCCGAGCACCAGCAGGGAGAGCGCGGGGCGCCCGGCCGGTCGGGGCGAGGCCGGCAGGGGAGCCACCTCGAAGAAGGGCCGGCGCACCGGCACGCCGGTAACCGTCGCCGGGCAGTGCAGGCCCCGTTCGGTGCCCGGCAGGCCGGTCAGGGCCTCGACCGCCAGGCGGGACAGCCAGCGGTTGGCGCCGCCGGCTTCGGCGTTGGGCTCGAGCAGCAGCAGGGGCCGGCGGGCCAGCCAGCTCCCCAGGGCCGCCGGGGCCGAGGCGTAGCCGCCGGTGCCGAGCACCACCTGAGCCCCCTCGCGGCGGATCAGCCGGCGCGCGGCGAGGGCGGAACGCACCAGGGTGCCGAGGGCCAGGGCCTTGGCCACGGGGCCGTGGCCGACCATCGGCCGGGCCGGCAACGCCGTGAAGGGCACGCCCCGCTCGGCCGCCAGGCGGGCCTCGAGGCCGCGATCCGAGCCCACCAGCCTCACCTGCCACCCCCGGGCGCAGAGGCCTTCGGCCACCGCCAGGGCCGGGAAGACGTGGCCGCCGGTGCCGCCCCCGGCGAGGAGCGCGAGTGGGCGAGGAGGAGCGTCCGCCATGGCCTCATCCGTGCTCCGAGATGTTGAGCAGCACTCCCGAGAGGGCGAGCGCCACCATCAGCGACGAGCCGCCGTAGGACACGAACGGCAGCGGGATGCCCTTGGTGGGCAGCAGGGCCACGGCCACGCCCATGTTGATCAGGGCCTGGATCACCAGGA
The DNA here is from genome assembly GCA_044869955.1 of Thermoanaerobaculia bacterium. GTDB lineage: Bacteria > Acidobacteriota > Thermoanaerobaculia > Multivoradales > SZUA-115 > CALMKX01. Next base: position 852 of record JBIOYC010000146.1, on the reverse strand, counting down.
GGCTGGTGATGCCCAGGCCGAGGTAGCGGCCGAAGCGGTCGGGGGCCCGCAGGCCGGCACGGAAGCCCCGCCACAGCACCACGCCGAAAGCCGCCAACACGGCGGCGGCGCCCAGGAAGCCCAGCTCCTCGGCGACGATCGAGAAGATGAAGTCCGACTCCGGGTGGGGCAGGAAGGAGAGCTTCTGCACGCTCTGACCCTGGCCCAGGCCGACGACGCCCCCCGAGCCCACGGCGATCAGCGACTGCAGGGCCTGGTAACCGTTGCCTTGGGGGTCGTCCTCCGGGCGCAGGAAGGCGAGCAGCCGGGCCTTCCGGTAGTCGGCGGCGAAGATCGCCACGAACAGCCCCACCACCCCCAGGCCGGCCGCCAGGGCCACGAAGCGCAGGGAGAGTCCGGCGAGGAAGATCAGCACGGCGGCGATCAACACCAGGAGGGTTGCCGTGCCGAGGTCCGGCTGGGCCAGGATCAGGGCGGCGAGCAGGCCCACCACCAACAGGGTGGGCAGCAGGAACTCGCGGCGATTGACCTCTTCGTTGTTGCGGTCGATCTGGTAGGCCAGAAAGGGCAAGAAGGCGAGCTTGGCCAGCTCCGAAGCCTGGAGCGACAGCGGGCCGAGGAAGAACCAGCGCCGGGTGCCGTTGAGCGCCGGCTGGAAGAGCACCGCCACCAGCAGCACGAAGGTGGAGGCCATCAGCAGCCGGATCACGGTCTGCTCGCGCAGATGGCGGTAGGGCAGGTGCATCAGCAGGCCCATCGCCAGGAGACCGATGCCCGCCGCCACGCACTGGCGCACGAAGAGGGGGTTCCAGTCCTTGCCGCGGGACAGCGGGGCGCTGGCCGAGAAGACCA
>JBIOYC010000145.1:0-14051 GCA_044869955.1 Thermoanaerobaculia bacterium | reverse complement strand
CGGGCTCGGTGCGCGAGGCCGCTCCCGGCAACGAGGCTGCCAACACGGAGGGTCCCGGCACGGAAGCCACCCTGGGCCGCGTTTCCCTCGACGGGGAGATCGTCGACAGCAAGTGCTGGCTCGGGGTGATGAAGCCGGGCGAGGGCAAGCCTCATCGGGACTGTGCCGTGCGCTGCATCTCGGGCGGCGCGCCGCCGGCCCTGATCGTGCGCCGGGGCGAGCACGCTGACCGGGTGATCCTGCTCACCCGTGCCGACGGCGCCGCCCTGGGCAAGGAGGTCCTTCCCTATGTCGCCGAGCCGGTGCGGGTGGCCGGCGAGCTGCGGCGCCGGGGAGAGACCTTGTTGCTGCGGATCGAAGGGGCGATCGAGAGGCGGTAGGCCCTCACCCCCTCAATCCCCCTCTCCCGACCCACCCTGGCCTCCCTCCCGGGAGAGGGGGAGGCCGGAGGGGAAGGACGACTGGGAAGCGAGTCCCCTACAGAACCCCTCTCCCGGGAGGGAGGCCAGGGCGGGTCGGGAGAGGGGCAGGGGTGAGGGTCTCTCTTCCCGCGCCAGCCTCTCGGCCCGGTACTGCGCCGCCTTCTCGGCGAGGCCGATCTCCACCGCCTGCTCGACGGCCACGCCTCGCTCGGCGGCGAAGGCGCGCACGTCCTGGGTGATCTTCATCGAGCAGAACTTCGGCCCGCACATCGAGCAGAAGTGGGCGACCTTGGCCCCCTCCTGCGGCAGCGTCTCGTCGTGGTAGGCACGGGCCGTCTCGGGGTCGATCGAGAGGGCGAACTGGTCCTCCCAGCGGAACTCGAAGCGGGCCTTCGACAGGGCGTCGTCCCACTCCCGCGCCCCGGGGTGGCCCTTGGCGAGGTCGGCGGCGTGGGCCGCGATCTTGTAGGCGATCAGGCCCTGCTTGACGTCCTCCTTGTTGGGCAGCCCGAGGTGCTCCTTGGGGGTGACGTAGCAGAGCATGGCGGTGCCGAACCAGCCGATCATGGCCGCGCCGATGGCGGAGGTGATGTGGTCGTAGCCCGGGGCGACGTCGGTGACCAGGGGGCCCAGGGTGTAGAAGGGGGCCTCGTGGCAGACCGCCTGCTGGCGCACGACGTTCTCCTGGATCAGGTGCATGGGCACGTGGCCCGGGCCCTCGATCATCACCTGGCAGCCGTGGTGCCAGGCGATCTCGGTCAGCTCGCCCAGGGTGTCGAGCTCGGCGAACTGGGCCTCGTCGTTGGCGTCGGCGATCGAGCCGGGGCGCAGGCCGTCACCCAGGGAGAAGGAGACGTCGTACTGCGCCATCAGGTCGCAGATCTCCTCGAAGTGGCTGTAGAGGAAGCTCTCCTGATGGTGGGCCAGGCACCACTTGGCCATGATCGAGCCGCCGCGGGAGACGATGCCGGTCAAGCGCTGGGCCGTCAGCGGCACGTAGGCCAGGCGCACGCCGGCGTGGATGGTGAAGTAGTCCACCCCCTGGCGGGCCTGCTCCTCGAGGGTCTCCAGGAACACGCCGAGACTGAGGTCCTCGGCCACCCCATCCACTTTCTCCAGCGCCTGGTAGATCGGCACCGTGCCGATGGGCACCGTCGAGCGGCGCAGGATGGCTTCCCGCGTCTCGTGGATGCGCCGGCCGGTCGACAGGTCCATCACCGTGTCGGCCCCCCAGCGCACCGCCCATTCGAGCTTCTCGACCTCCTCGTCGATCGAGGAAGTGGTGGCCGAGTTGCCGATGTTGGCGTTGATCTTCACCCGGAAGGCCTTGCCGATGGCCATCGGCTCGAGCTCCAGGTGGTGGACGTTGGCCGGGATGATCGCCCGCCCCCGGGCCACCTCGGAGCGCACCAGCTCGGGAGAGCAGCGCTCGCGCTCGGCGACGTGCTCCATCTCCTCGGTGACGAGACCGTGCCGGGCGTAGTGGAGCTGGGTGGGGACGCGGTCGCCGGATCGCCGGGCGATCCACGGTTGACGCAGCAGCGGCGGGCTCATGGCAGTGCCTCCTGGGCGGTGGCGGAGCAGGTGCCGGCTGGGCGCGAGAGGGGCGAGGAGACCTCGCCCCTACGGTTTGGCCGGTCCGCCGTCCCTCCGCCGGTATGACCCGGGTCAGGTTCCAAGGGTCTTTCTCAGTCCGGACCGTAGGGGCGACGTTTCGTCGCCCTCTGCGCCGGGCACCCCTCGCGAATCGGTGACAAAGAGGCAGTCTAGTACGTCATCACCGGATCGAGGGTCTTGGCCTCTTCGATCCAGGCGGCGACGGCCTTCTCGGCCGGTGTGGTGCGGGTGAGCTTCTTCGCCTTCTGCACTTCGGCGAGCTTCTTCGCGAGGTGGTCCGCCTTGCGGTTGCGCAGCTCCTTGACCGTGTCCACGCCCGCCGCTTCGAGCAGCTCCGAGAACTCCGGGCCGATGCCCTTGATGCGCATCAGGTCGGCGAGGTTGGCCCACTTCAGGATCAGGGTGTCGGAGATGCCGGTGGTCTCGGCGACCTTCTTGCGGCCGGCGCGATCCGCGCAGGAGCGCAGGAAACCGGCCGTGCTCTTGATCCCCGCCGCCGCCAGCTTCGCCGCGTAAGCAGGCCCGATGCCCTCGATTTCCTCGATCGGATAGCCCATGGTCTTCGATCTCCTCTCCGGCGCCTAGCGCCCCTTCAAGAGCCCGCCGAGCAAGCCCGCACCGAGGCGCGCCGCATCGTCGAGCATGCTGCCGTCACGATTGGTGTCGAGCACGGAGCCGAGCATACCGAAGAGGTCCGGGGAGCGCTCGGCGGCGGCGTCCCGTTCCCGGCCCAGCAGGCCGGCGAGGCCGCCGACGTCCAGGCCGCCGGAGCGCTGGTTGCGCCCGAGCAGGCCCAGGAGGATCGGCGCCAGGATCGCGAGCAACCGGCCCGCTCCCTCGAGGGAGATGCCGGAGCTACGGGCCACCTGCTCCTCGGCGGCGCCACGGCGGCCGCCCAGGACGTGACTGAGGATGGCATCCCCCATCCCGAGACCACCGCCGCCACTGCTTGCCCCACCCAGGAAACCCATGAGGTCGTCGAGGATGCTGCCGTCGTGGTCGCGGCCGAGGGCGTTGTGGAGCGCGGCGGCGCCACCTTCGCTGGCGCTGTTGTTGGCGAGGGCGCCGAGGAGCAGGGGCAGGGCCGCCTGGACCGCGGAAGCCGCGCCCTCGCGGTCGACTCCGACCGCGGCGCCAATCTGGTCGAGCCCGTCGCCGCCGAGCTGACCCATGAGGTCGTCGAGGAGCTGGGACATGGTGGGGAAACCTCCTTGAAGCGAAGATCCTAGTTCAGTTCCCAGGGCCAATCCTTCGCCGTAACGCAAATCGTCATGTTTGTCTTCGTAGAGTAGTCGATGGCGCGTCCGTCCGGAGGTCCATGGCCAGAGTGCTCATCGTCGACGACGACCCCGACATCGTCGGGATCGTGCGACTTCTTTTCGAGGCCGCCGGCCACGAAGTGGCCACGACCCTCGATCCGCGACGAGCCCTCGACCTGGCTGCGAGCTTCCCCGCCGACGCCATGGTGCTCGACGTCATGATGCCCGGCATGTCGGGCTGGGAAGTGCTCGAGGCGGTGCGCGGCTCGGAGCGCCTGCAGGGCCTGCCGGTGCTGATGCTGTCGGCCAATGGCGATGCCGACAACCGCAGCCGGGGCCTGCGCGCCGGCGCCAACGACTTCCTCGCCAAGCCCTTCTCCTACGACGAGCTGCTCACCCGCGTCGAGCACCTGATCCAGTGCTCCAGCCGCCCTGATTTCTCTTAGGGGCCGTCCCTAGGCCCCGGCGGGAGATCCTCCGGCCGACTCGGGTGCCGTGGCCTCGCGCAGGGCGGCCAGGGCACGATCGAGCGCCGCCTCGACCTCGCCGAGACGAGCGGGCTCGAACGCCAGCTCCACGACCGGGGCGGTCACGGACCGCTCGAGCTGGCCCAGCCGCTCCGCCAGGGCGCTCGCGCCCAGCATCCCGGCGCTGCCGCGCAGGCTGTGCGCGGCCCGACCGAGGGTCTCGAGGTCGCCCTCGCGGACGGCTCGCCGCATGCTCTCGAGCTGGGCCGGTGCCCTTTCGAGGAACAGCTCCACCACCTGGCGGCGGACCTCGCCGCGGCCACCGTCCAGCTGGCCCAGGCGGTCGAAGACGGCCCGGTCGAGCTGGCCCTCGGCGGGGGGCTCGGCGGCGGCCGAAGCCGGCCCGGGCAGGCCATCGAGCAGCTCGCCCAGGGCCGAGAGGCGCAAGGGCTTGGCCAGGAACCCATCCATGCCGGCGGCCAGACAGGCCTCTCGGGCCTCGGCGGAGGAGTGGGCGGTCAGCGCCACCACCCGGGCCGGCCGATGCGGTGAGCCGGCGAGCCGACGGGCGGCCTCGAAGCCATCCATCCCCGGCATCTGGACGTCGAGCAGCAGCAGGTCGTAGGGCTGGCGCTCGAGGGCCGCCAGGGCCTCGTAGGCATCGGAGGCGAAGTCCGTCTCGTAGCCCAGCCGGGCGAGCATCAGCCCACCCACCCGGCGATTCACCTCGTCGTCGTCGGCGAGCAGGATGCGGGGCCCCGGCCGGGGGGAAATAGCGCCGCCCTGCGGCCCCGGCGGCACTTCGACCGCGGGCGCCGTGCCCAGGGCCGCCTCGATCGCGGCGGCGAGCTCGCCGGGCTTGACCGGCGCCAGCACCGAGGCCGGCAGCTCGACGGGCAGGCTCGACGGCTCCCGTCCGGCCACCGGCAGCCGCCGCAGGCCGACCACGCGGGTGAGGCCGGCCAACTCGGTCAGGTCCGCCTGGAGGTCCCCCCGGCCCTCCAGGACCCCGGTCCCGACCAGGGCGAGATCCTTGCGCGGAGGCTGCCGCGCGAGATCCAGGGCCTCGGCCAGGTTGTTGGCCCAACGGACCTGCCAGCCCCAATGGGCCAGGGTGTCCGCCAGCACCCAACGGGTGAACGGGGCGCGCTCGAGCAGGATCACGTGCCGATCCGCCGGCGCTGGCGCTCGCGGTGCCGGCGGCGACTCGACCACTCCCACCTCCAGGTTGAAGGAGAAGACCGAGCCCTGGTCCAGCTCGCTCTCGACCCAGATCCGCCCCCCCATCATCTCGGCCAGGTGGCGGCAGATGGCGAGACCGAGCCCGGAGCCGCCAAAGCGCCGGGAGTACGAGGCGTCCACCTGGCGAAAGGCGTCGAAAACGCGCGTTTGCTCGCCCGGGGCGATGCCGATGCCGGTGTCGCGCACCGAGAAGCGCAGGCCGAGGGGGCGGGCGGCGGCACCCCGCTCCGGCTGGACCTGGACGAAGACGCCGCCCTCGGCGGTGAACTTCACGGCGTTGCCGATCAGGTTGACCAGGATCTGGCGCAGCCGGAAGGAGTCGCCCTCCACCCGCTCGGGAAGGTCCCAGGCCACCCAGAGGGCGAGGTCGAGCCCCTTCTCGGCCGCCCGAGGCGCGAGAATGTCGAGCGCCTCCTCGCAGCAGTCGCGGAGATTGAACTCCTGGTTCTCGAGGCGCACCTTGGCCGCTTCCAGCCGCGAGAAGTCGAGCACGTCGTCGATCAGGGTCTGGAGCACGCCGCCGCTCTTGCGCACGATCTCGGCGTACTCGCGCTGGCGGGCGTCGAGGCCGGTCTCGAGCAGCAGCTGGGTCATCCCGAGCACGCCGTTCAGGGGGCTCCTGATCTCGTGGCTCATGGTGGCGAGGAAGCGGCTCTTCGCCTGGTTCGCCTCCGCCAGCTGGTGGGTGCGCTCCTCCACCCGGCTCTCCAGGTCGCCCTTCAGGGCCGCGAGCTCGAGGGTCGTGCGGTGGAACTGGCGGGCGAGCGTGGCGGCGATCGAGAGCATCACCACGAACATGCCGAACATCGCCAGGCGGGGGCCGTGAATGAAGCCGCGGTCGAGCAGGATGTCCCAGGTGACCGTGGCGGCCACGAAGGTCGCCCCGGCGACGACGATCCACGACTCGGGGTAGCGCTGCCGCCCGAGGCGCGCGAAGAGCCAGCAGGCCACCGCCGCCACCACCACGGCCATGACCTGCCAGAAGGGCAGCAGGCGCAGGTTGAGCCATAGCCCGGGCTCGAGGACTACCAGCAGACCGAGGCCCACGGCGCTCACCTGGAAGATCCGCAGCCAGCGCTCGATGGGCAGGCCGAGCAGGGGCCAGACGAGCTGGATGGTGCTCGCCAGCTGGAAGTAGATCAGGCCGTGCTCGATCTCCTTGTAGAGCAGGAAGTGATCGCCCAGCTCGTACTTCCACTGGCTGCGCAGCACCGCGTAGACCGCGAACTGGAGGGCGGTGACGGAGAACCACAGGTAGGAAACGCCGCCCATGCGCTGGTAGACCTCGAGGTGGAAGAGGCCGAGGGCGAGGAGGAGGGCTCCGAAGATCAGGATCGGTAGCTCGGAGACGATCTCCCGGCGCGCCAGCGTGGCGTGCTCACCGAAGAAGAAGGGGCCCTCGTTGAGACCGCCGATACTGCCCCGGGTCACCGGCGACTTCCACACCCGCAGGGCCAGGGTGAGGGTGCCGTCCGGAGCCACCAGCTCGACCGGGAGGTGGTAGGTGCGGTGCCGGTCGTAGTCGATGCGCGGCTCGGGCGGCACCCGCCCCACCCCTCCGAGCAGCCTTCCGCCGGCGTAGAGCTCATAGGCGCTGTTGACCTTGCCGAGGGTGACCGCGAGATCGGTCGCCGCCGAGAGGGAGGCCGAGCCTTCGGCCGGCAGGACCTGGATGCGGAGCCGATACCAGGCCATCTCCTCGGACCCCTCGCCGAAGCCGAAGGGAGTCAGCACCCGGATCGGCGTCCAGCCCTGGTCGCCGCCGTCCGGGGCGGCCCAGGCGAGGTCGTCCCCGCGACGGAAGTCCCAGAGGGTCTCGAGGCCAATCGGCTCGGTCCCGACCTGCCAGGTCAGGTGAGGAGAGGCGGCGAGGAGTGGCGCGCCGGCCAGAGCGAGGGCGGCCGAGAGGACGCCGGCGATCCTCCGCAGGGCTCTTCCGCTCATGCCAGCGGTGCTCCGACCAGTCGGAACTCGAGGCAGACCGTGGTCCCCTCCCCCACCCGGGAGTCGATGCGGATCGAGCCGCCCAACTGCTCGACGAAGGCACGGACGATCGACAGCCCGAGCCCCGAGCCACCGGTGCGCCGCGCGTTGGCGTTGTCGGCCTGGGCGAAACGGTCGAAGAGCCGCTGCCGGAACTCCTCGGGGATACCCGGGCCATGGTCGGTGACCGAGAGCCGGAGCTTGCCGTCGCCGAGAGCCGTCTCGACCTGCACGCTCTGCCCGGTGGGGGAGAACTTGATGGCGTTCGACAGCAGGTTGTAGAGCACCTGCACCATGCGGTCACGGTCGGTGGCGAAGCGCGCCGCGGGGTAGCGGTCGACCAGGTCGATGCCCACGCTGAGCGAGTCCGCCCAGCCGCGGATGCCCTCGATCGCCTCGATCAGCAGGGGCCCGATCTCGGCCGGAGCCAACTGCAAGGTCAGCTCGCCCGCGGCCATCTTCTGCAGGTCCAGCAGGTCGTTGATCAGCCGCAGCAGCCGCTCGCCGTTGCGCGTCGCGATGGCCAGCAGCTCGGCCGACTTCTCCGGCTGGTCGGCCAGGCGCCGGCTCTGAAGCAGGCCGAGGGAGCCGAGCATCGAGGTCAGGGGGGTGCGCAGCTCGTGGTTGACGGTCGAGATGAAGTCCTGCTTCATGCGGTCGATCAGCTGCCGCTCGGTGACGTCCCGGAAGAAGCCCAGGGTCGCCACCGGCCGACCGTTCTGGAAGCGGCTGGAGAGGCTGCCTTCGACCGGCAGGCGGGCGCCGTCGCGCCGCACGAAGGTGGTCTCGATGCTCCCCACCTTGTGGCCCTCGAAGATCTCGGCCAGGACCTTGCGGCAATGGGCGTGCTCGGCCTGGTCGACCACCTGCCAGATGGTGAGACCGGGCAAGTCGCTCTCGTCATAGCCCAGGGTCTCGCGCCAGGCGCGGTTGACGAAGAGCAGCTGGCCTTCGGGGGAGACGCTCTGGATCATGTCGTTGGCGGTCTCGATCAGCTCGCGGTAGTTGGCCTCGCTGGTCAGCAGCAGCTCCTCCGCGTGCTGGCGCTGCACGGCGCCGCCGAGGATGCGCGCGGCGGCCTCCAGGGCCTCGATCTCGGCGCTCGGCCAGGTGCGGGTCGGGTCCTGGGACTCGAGGGAGAGGATCCCCCAGCGGCGGCCGCGCACCACCACCGGCACCAGGGCCACGGAGTGGATGCCGCGTTGCTCGAAGGCCGCCTGCAGGGGCCCCGGCAGCTCGCGCACCGGGCCGTGGACCGCCGTGTCCGACGAGGGACTGTCCCCCAGCACTTCCAGGGCCTCGGTGCGGGGCCGGAGGTCGAGGATCAGCGAGTCGTCGAGGTCCACCCCCCGGGCTTGCCAGGTGCAGAGCAGGGTGTCGACGCGGCTCTCGCCGAGCTGCCGGAGGTAGACGCGATCGACCTCGGTGGCCCGGCCGAGGCGGCCGAGGACGTCGCGCAGGCTCTGCTGCCAGCTGCTCGAGACCAGCAACCGTTCGGCGGCGTCGCTGACGGCTTCGAGGATGCGGTCGCGCCGCTCGAGCGAGCGCTGGGTCTGCTTCTGCTCGGTGATGTCCTCGCAGATGGTCACCAGGGCGATCGGCTCGCCGTCCGGGTCGAGCAGCGGATCCGAGATCAGCCGCACCGGGAAGCTCCGGCCGTCCCGGGCACGGTTCCAGCCCTCTCGGGCCCACAGCTGGAGACCTCCCATCGGCGGGCGCTCGTCACCCGCTGGCAGGCCGAAGCGGCTCGCCGGCTGGCCGATCAGCTCTTCGGGCCGGTAACCGTGCATGCGGGCGTCGGCGGGATTGGCGTAGAGGATGCGGCCGGTGGTGTCGGTCACCGTCACTCCCAGGCTCATGGTCTCCACCGCCTTCTCGAGCATGCGCAGGCGAGCGAGGGCGGTCTCCTTCTCGGCCTGCGTCTCGGCCAGCTCGAGGTCGACCCGCTCGAGCTGGCGGGTGCGCTCGGCGAGCACCGTGTGGGCGGCGCTCGCCTCGGCCTGGGCCCGGGCCGCCTCGCGTTGCAGGGACAGGACCTCGGACAGGATGCCGCCGAACACCGTCGAGATCGCCAGCAGCTCGTGGCCGTGGATGGCCATGCGGTGGGCCTCGCCGAGGTTGGCGAGGGCGAGCAGCAGGTCTACCTGGGCCATGGCCTGGGGGATCAGGGACAGGATCAGGCTGCGGGTCACCCAAGAGGCCTGGCGCCACTCGACCCGCGACAGGGCCAGGCCGGCAGCGGTCAGCAGCAGGGCCAAATGCACGCAGGCGAGAGCGAAGGCGACGCCGGCGCCGTAGGGATCACCGACCGAGCCGAGCAGGTAGAGGATGACACCCACCAGGGCGAGGAAGGCCGGTACCGCCAGCGACAGCGTCAGGGTGCGCATGCGCTCGAAGGAGTGATTGCGCCAGCCGGCCAGCAGGATCGACAGCGCCAGGTAGAGCACCGCGGTCCAGAAGCGAACCCCGGCCCGGGTCGCCTCGGCAGCGGCCTCGACGGTGACGCCGAGGGTCTCCACCAGGAGAGGCTGGCGCAGCGCGCGCAGCAGCTCGAGCAGGGCGAGGACGGGGAAGAAGGACACCAGCAGCAGCGCCGCCCGGCTCGGGCCGCTGCGCAGGCGAGCCCAGGCGAGCAGCGAGCAGACGGTGAGCAGGCTGGCGGTGGCGCCGTCGAGCAGCTGGGAGAGCACCGCGTCCACCCAGGGCAGCAGGTCGGCGGCGGCGAGGGCGCTGATCACCACGGTGCTCGCCAGCACCGCCGCCAGGGCCTGCCACCGGCCCGGGACGGAGTGGGCGGCCGAGGCGGGCCCTGGTGAGTCGGTCATCTGGCGGCGACGCAGTGCCGATCCCAGAGCGAGACCAGCCGATCCGCGAGCCCGATGGGGTCGAAGGGCTTGACGATCACGTCGAGGGCACCCAGGGACTCGTACTCGGCCACCTCGTGGGCCTGCGACCGGGCCGTGACGAAGACCACGGGGGTGTCGGCGAGCCCCGGCACCCGCCGCAACTGGCCGAGGGTGGCGATGCCGTCGAGGCCCGGCATCATGACGTCGAGAAGGATCAGCTGGGGCTGGAACTGGGCCGCGACGGCCACGGCCTCCTCACCGCTGCTCGCCACCGCCAGCTGGAAGTGCCCCAGGCGCTCGAGGGAAAAGCGCACCACGAGCTGGATGTCCAGCTCGTCCTCGACGATCAGGATCCGGGAGAGTCTCTGGTCGACCATCGTTGGGTGACACCGGGCAGGCGAGCCCGAGCTGAGCGTATGACCGGTTTCAGTATACTTCCTTCCCAACCACGGCAGTCCCAACGAATGAGCCCGCAACGGATCGAGCCCGCCGCCGCGCAACGCATTCTCTGCGTCGACGACGATCCCGACATCCTCCAGGTGGTCCGCCTGACCCTCGAGAACGAGGGCTTCACGGTGGCGACCGCCACCTCCGGACACGCGGCCCTCGAGTGGATCCGCCGGAGCGGTCTGCCCCACCTGGCCGTGGTCGACCTGATGATGCCCGGCATGACCGGCCTGGAGCTCTGCCAGGAGATCAACCGCTCCTGTGACGTGCCCTTCATCTTCCTCTCGGCGGTGGACGACGAGCCGACCATCATCCAGACCATCGACACCGTCGCCGAGGACTACGTGGTCAAGCCCTTCCGGCCCCTCGAGCTGGCGGCGCGGGTACGGCGAGTGCTGCGGCGGCTGGGAGACTTCTCCTTCACCCTCGCCCCGGTGACGGCGATCGACGCTCACCTCTCGATCGACTTCGCCCACCAGGAGGCGCTGGTCCAGGGCCGCCGCGTCACCCTGACGCCGATCGAGACCAAGATCCTCCACATCCTGATGCGCAGCGCCCGGCGCACCGTCCGCAGCGACTTCCTGATCCGGCGGGTCTGGCCGCTGGAAGAGGTCTACGAGGACACCCTGCGCGTCCACGTCCACCGCCTGCGCCACAAGATCGAGCCGGAGCCGGCCCAGCCCCGCTACCTGATCACCCAGCGGGGCTCGGGCTACAGCTTCTTCGAGCCCGCCTGAGGGCCCTTCTCCGACCGCTCCGCCCTTGCCGAGGGCCCTGGCGGGTTCCGTCGCGCAGCGCGTAGAGATCCACCGAGGACGGACTCCGGTAACTCCTACCAGGTTCTCCTGCGCATTCTCGCGCTGCGCGGACGGATCGTTTCGCGATCCGGCTGACGCGATCCTTTCATCAGGATGGTGGTTTTCCATGAGCTCTGACAGAGGTTTCCGCATTTCTCCGGCTGATCGGTCGCCAGCTCGCGATCTCAGCCCGTCCCGATTCTCCGCGCACCCCCACCGGCGGCGCTCCTGGCTCGGCGCGAGCTTGAGGCTCACGTTCGGCCTCCTGCTGCTTCCAGCAGCCGGGGTGGCCGCCGAGCCGGTCCCTCACACCTGGAGCTGCGAAGCGCCCTATCAGACGCCCACCTACGCGCGGCCGGCCGACGACAGCGTGGCGGTGGGCTCCCTCCTGGAGGCCGCCGGCTACGCCATCGACAGCAACAGCGGCTGGGTCGACCTCTCCGCCGGCAACTTCTGCGCCGGCGCCGAGAAAGAGCTGGTCCTGCTCAAGAACAAGCACAGCAACTTTTCGATCCTGCGCGGCCCCGCCCCCTTTGCGGTGGGAGCAGGCGACCTGATCTCGAGCTCCTCCCATCCCTGGCGCGCCGTGGCGGCGGGCAACCTCGACGGCGGCGCCTTCGACGAGATCGTCGCCGTGCGCAACGTGGGGTCCACGGGCGTGGCGGACGTGGTGGTGGCGAAGGTGAACGAGTCCAACTGCGAGGTCTCGACCCTGGTCGCCTCGGCGACGGTGGGAAACCCGGGAAACTCCGACTGGGTGGATGCCGCCGTGGGGCGGTTCGACCGCTCCGGTACCCCGCAGATCGTGCTGCTCAAGCAGGCTCACGCCAACTTCGTGGTGCTCCAGCTCGCGGGTGCGAGCCTCTCCGTGGTCGCCTCCGACGACCTCGACAGCAGCTCGGGCGCGCCCTGGAGGGCGCTCGGGGCCGGTGACCTCGACGGCGATGGCTTCGATGAGCTGATCGCCGCCCGCCGGGCGAGCGACGACCAGGCCGAGACGGTGCTGGTCTACCGCTGGAACGGCGCGGGCTTCGTGCGCGTCGCCTCCTCCACGGTGGGCAACAACGGCAACTCGGATTGGGCCAGCCTGGCGGTCGGGGACTTCAACGCCGACGGCCGAGCGGCCATCGCCCTGGTCAAGGACGATCACTCGAGCTTCATCGTCTTCGACCTCGAGCCCGGCAATCCGGAGCTGCGCGTCCTGGCCGCTGAAGACCTCGACTCGGTATCCGGCCAGGACTGGCGCGGTTTGGTGGCGACCGACTGGCTGTCCGGCGCCGACCTGGGCGCCGCCGAGCTGGTGGCGGTCCGGGCGGCAGTGGACCCGTACCGCACGGACCTGTTCGTCTACGGCAACCCTTTCCATCGCGTCGCCCGCGACAGCGGCCTCGCCAACCTCAAGTCGCAATGGGATCAGCACCGCGGCGGTACCGTCGAGCAACAGAAGGAGTGGCTGCGCGACACCCACACCAACACCGTCGGCTGGACGTTGATCGAGGCCGGTGACTACAACAAGCTGGTCGAGTTCTTGGAGGCGACCAAGGACTTCTGCATCGACGGCCAACAGCTGCGAGTCACCGTCTCACCCGACAACCCGAACCCGTACGCAGGAGTCTGTGCGCTGCCGCAGAACAGCGAGACCACCCCCTGGAACGAGCTCGATGCCTTCACGATCGGGCCGCTGGGGATCTTCGAGGCCTGCAACAAGGAGGTCGAGATCGAGGGACCGGGCCCGAATCCGATCCTTCAGAACGTGAAGTGCGATTACTGTCACGACTACCTGGCCTGGTCGTCCTTGATCGGGCGCCTGGCCCAAGATTACCCGCACCTGGTGTCCATGGGCATCGACGACATGGTCTACTACCTCGACCAGCCCTTCGACGGCGACTATGTGGCCGAGATGGAATCCCGGCTGCGCTCGCAGGCGCCGTGGATGAACTTCGCTCCCAGCCTGTACTACCACGGGGACGATAGTGACTACTTTGGTGACGATTTCCCGGACGCGGCCAAGACCTTCGACACCTTCGTGTTCTACTTCCGCAACAACAAGCAGGGCACCGGGCCGTGCTCGAGCTGCACCGCTCACACGGGCGGCGGCGCCTGCCTCGATGGCGAGTGCGCGGAGGCGACCCTCCCGAACCTCGCCGGCGAGGCCGAGGACATGGCGGCTTTGCTCCCAGCCGGCCGCACAATGCCGGTTGGCGTCTACTACTCGGGGCATAGCAGCCTGGGCGAGCCCTCCGTGCGCTACGACTACGACATCACGAAGCTCATCCTGGGCATGCCCTGGCTGGGGGGCGTGACGGTCTACACCATGCAAGCTCCAGCGATCAGCTGCGGCGAAGGCAGCCACCTGGTCGACAAGTACTGCGCCGTGCGGAAGGCCTTCGGCGATGCCGTCTTGCCGGTGATCCACACCGACCTCACGGCGGCGTCGCCGGGAGCACCGGACGCCGCTGGCAACCCGTACGCCTACAGTCTTCCGACCTTGGGCGCGCACAACGTGGTGTTCCGCGACTCGGACGGCAACGGCTGGGAGCTGTGGCGCACGGCTTGGGGCATCGGTCACAGCAACCTGACCTCTCTCGGCCTGGCACCGAAGGCGACGGGAGACCTATCGGCATACCTCGACCCGGCGGGCAATCAGCAGGTCGTGCTCTACCGCAACGCCAGCCAGGACGTGCACAGCCTCTACTGGTCGACCGGCGCCGTGGGCCACGACAACCTGACCGGTAGCTCGGGCCCGCCCAACGTGGCCGGCAATCCGATCGGTTACTTCACGACCTTCGACGGCTACAACCACGTGGTCTATCGCAGCCCGGACGACCACCTGATCGAGCTCTACTGGACGGGCATCGGCGCCGTCGGCTCCGGCGACCTGACGGTGCAGGGCTCGGCTCCCAACGCTCTGGGGGATCCCTCGGCCTACGTCGACACCCACCACCACGGCAACGTGGTCGCCTTCCGGGGC
>JBIOYC010000144.1:0-9399 GCA_044869955.1 Thermoanaerobaculia bacterium | reverse complement strand
GCTCTCGCCGGGAAGGAGCACCCAGGTGAAAGCGACCAGCCCCAGCGGGACGGCCAGGACAGCGAGGGCGCGGGAGAAGAGTCTGGGTCTCGCCACGGGCCGTTCACCTCTCGAAGCTCAGCACCTTGATGGGGTCGATCCGCGTGGCCCGGTCGGCGGGCACGAGGTTGGCGAGCAGGGCGACGCCGGCCAGCACCAGGGGGGTGGCCAGCCAGGTCAGGGGGTCGAGGGCACCGACACCGAAGAGCAGGCTGGCGACGAAGCGGGCGGCGAAGTAGGACAGGGCGAGGCCCAACAGGAGACCGAGGGCCGCCACCTTCATGCCGTGGCCGAGCACCAGGCCGAGCACGTCGCGGCGGGCCGCCCCCAGGGCGCTTCGGATGCCCAGCTCGCGAGCCCGCTGGCCCACCGAGTAGCTGGTCACGCCGTAGATTCCCACCGCCGCGAGCAGCAGGGCCAGCAGGCCCAGCAGGCCGAGCAGGGAGGCGGCCGTGCGGGGCGCCCACAGGCTCTCGCGCACCCGCTGGGCGATGGTGTCGGCGCGCGGCACCGGCACCGTGGGGTCGATGCGGCGGACTTCGGCGCGCAGGCCGGGCAGCAGGGCCGCGGGTTCGCCGCCGCTGCGCACCAACAGCGCCAGGCTGGGCTGATAGAGCTGGCGGCGGGGCAGGAAGGCCTGGGGCTGGGGGGCCTCGGTGACCTCCGAGTGCTTGGCGTTGGCCACCACCCCCACCACCTCGCGCTCGCGCTCGTCCCCGGCGATCTGGAAGCGCTGGCCGAGAGCCTCGTCACCGGGCCAGAAGAGCTCTGCCATGGCCTGGTTGATCAGGGCCACCGGGGTGGTGTTCCGGCGGTCGAGGTCTGCGAGGTCGCGGCCGGACACCAACGCCAGGCCGACGGTGCGCAGGTAGCCGGGCTCGACGGTGTCCATCTGCACCATCACCCGGTTGTTGGCGGCCTCCGGGGCGCGGCCGGCGATCACCACCGTGCGCGCCGAGCCTCCCTCGCCGAGCGGGGTATGGGCGGCGAGAGTCGCAGCCTCCACGCCGGGCAGGATCCGGGCGCGTGCCAGCACCTGGTCGAAGAGCTGCTCGCCGGCGGGGGCCGGCAGACCCTGCTGCGAGAGGTCGATGCGCAGGGCGGCCAGCCGATCCGCGTCGAGGCCCACTTCGGCCCGGGTGGCGCGGGCCAGGCTGCGCAGGAAGAGCCCGGAGAGGGTGAGGGCGACCAGGCAGAGGGCCACCTGGGCGACCACCAGCAGGTTCTTGAGCGAGAGCACCCGGGTGGCGCCCGAGGCGGCGTCGCTCGGCTGCTTGAGGTCCGCCACCAGCTCCGGACGGCTGGCCTGGAGAGCGGGAGCCAGGCCAAAGAGCAGCCCGGCGGCCAGGGAGACGCCGAGGGTGAAGGCGAGCACGGTGAGGTCCGTGGCCGGGGCGATCGGAGCGTTGGCGAGGGCCGGTGGGCGCAGGGCCCAGAGGGCTTTCTGGCCCCCGTGGGCGAGAGCGAGGCCGAGCGCCCCGGCGGCCAGCGAGAGCATCAGACTCTCGGTCAGCAGCTGGCGGATCAGCTGGCCGCGGCTGGCTCCCAGGGCCAGCCGCACGCCGATCTCCCGGCGCCGGGCCTGGGCCCGGGCGAGCAGCAGGTTGGCGACGTTGCCCACCGCCACCAGCAGCACCAAAGCCACGGCCCCCATCAGCAGGGCGCCGGCGGTGACGAAGCTCTTGCGCTGGTCGGGCTCGACGGCGGCCTGGGCCAGGGGCAGCAGGTCGAAGGTCCGGCCCTTGTTCTCGATCGGATGCTCCTCGGCCAGGGTCTTGCCCAGGGCGGCCAGCTCGGCGCGGGCCTGGTCCAGGCCGACCTCCGGCCCGAGGCGGCCGTAGGCCCGGCCGAGCAGGGCCCGGCGATCCTGGAACCAGCGCCGCTGGTCACCGGGTAGGAAGGTGTCCACCATCGAGAGGGGCACCCAGTAGGCCGGGTCGATCAGCAGCAGGGTGCCGCGGAAGCCGGGGGGAGCGATGCCGATCACCGTGAAGGGCTGACCGTTCAAGGTCAGTGCTCTGCCGAGGGCGGCCGGGTCGCCGCCGAAGCGCTTCTGCCAGAAGCCCCAGGCGAGCACCACCACCGGCGCCGAGCCGAGGGCCGCGTCCTCCTCGGCCAGGAAGAAGCGGCCGAGGGCCGGCTCGACCCCGAGCAGGGGGAAGAAGGAGCTGGTCGCCATCTGTCCGGCCACCCGTTCGGGCTCGCCGCCCGCCACCGTGAGGGTGGCGGGGGCGGGGGCGATCTCGGTGAGCTGAGAGAAGCTGCGGCTGCGCCGGGCGAGGTCCTCGAAGTTGGGGTGGGACATCCGGATGGCGTTGGCCAGCCGCGGGTCCTCGCCGGACACGAAGACCGTCACCACCCGCTCCGGCTCTTCGACCCCCGTACCCTGCAAGAACACGGCGTTGACCAGGCTGAAGATGGTGGTGTTGGCGCCGATGCCGATGGCCAGGGAGAGCAACGCCGCCAGGCTGACCGCCGGAGCTCGGGTCAGGGCGCGAAGGGCCAATCGTAGATTCTGCATGCCTCGCCTCGTGAATTTCCCCCCTAGAGGTGCGGCAGATTCGTAGGGAAGGGACAAGCAACTTCGCAGATGTCCCGATCACAAGAGGGCTCGGCACTATAGGGGCGGCGAAGACTACGGTAGATTACGGCAAAATCTCCTATTCCTTATGAATAAAGACTCTCCGACCGAGCGGCCGGCAGCTTTGGTTCACGAGCTCTTCGAGCAGGCCCTGGAGGCTCGTCCGGAGGCGATCGCCGTCGCCCTCGAAGGGGAGCACCTCTCCTACGCCGAGCTCGGACGCCGGGCCCGGTCCCTGGCCGAGCGGCTGACGGAGCTGGGAGTGAGGCCGGAGGTGCTGGTCGGGCTCGCCACCGAGCGCAGCGTCGAGATGATCGTCGGTGTGCTGGCCGTGCTCGAGGCCGGCGGCGGCTACGTCCCCCTCGACACCAGCTATCCGCGAGAACGTCTGCGCTTCATGATCGAGGATTCCGGAGCGCTGGTGCTGCTCACCCAGGAGCGGGTGATCGAGCGCCTGCCCGAGGTGCCGGGGGTCGGCCTGCTGGTGCTCGACCGTCCTGCTGGTCCGGGCCAGCAGGTGGCCGCGCCGCCGCCCCGGCCGGGCGATCCATCCCAGCTGGCCTACCTCATGTACACCTCGGGCTCGACGGGCCAGCCCAAGGGCGTGGCGGTGACCCACGGCAGCGTGGTCAACCTCGCCCGCCAAGCGGTCGAGCTGATGGAGGTCGGTCCGGGCAGCCGAGTGCTGCAGCTGGCCTCCTTTTCGTTCGACGCCTCCGTGCTCGAGACCCTGCTCGCCCTGGCGACCGGCTCGCGGCTCCAGCTGGTCAGCAAGCAGACCCTGCTCTCGGGAGAGGGCCTGGCCGAAGCGATGGCCCGCTACGCCATCACGACCATGGCGATCCCCCCCTCGCTGCTCAACACCGTGCCCGAGGGCAGCTTCCCCGCTCTCGCCTCGATCGTCGTCGGCGGCGAGGCCTGCCCGGCCGAGACCGCCAACCGCTGGGCCCCGGGCCGCTGCTTCCTGAACGCCTACGCCCCCACCGAGGCGACTATCTTCGTCACCACCGAGCGTTGCGCGGGTGGACACGCCGAGGGGCCGAGCCTCGGCGAGGCGATCGAGGGAGGCGCCGTCCACCTCCTGGACGCTGATCTCCAGCCCGTTCCCGTGGGCAAGGTGGGCGAGATCTACCTCGGCGGCCTCTGCCTGGCCCGTGGCTACCACCGCCGGCGGGGCCTGACCGCCGAGCGCTTCGTCCCCGATCCGAAGGCCACGGAGCCCGGCGGACGGCTGTACAAGACCGGGGATCTCGCCCGCTGGCGGCTCGACGGCGACGGGCGTCGCCAGCTGTGCTTCATCGGCCGCGCCGACCACCAGGTCAAGGTGCGGGGCCTGCGCATCGAGCTGGGTGAGATCGAGCAGGCCCTGCGCAGCCACCCAGCCGTGCGCGAGGCGGTGGTGCTCGCCTGGGACGACGGCGAAGGCGGCGGAAACCGCCGGCTGGTGGCCTATTTCTTCGCCGAGCCCAGCTTCGAGCAGCCCTCGGCCCGGGAGCTGCGAGCCTTCCTCGCCGAGCGCCTCCCCGGGTTCATGGTGCCGACCGCCTACGTGCTGCTGCGCAAGATCCCGATCTCGCTGACCGGCAAGGTGGACAAGAGCCAGTTGCCGCCGCCGGGCGAGGACCGCGAGCTGCTGTCCTCGCCCTACGTGGCCCCGGCCACCGAGCTGGAGCAGGAGCTGACCTCGCTGTGGGCGGAGCTGCTCGGGCGCAGCGCGGTCGGGGTGGCGGACAACCTCTTCGAGCTCGGCGGCCACTCGTTGCTGGTAGCTCGGATCGTCGCCCGGGTGCGCCAGGAGCTGGGCGTCGAGGTGCCCCTCTCCTTTCTCTTCCAGCAGCCGACCGTGGGTGACCTGGCCGCCTTCGTGGCCGCCCGCCTCGAGGGCGAGCCGATCGAGACCCTGCCGCCGGTGGAGCGAGCGCCCCGGGACCAGCCCCTGCCCCTGACCTTCCCGCAGGAGCGGATCTGGTTCCTGAACCAGCTCTCGCCCCGGGCCATCGCCTACAACTTCCAGTTCACCCTGCATTTCCGAGGGCGCCTCGAGCCGGTCCACCTGGCGGCGGCCCTGAGCGAGATCGTGTGCCGCCACGAGGTCCTGCGTACCGGCTTCCCGGCCCTCGGCGGCCGGCCGGTGCAGGTGATCTACCCGCCCTGGCGGGTGCGCTTGCCGGTGATCGACGTGTCGGGGCTCGAGGAGGTGGACCGCGAGGCGGCCACCCGCTGGTTCATCCACCGGGCGGTTCGGGTCTCGTTCGACACCAGCCGGCCGCCCCTGCTGGCCTGGCGGCTGCTGCGCCGCGCGGCGGACGACCACCTCCTGGCCCAGGTGGAGCACCACTTCGTCCACGACGGCTGGTCCCTGGCCGTGCTCATGGGTGAGCTCAAGGCCCTCTACGGCGCCTTCTCCTGCGGCCTCGGCTCGCCCCTGGCGCCCCTGGCCGTCCAGTACGCCGACTTCGCCGTGTGGCAGCGCCGCTGGCTCGACTCCGGCGCCCTCGACCGTCAGCTCGCCTGGTGGCTCGAGCGGCTGGCGGACCGACCCGACCCGATCGACCTGCCGACCGACCGGCCGCGCCCGGCCCGGCTCTCCCACCAGGGGGACGTCCTGCGCGCCGACCTGCCACGCGAGCTGTACCAGGATCTGCGGGCGCGGAGCCGGGCCGAGGGGGTGTCGCTCTTCACCGTCGCCCTCTCCGCCTTCTGGCTGCTCCTCGCCCGCTACACCGGCCAGACCGATCTGCTGCTCGGCAGCGGTGTCGCCAACCGTCGCCTCAAGCAGAGTGAGCCGCTGATCGGGATGGTGGTCAACACCCTCGTGCTGCGCACCCGCCTCGACGCCGACCCTACCTTCTCGCAACTGCTGGCGCGCACCCGCGAGACCCTGATCGACGCCCAGGAGCACCAGGACCTGCCCTTCGAGACGCTGGTCAAGGCCCTCCAGCCGGACCGCGACCTGGGCCGCAACCCCCTGTTCTCGGTGATGTTCAGCTTCCACGACTCGCCGGTCCCCGACTTCGAGCTGCCCGGCCTCACGGCCGAGCTCTTCGAGCGCCACAACGGCTCGGCGAAGATGGACCTCAACGTGGTGGTCAAGCCCGCGGGCGAGATGACCATGGTCTGGGAGTTCGCCACCGACCTCTTCGATCGCGCCACCATCGAGCGCATGTGGGGCCACTACCAGGTCCTGCTGGCCGCCGCCGTGGCCGAGCCCGGGCGGCGGCTGCACCAGCTACCCCTGCTGAGCCCCGCCGAGGCCGAGCAGCTGGCGCGCTGGAACGACACCGGAGCCGCCGATCTCGCCCTGCCTCCGGTGCTGGCCCGCTTCGCCGCCGCCGTGGCCCGGGCCCCGGAGGCTCCGGCCGTGGTGAGCCCAGAAGGCCAGCTGAGCTACGGCGCCCTCGACGCGGCGGCCAACCGCCTGGCCCGCCGGCTGCTCGAGGCGGGGGTGGGGCCGGAGCGCATCGCCGCCGTGCTGCTGCCGCGCTCCCCGTCGCTGGTGGTGGCGCAGCTGGCGGTGCTGAAGACCGGCGGCGCCTACCTCCCCCTCGACCCGGGATCGCCGCCGGACCGCCTGGCCTTCATGCTCCAGGACTCGGGGGCGAAGGTGCTGATCACCGACGCGCAGCGGGGCGATCCCCTCGCCGCCCTGCCGACGCCCCAGGTGGTGCTCGACCGCGAGGCCGAGGACCTGGCCGGCCGCAGCGGGGAGCCGCTGGCCCTCGAGCCCGACCCGGACGGGCTGGCCTACGCCATCTACACCTCGGGCTCGACCGGCCTGCCCAAGGCGGTGGCGGTCCGCAACGGCGGTCTCGCGAACCTGGTCCAGTGGCACCTCGACGCCTACCTCCTGGGGCCGGAGGATCGCGGCTCGCTGGTCTCTGGCCTCGCCTTCGACGCCTCGGTGTGGGAGATCTGGTCGGTGCTCGCGGCGGGGGCCAGCCTGGTTCTGCCGCCGGAGGAGGTGCGTGCGGCCCCCGGGCCCCTGCTCTCGTGGCTCCAGGAGGAGAGGGTGACGGTCGCCTTCCTGCCCACCCCCCTGGCCGAGGCGATGCTCGACGACCTCGGCCGCGAGCCGGCCCGCGCCGAGGGCCTGGCCCTGCGCTTCCTGCTGGTGGGGGGCGACACCCTGCACGCTCCGCCGCCTCCCGGCCTGCCCTTCGAGCTGGTGAACCACTACGGCCCCACCGAGAGCTCGGTGGTCGCCACCTGCTGCTCGCTACCCGCGGCCGGCCCCGGCGGGGCGCCTTCCGGGCCGCCGCCCATCGGCCACCCCATCGACCGTCTCCAGGCCCAGGTGCTCGACCGCTTCGGCGACCCCGCTCCGGTGGGGGTGCCCGGCGAGTTGGTGTTGGCCGGGGCCGGCCTCGCCCGCGGCTACCTCGGCCGCCCCGGCCTCACCGCCGAGAGCTTCCTGCCCTCGTCTTCCGGTGCTCCCGGGGAGCGCCTGTACCGCACCGGCGACCTGGTGCGCCGGCGCCGCGACGGCGAGCTCGACTTCCTCGGCCGCATCGACACCAGGTCAAGGTGCGCGGCTTCCGCATCGAGCTGGGGGAGATCGAGGAGGCCCTGCGCCAGCTTCCCGGGGTGCGCGACGCGGTGGTCGCGGCCCTCGAGGACGAGGCGGGTGGCAAACGGCTCTCCGCCTGGGTGGTGGGCCTGGGAGCCGACCTGCCGGTGGCCGAGCTGGAGGCCTCGCTGGCCCGCCGGCTCCCCGAGGTGATGGTGCCGGCGGCCTGGATGGGCCTCGAGAGCCTGCCGTTGAACGCCAGCGGCAAGGTCGACCGCCGGGCTCTGCCACGGCCGGAGGCCCACCGTGAAGAGGAGGCGCCGGTCGCGGCCCGCAACGAGAGCGAGGAGGTCCTGAGCGGCCTCTGGAGAGAGGTTCTGGGCGTGCCGACGGTGGGAGTGCGCGACAACTTCTTCCGCCTGGGCGGCCACTCCCTGGCCGCGGCGAGGCTGGGCGCCCGGCTCAACGACGTGCTGGGGCTCGAGGTGCCGCTGTCGACCCTCTTCGCCGCGCCGACGGTCGAGAAGCTCGCCCTCGCTCTCGAGGAGCTGCTGGTGGCGGAGCCCGGGTCCGCGGCGGAGGAACGCGTCGGCTGATGCCGTCTCCCGGCTCTGGTCGGGAGCTTCCGCGATGAGCTCGGACTCCTCCGCTTCGCCGCCGGCCGCCGCCTCGAGTCTGCTGGCCCGCCGCCTCGCCGCCCGCCGCCTCGGCGCGCAACCGGCCTCGGCGGGCGAGGCCGAGCTGGTCCGACTCGAGGGGGAGGGTCCGTCGCCGGTCTCCTTCGCCCAGGAGCGCTTCCTCTTCGTCGAGAGCCTGGACACCGGCAGCGCCGCCTACCACGTGGCCCGGGCCCTGGACCTGGCCCGGCCCCAGCCCGTGGCGGCCCTCGCCGCCGCCCTGACCGAGCTGGCGAGGCGGCACGAGGTCCTGCGCACCCGCTACTTCGAGGCCGGCGAAGCCTGGCTCCAGCAGCCCCTACCGCCGGCCCCCGTGGCGCTGTCGCAGGTCGACCTCGAGGCCCTGCGCGAGGCCGACGCCCGCTGCGAAGGCAAGCGCCTCGAAGAGGCTCTCGCCCGCCTGCCGATCGACCTCGCGGCCGGGTCGCCCTGGCATGCCCTGGCCCTCGGCGGCGGTGGCCGCGCCCGCACGCTGGTGCTGGTGATCCACCACATCGCGACCGACGGCGCCTCGATGACCCTGATGATCGAGGAGCTGGGGCGGCTGCTCGCGGCCCGGGAAGCCGGCCTGCCGGCGGCACTGCCGGAGCCCGCCTGGCGCTACCGCGACTTCGCGGTCTGGCAGCGCCGGCGCCTCGAAGGCGAGCGCCTGGAGCGCCTGGTCGGTCACTGGCGGCAGGAGCTGGCCGGCGCCCCGGCCCTGCTCGACCTGCCGGCGGACCGGCCGCGCCGCCCGGGCAGCGGCGAAGGCGGCCAGGTCACCCGGCCCCTCTCGGTCTCGCTGGCCGCGGTGGACGAGCTGGCCCGCCGGCTCGGCCTGACCCGCTTCGCGCTCCTGCTCGCCCCCTTCGAAGCACTGCTCGCACGCTGGTCCGGCGCCCGCGACCTGGTGGTGGGCACGCCGGTGGGGGGACGGGGCCGCGAGGAGCTGGAGGGCGTCGCCGGCTGCTTCGTCAACACCCTGCCGCTGCGCCTGCGACTGCCCGAGATCGAGCTGGTCACCGACCTGGTGGAAGCCGTTTGGGTGATGGTGCAGCGGGCCCTCGCCGCCGGGGAGCTGCCGTTCGAGCGGCTGGTGGCCGAGCTGGCCATCGAGCGCAGCCTCGACCACGCGCCCCTCTTCCAGGTGATGTTCGCGGCGCCCCCAGACCCCCTGGGCGCGGGTGCCGGGCGGGAGTGGCTCGAGGGGGTGCGCGAGGTTGCCACCGGCAGCGCCGAGCTGGACCTCTACTTCGAGGTGATCGACCGTGGCGAGGGCGCCTCCGCCCTGCGCGCGATCTACCGCCGGGACGCCTGGCTGCCGACTACCGCCGCCCGCTTCCTGGCTGCCTACGAGAGGGCTCTCGCAACCCTGCTGGCGCGGCCCGCGGCCCGGCTGGCGGAGCTCACCGCCTTGCCGCCCGCGGAGCGGCACCAGCTGCTGTGCGAGTGGGGTCCGGGTGGCGAAGCACGGGGCGTACCGAAGGCGACGGTGGAGGCCTGGATCGGGCTGCAGGTCGAGCGGGTGCCGGAGGCGGTGGCGCTGGTGGAGGAGTCGGGTTACTGGAGCTACGCCGAGCTGTGGCGTCGTTCGGGGACCCTGGCGGTGGAGCTGG
>JBIOYC010000143.1:0-8877 GCA_044869955.1 Thermoanaerobaculia bacterium | reverse complement strand
CTCGGCTGGCTCTACTTCACCCTGGGGGAGGACGAGGTCGCCCTCGACGCGCTGGCCGAGGCCCTGCCCCTGCTCGAGGCCGCCGGCGCACGCCGCCACGTGGCCGTCGCCCTGGGCCGGCGAGGGGCGGTGCGGGTGAAGCTCGGAGACCCCGCGGCACCGGCCGACCTGGAGCAGGCCCTCAGCCTCCAGCGCGAGCTGGGGGACCGGCGTGAGGAGGCGGTGATGCTCTACTACCTGGGCCTCGCGGAGCGTCGGGGGGGCAACTTCGGGGGAGCCCGGAGCCGCACCGGCGAAGGGCTCGCCCTGGCCCGGAGCCTGGGAGACCGCTGGAGCCAGGCCACCGCCCTCGCCAACCTGGGCTGGATCGAGGACGCCGAAGGCCGGCCCGACGCGGCGGCCGGGCGCTTCACGGCGGCCCGCGACCTCTTCGCCCGGGTGGGCGATCGCAGCGGCGAGGCCAACGCCCTCTTCGGCCTCGCCCGCTCGAGCCGCGCGGGAGGGGACCTCGCCTCGGCGCGCGAGGCGATCACCGACGCCCTGGCGCGGGTCGAGGCCTTGCGCACCGAGCCGGCGAGCGCCGGCCTACGGGCTTCGTTCCTGGCCGAACGACAGAGCTACTACGCCTTCGCCGTCGAGGTGCTGATGGCCGAGCACCGGCAGGCGCCGGCCGTGGGCTTCGATCGCGCCGCGCTCGAGGTCGCCGAGAGGGCCAAGGCCCGCAGCCTGCTCGACACCCTGGCCGAGTCCGGGCTGACCGAGAGGCCATCGCCAGACCCCTCGCGGGCCGCGGAGCGCCGTGCCCTGGAGGAGAGGCTGCACGCTCTCGCCGAGGAGCTCGCCCGCTCACCGCCCAGCGAGCGGCGCGCGGGCCTCGAGAGAGAGCAGCGACGTGCCACGGCGCGGCTCGATCGGCTGGAGACCGAGACCCGCCTCGAGCACCTGGTCTGGTCCTCCCTCGCCGCGCCCCGTCCCTTGACGGCTGCGGAGATCCAGACCCTGCTCGACCCCGGCACCCTGCTGCTGGAGGTGGCCCTGGGCGCCGAGCGCAGCACTCTCTGGGCGGTGGAGCCCACGCGGGTCGGGAGCTTCGAGCTGCCGCGGCGCTCGGCGCTCGAGGCCGTGGCGCGGCGGGCCCACACCCTGACCGCGCGCAGTCACAAGAGCACCGCCCGCGCCGCCGCCGACCTCGCGCTGGCCGAGGCGAGCCGGCTGCTGCTCGCCCCGGTGGCCGACCGGCTGGCCGGCAAGCGCCTGCTGATCGTGCCGGATGGGGCCTTGCACTACCTGCCCTTCGGTGCCCTGCCCGAGCCGGGACATCCGGACCGCCCCCTGATCGCGGAGCACGAGGTCATCACCCTGCCCTCGGCCTCGGTGCTCGCCTCGCTCCGCGAGCGTGGCCGGGAGCGCCGAGCCGCGCCGCGCACCGTGGCCGTCTTCGCGGACCCCCTCTTCGATCCCCACGAGGCTCGCTTTCCACCCCTGCCGGGCTCCCGCGAGGAAGCCGCGGCGATCCTGCGCTGGGCCGACCCGGATCGCTCGTTCGTCGCCCTCGGTGCGGACGCCTCGCGGGAGGCCGTGCTGGCGGCCGATCTCGGACGCTACCCCTTGTTGCATTTCGCCACCCACGGCGTGGTGGACAGCCGGCAGCCGCGCCTCTCCGGCCTGATGCTCTCGCGCCTCGACGCCAAGGGCCGGAGCCGCCGCGGCTTCCTCTCCACCGGCGACGTGCTCGACCTGCGCCTGGACGCCGAGCTGGTCACCCTCTCCGCCTGTGACACGGCGCTCGGCAAGGAGGTGAACGGCGAGGGTCTCGTCGGCCTGACCCGCAGCTTCCTGGCGGCGGGCGCCGAGCGGGTGCTGGTGAGCCTCTGGCGGGTCAACGACCGCGCCACCGCCGACCTGATGGAGCGCTTCTATCGCGCCCTGCTGCGCGAGCGCGAGCCCCCCGCCGCAGCCCTACGCCGGGCCCAGGCGGATCTGGCCCGGGAGGGGCCCTGGCGGGCGCCGGCCTATTGGGGGGGCTTCGTCATCCAGGGGGACTGGCGGTCACGTACTCCTCAACAAACCGCCATGACTCGGGAACTCTCCCCTTGAAGGACCTGCTCCCCGAAAGGAGGGAAGACATGTCACATCGAGCTCTCGCCGTTCGAGCCCCTGTACCCGGCCTCCTCGCCCGCCTGCTCCATCGCCTCCTTCGCCTGATCTCGTCCCTCTTCGGGCGGGCTTCGAGCTCGGCCGGGCCGACGGTGATGGACGGCATCGGCAGCGAGCCCGGCGGCGGCTCCCAGTCCTGGCCCGACCCTCCCCCTCCCCCGCCCCGCGCCTGAGGCCCCGGCCTCGAGCCTCATCGGCTTGCCGGCCGGTGGGGCTCCGCTCTAACCAAAACCCAACCCACCCGGAACCTCCTCTCGCGACGGCATTCTGCGGCCCGGCCGGACGGACCGATCGGGCCTTCGAGCTCCCTTCGCGGGACGAGAGGAACCAGCCATGCCCCAACCGACTCGACGAGCGTGGCCACGCCACGTGGGAGCCCTGCTCGGGCTCCTTCTCTTCTTCTCCACCACCGCAGCCCAGGCCCAGCTGCCGGTCGTGCTCTCTCTCAACCCCACCGCCGGCACGGTCGGCACGCCGGTGGACATCATCGGCACGGACTTCAACGTCCCGCCGGTGACCGTGAGCTTCGACGGCGTCGCCGCCGCCATGGTCACGGTCAGCAGCGACGGCACTCTGATCACCGCCGTCGTGCCGGCGAACGCCACCTCCGGCCCGGTGCGGGTGACCAACAACAACGGACCGGCGGCCAGCACCCCCTTCTTCACCGTCTTCCGGACGCCGATGATCCAGAGCTTCACCCCCACCGTGGGCATCGAGGGGACCCCGGTGACGATCAACGGCACGGGCTTTTCGGGCACCCGGACGGTGGGCTTCAACGGCCGGCCGACCCCGCCGGTGAGCGTCTCGGAGACTCAGGTCACGGCCCGCGTGCCGGTGGGGGCCACCAGCGGCCCGATCACCATCACCACGCCCGCCGGCACCGGTTCGAGCCTGCCCAACCAGTTCCTGGTGGCGAGGCCGCCGACCATCGCCTCCTTCGCCCCGACGCGCGCCCCGGTCGGCGAGGCCGTGACGATCAACGGTACCAACCTGCTCACCGTGACCGAGGTCCGCTTCGGCGGCACGCCTGCGCCCCAACCTCTCGAGATCATCTCGGACGCCATGATTCGCGCGCGTGTGCCGGGGAACGCCCGCAACGGTAGCGTCACGGTGATCAACCCGGCCGGGATGGCGTCGCGGCCCGGCTTCGAGCTGGCCCGCCTGCCCAAGATCAACTCCTTTTCGCCCACCAGCGGGCCGGTGCTCACCGACGTGATCCTGATGGGCCGGAATTTCGCGACGACCACCAAGGTCCGCTTCCGGGCGCCCACGGCTTCGGGTCGTCTCGATGCCGATTTCGAGGTGCTCGCGAACGACCCTGTGACCGGCATGGCGCGGCTGCGGGCCACCGTCCCCCAGGGAGCGATGACCGGCAACATCCGGGTGGTCAACGACGCCGGCGGCGTCAACAGCACCGATCGCTTCGAGGTCATCGTCTCGGCGCCCCCGCCACCGCCTCCTCCGGCCCCGCCGGTGATCTCCGGCTTTACGCCCGCCTCGGGGGCGCCGCAGTCCTCGGTCACGGTGTCCGGCAGCGGCTTCACCGGCGCCACGCAGGTCAGCTTCAACGGCGTGGCGGCTTCCTTCTCGGTCGCGAGCGCTTCTCAATTGAGCGCGCAAGTCCCGAGCGGCGCCACCTCCGGGCCGATCCGCGTCAGCACCGCGGCCGGCACGGCGACCAGCCCGACGGCGTTCACGGTGCTCGCTCCGCCGCCACCGCCGGCCAGCCCGCCGGTGGTCAGCTTCTTCACGCCCGCCTCCGGCAGCCCCGGGGCCAACGTCCAGGTGGATGGCACCAACTTCGTGGGCGTCACCCAGGTGCGGTTCAACAACACCGTCGCCACCTTCCAGCCCTCGACGGCCAATCGCCTCTTCGCCACCGTGCCCTCGGGCGCCACCAGCGGCCCCATCCGCGTCAGCACGGCCGCCGGCACGGGCTCGAGCGTGGCGAGCTTCACCGTCACAGCGCCCCCACCGCCGCCCCCGGCCCCGCCGACCGTCTCCGGCTTCCAGCCGATCTCCGGCCAGGTCGGCACCAGCATCAACATCTCCGGCACCGGCTTCGTGGGCGTCACCCAGGTCACCTTCAACGGGTTTGCGGCGCAGTTCTTCGTCCAGAGTCCCAGCCTGCTCGTCGCCACCGTACCGGCGGGTGCCACTAGCGGTCCCATCCGGGTGACCACGGCCGCCGGCACGGGCTCGAGCGTGGCGAGCTTCACGGTCTCCTCACCGCCCCCTCCCCCACCAGCTCCGCCGACCGTCTCCGGCTTCCAGCCGATCTCCGGCCAGGTCGGCAGCAGCGTCAACATCTCCGGCACCGGCTTCGTGGGCGTCACTCAGGTCACTTTCAACGGCCTGGCCGCGCAGTTCTTCGTCCAGAGTCCCAGCCTGCTCGTCGCCACCGTACCGGCGGGTGCCACCAGCGGTCCCATCCGCGTGACCACCGCCGCCGGCACCGGTGCCAGCGCCGCGGCCTTCACGGTCTCCTCGCCTCCTCCACCGCCCCCGGTCGGGCTCAGCGTCACCGTCACCAGCCCCAACGGTGGCGAGACCTTCGACGTCGGCCAGACCGTCAACATTCAGTGGACCAGCTCCGGGGCCACCTCGCACCGCATCCAGGTCGCCGTCAACGGCGGCGCCTTCAACCCCATCGTCACCGGCCTGCCCGCCACCGCCCGCAGCTTCGCCTGGACCGTGCCGGCCTCGATCGTCCCGGTGGGCGCCAGCTCGGCCTCGGCCGTGATCAAGGTCATCGCCCGCGACGAAACCCTCGGCACCACCGCCGAGGACACCTCCAACGGATCGATCACTCTGCGCGCCAGCGCCCCTCCCCCACCGCCCCCGGTCGGGCTCAGCGTCACCGTCACCAGCCCCAACGGCGGTGAGGTCTTCGACGTCGGCCAGACCGTCAACATCCAGTGGACCAGCTCCGGCGCCACCTCGCACCGCATCCAGGTCGCCATCAACGGCGGCGCTTTCAACCCCATCGTCACCGGCCTGCCCGCCACCGCCCGCAGCTTCGCCTGGACCGTGCCGGCCTCGATCGTCCCGGTGGGCGCGACCTCGGCCTCCGCGGTAATCAAGGTCATCGCCCGCGACGAAACCCTCGGCACCAACGCCGAGGACACCTCCAACGGGGCGATCACCCTCCAGGCCGATGCTCCGCCCCCGCCTCCGCCCCCGACCGGCCTCGCCGTCACTGTGACCGCGCCCAACGGGGGAGAGACCTTCTTCGTCGGTCAGATCGTCAACATCCAGTGGACCAGCTCCGGGGCCACCTCGCACCGGGCTCAGGTGTCGGTGAACGGCGGCACCTTCAACCCCATCGTCACCGGCCTGCCGGCCACCGCCCGCAGCTTCGCCTGGACCGTGCCGTCGAGCATCTTGCCCTTCGGACAGAGCTCCGCTTCGGTGGTGATCAAGGTCATCGCCCGCAACGAGAGCCTCGGCACCACGGCCGAGGACACCAGCAACGAGCCGGTAACCATCCAGAGCTTCTAGCGGTGGCCCTCCGTGGGGTCGCGGCACAGCACGCCGCGGCCCCACCGTTCCCTTACGGCACGATCACCGGCCACGACGAGGTGCCCAGCACCTCGAAGCCATCACCAAAGATGCAGAAGACGACGGTCACACCCGTGCCGGCGTTGTTGGTGAAGGTGGCCGCCCCCGTGGTCTGGGCGTAATCGGCGGCGTTGTTGGTGCTCATCGCCGTGGCGACGCCCGGGAAGAGCAGGGCTTGGCTGAGGTTGAACGGCAGTCCGGTGGCGAAGGGAGGCCCGAAGTTGCCGTCCGCGTCGTTGGTGGTGGAGCCGGCGCTCGAGCCGGTGTAGCCAGCGCCTCCCCAGGCCAGGGACCAGTAGATGGTGCTGTCCGAACCTTCGAAGGTCAGACGCCCCGCCGGCAGGTAGGAGGCGGGGATCAGGTTGGTCAGGGTGAAGTCCGGCGTCACCCCGTGGGTGGCCGCGAAGGCGGCGCTAGTGACCAGGATCCTCGAGCCCAAGGTCGAGGTGCTGACGTTGGACGGGAAGGTGATGAGGGTCACCGGGTTGGCACCCGTGGCGTCGCGGGCGACCAGCTTGGATCCAGTGACCAGGTTCTGGCCGGCGGAGCGCATGCGCAGCTGGATCGCCTGCTCATCGACGCTGCCGCAATAGCCGCCGATTGCCTGCTCGATCTGCATGAAATGGAAGGAGGCCGTGGCGGGCGAGGCCAGCAGGACCAGTAGGGCGACGAGGCGAAGGGGACGCAGGAGCCGAGAGACGGGCATGGTGGACCTCCCAGGTCGTTGTGGGGTCGAGCTCGAGATCGAGTCCATAGTAAGTCCCCGGCGCGGGCTTTTCGGTTCGAGGTTGTAGGCTCGGAGGCTCAGGGATCGCCATGAAGAGCCTCCGGACTCTCGCCTCCGCAGTCACCCCGGTGGTCGCTCTCGGCCTGCTCGGCCTCGCGGCCCAGGGTCCGACCGCACCGCCGCCCGACCCTCTCCAGGCGGCGGGCTTCACGGTAACCACCGGCGCCGCTGCGGGCTACGTGGACGACCACGCCTGCGCCCGCTGCCACGGTGCGATCTTCGAGTCCTACCAGCAGGTGGGGATGGCGCGGTCGTTCTATCGCCCCCGCGCCGAGAACCTGAACGAGGACTTCTCCCGCTCCCGCTTCATCCACCAACCCTCGGGCCAGCACTTCGAGATGCGCCGCGACGGCGAGCGGCTGAGCTTCCGCCGCTGGCAGGAGGACGCCGCGGGCCGGGCCCTGAACGTCTTCGAGGCGCCGGTGGAATGGGTCCTCGGCTCGGGCAACCACGCGCGGACCTACCTCTTCCGCGCGCCGGGCGGAGAGATGTACCAGCTGCCGGTGGCCTGGTACGGCCAGGAAGGCAAGTGGGGCATGGCCCCCGGCTTCGACCGGCCGGACCACGAAGGGGTGATGCGGCGGGTGCGGCGGGAGTGCCTCTTCTGCCACAACGGCTACCCGGACGTGCCCGCCGGCAGCGACGCCCACGGCCAGCCCCAGACCTTCCCGCCCCACCTGCCCGAAGGCACCGGCTGCCAGCGCTGCCACGGCCCGGGCGCCGAGCACGCCCGCGCGATGATGGGCGGCCGCGGCGCGGCGGCGATCGTGAACCCGGGCCGGCTGCCGCCCGAGAGGCGCGACGAGGTCTGCTACCAGTGCCACCTGCAACCGGCGGTCTCCCTCCCCGGGGTGCGCCGCTTCGGCCGGGGGGACTACGGGTTCCGGCCTGGCGAAGCGATGGCCGACTACCAGCTGCCGGTGGACGTTGTGCAGGGCAACGGCGAGGCGGACCGCTTCGAGATCAACCACCACCCCTACCGCCTGCGCCAGAGCCGCTGCTTCACGGCGAGCGCCGGCAAGCTCTCGTGCCTCACCTGCCACGATCCGCATCGCAAGGTGCCGGCGGCCGAAAGGGCCGCGCACTACCGGGCCGCCTGCCTCACCTGCCACGGCGCCGAAGCCTGCCCGGCGGAGGCTGCCTCCCGGGCCGCGGGTGGCTCGCCCGGGGACTGCGCCGGCTGCCACCTGCCCAAGCGCCGGCCCCAGGACGTGGTCCAGGTGGTGATGACCGACCACAAGATCCAGCGACCGCAGATCGGCGACGGCTACCTGGCCCCGCGCGAGGAGATCGACCCGGTACTGCTCGACGTCACCTTCTACGACCCGGCCACGGCCCCGTCCGGCGAGTTGGGCGAGACCTACCGGGCCGCCACGGTGGTGCGCGCGGCGAGCAGCCGCAACGCCGTGGACTTCCTGGCCAAGAAGGTGGCGGCCCTGCGGCCCGCCGAGCCCGAGCCTTGGCTCGACCTCCTCCAGGGCCAGCTCGGCCAGCGCCTGTGGCAGGAGGCCGAGAGCACCGCCCGGGACCTTCTCGGCCGCCGCCCGGACCTGTTCCTGGCGCGAGACTGGCTGGCCATCGCCCTCGCCGGACAGGGCCGGGTGGAAGAGGCCCTCGCCGAGGCGACTCGGGCCCTGGAGGGCACCCCGGATCGGCCGGAGGCCCGCTTCAACCTCGGCCTGCTGCTCCACGGCCGGGGCCGGCACGCGGAGGCGATCCGAGAGCTCGAGCGGGCGATCGCGCTGCGCCCCAACTTCCCCACTGCCTGGCTCTACCTCGGCCGCGCGAGGCTCGCCCTCGAGCAGAAGGAACCAGGGATCGCCGCGCTGCGCCGCGCCCTCGAGATCGACCCCCGCCTCACTCCGGCCTACCTCGAGCTGGCCGAAGCGCTCCGCGCGACCGGCAACCAGCAGGAAGCCCTGCGCTACCTAGAGCACGGCGCCCGCTGGGCTGCCCGGCCGGAGGCGGTGCGGGCGGCGTTGGAGCGGCTCAGGTCCTCCGTTGCTCGATCAGCGGCTTGACGGGACAGGGGCCGGGGCAAGGATGGAGGCTTCGGCCTCATCCAACCGGGTCAACAGCCGAAGGGCTTCCTCGGGCCGTCCACGCGCCGCCCGAGCCCGGAAGCGCACCTCCGCATCGAACTCGGCCAGGGCCGCCGTGGAGAGATCCTCGAGCAGTCGGTTCATGCTGACGTGTTGGTGACGAGCCAACTGCCTCAGTCGTTCGTGCTTGTCGTCCGGCAGGCGGATGGTCAGCTTCTTCATGGCAGAGACCAAGCTTTATACAGCCTAACCGAGCCCCCTCCCCCTCGCCCCCAGCTTCCGCACCGCCTCGTACCGGAAGCAGCCGGTCTCGTGGTCGTTGACCATGCC
>JBIOYC010000142.1:0-9680 GCA_044869955.1 Thermoanaerobaculia bacterium | reverse complement strand
AGAGCAGCACGTCGTTGAGGTTGCCCTGGACCCGGCGCGCCGTCTCGCGCACTTCCTCGACCGAGATCGCCTGCGACCAGGTCGCTCGCTTGGGCACGCCCAGCGAGCCCTTGAACAGGGTCTTGGGATCGGCCGAGCGGAAGGTCAGCCTGCCGGCGGCGCCCACGGAGGCGATGCCCTTGGCCAGAGGCGTGACGGTCTTCAGGAAGTCCGCCGGCTGGAGCAGCAGCTTCATGCCCTCGGGCATCAACTCCTCGGCGTGGCGACGCACCCTGGCGATCGCCTCACGGCCGTGGGTGAAGAGGCTGGTGAAGGGATTGCCCTGCTCCCCGTCGTCGAAGGCGATCCCGGGCGCCCGGTCGGTCAGGGACAGCAGCACCAGCATCAGGGCGATGCCATCGCCGATCACGTGGTGGAGCCGGGCCATCACCGCCGAACCGCCCTGATAACCGTGGATCAGGTGGAAGCACCAGAGGGGTCGGTCGGCCGGCAGGGGGCAGCTCATCAGGCCGGAGACCACCTCCTTGAGCTCGGCGTCGCCGCCCGGTCTCGGCAGGGTGATCTCCTCGACGTGACGGGCGACGTCGAGCGCGGGATCCTCCTCCCAGGACAACCGCCCGCTCTCGTAGGCACCCACTACCCGCTGCCGGAACTTGGGAATCGCCAACAGCCGTTCGGTGAGCACCTTCTCGAGGGTCGCCCGGGCCATGGGCTCCTCGAACGCCAGCACCCCCGTGATCATCATCAGGTTGGTGGGGTCGTCCATCCGCAGCCAGGCGCGGTCGACCGCGGAGAGAGGCTCGAGCAACATCGGCCCAGAAGTCTACTCCGTAGGGACGACGCACGCGTCGCACTTCCCTCTTGACACCAGCTCGACCGATAAATACTATATGACCGCATGGTTAAAAAGTATTCACCCGCCCCGCTCTTCTCCCTCGCCGTGCTCCTGCTCGCCGCAGGCGCCGGCGCCGCCTCCGAGCCCCTGGATCTCGGCCAAGCTATGGCCCGCGGTCGCGCCCGAGCCCCGGAGGTTTCGGCGGCTCGCCAGCGCGAGGCGGCGGCCCAGGCCCGCATCACGGAGGCCGGCTCCTACCGCAAGCCCCAGGTCCGGCTGTCCGAGACCTGGGCGCGTACCGACTCGCCGGCCGAGGCCTTCGCCTTCCAGCTCAACCAGGAGCGCTTCTCCTTCCCGGCCTTCACCGCTTCGGACCCCAACGATCCCGACCCCCTCTCGACCGCCATCACCCGCCTCGAGGTGGAGGTTCCCCTGTGGACGGGCGGTGAGATCGCAACCCGCATCCGCCAGGCCCGGCTGGCCGCCGAGGCCGCCGGCAAGGTGACCGCGGGCAGCGGCGACCACGCCGCCCTCGCCGCGGCGGAGGCCTGGCTCTTTCTCGAGCAGGCTCGCGAGCAGCTGGGCCTGCTCGAGCAGGCCCGCGAAGCCCTCGCCGGCCACGTCGAGCTGGCCCGGGCCTACGCCGTGGAAGGCATGCTGGTGCGCTCCGAGCTGCTGCGCGCCGAGGTCGAGCTGGCCCGCATGGATGACCTGCTGGCCGAAATGCGAGGCCGCGCGGAGATTGCCGAGGCGGGGCTCGCCTATCGCCTGGCCGAGCCCCTGGCCGCGAGCTTCGAGCTCGCCCCTCTGTCCGCGCCGCCGCCCCTGGCGGAGGACCTCTCCGGATGGCTCGCCACGGTCGGGACCCGGCCGGACCTCGCCGCCGCCCGCAGCCTCCTCGCCGCCGGCGAGCTCGAGACCCGGGCGCGGAAGGCCCGGCTCTTCCCCCACATCGGCCTCGCCGCCCGCCACGACCGGGTGGACGATCAGCTCTTCGGCAGCCACGGGGAATCGACCACCGTGATGGCGGTCGCCACCTACGAGCTGTTCACCGGCGGCCGGCGCCAGGCCGCCATCGCCGCCGCGGAGGCCGAGGCCGCCGCCGGGCGCACCGAGGTGGCTCATTTCGAAGAGGGGGCCCGGCTCGAGGTCGACCAGGCCTTTCGAGGCGCCCGGGCCGCCTACGCGCGGCTGCCCACCGCCGGCAGCGCCATCGCCGCCGCCGACGAGGCCCTGCGCATCACCGGGGAGCGCTTCCGCTCTGGCGTGGCCAAGACCCTCGACGTGCTCGACGCCATCACCGCCCGCCGTGAGGCCGCAGCGCGCGAGGTCGCCGCCCGTGTGGATGCCCATCTCGCCCTGCTCCGCCTCAGCGTGGCCGCTGGCCGCGCCCCGGAGAGCGCGCTTTCTTCCCCGCATCCCGGAGGTACACCGTGAAGATCCGATCCTCGGGCGCTGCCGCGGCGGCCCTTCTCCTGCTCACTGCCTGCGGCCGCCACGAGCCCCAGGCCGCCACGCCGGATCCCGGCCGCGTGCTCGCCCCCCTGGCCACGGCCGAGCGCCTGGCCCTGTCCCAACGCACCGAGGTGACCGGCACCGTGGTCGCCGAGAAGGTCACCGCCGTCTCCAGCCGGGTGATGGCGGTGGTGACCGCCGTGCCCGTGGACCTGGGCGAGCGAGTCGAGGCCGGCGCGACGTTGGTGGTGATCGACCCCACCTCGGCCCAGGGCCAGCTCGGCTCGGCCCAGGGCGCCCTCGCCCAGGCACGGGCCACGCTCCGTCTGGCCGAGCGCAATCTCCAGCGCTTCACGACCCTGGCCGAGAAGCAGGCCGCTTCCGAGTTGGAGCTCGACCTCGCCCGCACCCAGCACGAGCAGGCCCGGGGCGCCGTGGCCCAGGCCGAGGGCGCGGTGGCCGCCGCGGCCTCGGTGGCGCGGGAGTCCCGAGTCGTGGCCCCCTTCGCTGCCCGGGTGGCCGACCGCAGAGTCGAGGTGGGCGACCTCGCTACCCCCGGCCGTCCCCTGCTCCTGCTCGAGTCGTTGGCGGGGCGAAGGGTGCAGGTCTCGGTGCCCGAGGGCCTGGTCGGCGCCTCCAGCCTGGCCGTGGGCTCCGCCGTGCCGGTGCGCCTGGACGCCTTCCCGGGCCGCGGTGAGCTGGCCGGTCGGGTGGTCGAGACCAGCCCGGGGCCCGATCCCCTGACCCACTCCTACACCATCAAGGTGGCGATCGAGGACGCCGAGGTGCCCTCCGGGGCCGCCGCTCGTGTGCTGCTCGCCACCGGCGAGCGCCAGACCGTGGCGGTGCCGACCCGCGCCCTGATCGCCCACGGCGGCCTCACCTTGGTGGTGGTGCGCGACGGCTCCGGCCGAGCCCACTCGCGAGTGGTGACCACCGGCGAGAGGCTCACCGACGATCGCATCGAGGTGCTCTCCGGCCTCGCCGGAGGCGAGATCCTGCTGCTCGACCTGCCCGCGGCGCCGCCGGCCGGGACCCTCGTCGAAGAGGTGCCCTCGTGAGCCACCCTCCCGGCCACTCCCCGGCCACCAATGCCCGCCTCGCGGCCCTGCGCGAGAAGATGACCCGCCGCTCCCTGGGCGTCGCGGGAAGGATGGCCCGCGCCTTCATCGACTCCAAGCTCACCCCCCTGCTGGTGGTTGCGGCGCTGCTCCTCGGCGCCTTCGCCGTGGCGGTCACTCCCCGCGAGGAGGAGCCGCAGATCCGCGTGCCGATGATCGACGTCCTCGCCCAGCTGCCGGGCGCCTCGGCGGCCGAGGTCGAGCGCCGCCTGATCGAGCCCCTCGAGAAGGCCCTGTTCGAGATCCCCGGCGTCGAGTACGTCTACTCGACCTCCCAGCCCTCGGCCGGCATGATCATCGTCCGCTACCTGGTGGGCACCGACCCGGACCAGGCGGTGCTGCGGGTCCACGCCAAGCTCGCCGAGCAGGCGGCGAGCTTGCCCGCCGGCGCGCCACCGCCGATCGTGGCGCCGCGCGGCATCGACGACGTACCGGTGGCCGCCTGGACCCTGTGGTCCACGACCGCCACCCCCCTCGAGCTGCGGGCCGTGGCCCAGGAGCTCAAGGCTGAGCTCGCCCGCCATCCGCGGGTGGCCCAGGTCACGATCCTGGGCGGCGACCGCCGGGTGGTCTCGGTGCGCTTCGATCGCGAGCGCTTGGCGGCCCACCAGGTCTCGATCCTCCAGGTGGTCCAGGCCCTCTCGGGCCTCGACTGGCGGCTTCCCGCCGGCTCCTTCGCCAGCGCCGACCGGGAGACCGAGGTCGAGGTCGGGGCCCCCTTCCGCTCCGCCGAGGAGGTGGGCGCCGCGGTGGTGGCGGTCTACGGCGGCAAGCCGGTCAGCCTGCGCGACGTGGCGACGGTCGCGGCCGGCGCCGACGAGCCCAGCCAGTACGTCTGGATCCGCTCCGGCCGGGCGGCGGCGGCCAAGGGTCTGGCCGCGGACGTGGACGCCCCGGCGGTGACCGTCGCCGTGGCCAAGAAGCCCGGCACCAACGCCGTCGAGCTGGTGCACGACCTCGACGCCCTGCTCGCACGGTTGTCCGGGCCGGTGATCCCCGGCAACGTCCAGCTCACCAAGACCCGCGACTACGGCGCTACCGCGGACGAGAAGTCCTCCGAGCTGATGCAGCACCTCTGGCTCGCCACCTTCTCGGTGGTGGCCCTGATGGCCCTGGCCCTCGGCCGGCGGGAGGCGGTGGTGGTGCTGGTGGCCGTGCCGGTGACCCTGGCCCTGACGCTGGCCTTCTCCTACCTCGCCGGCTACACCCTCAACCGGGTCACCCTCTTCGCCCTGATCTTCGCCATCGGCATCCTGGTCGACGACGCCATCGTGGTGGTGGAGAACGTCCATCGCCACTACCAGCTCGGTTGGGGCCCGCCCCATCAGGCCACTCTCTTCGCCACCGACGAGGTGGGCAACCCCACCATCCTCGCCACCTTCACGGTGATCGCTGCGCTGCTGCCGCTGGCCTTCGTCTCGGGCCTGATGGGGCCCTACATGCGGCCGATCCCGATCAACGCCTCGGCGGCCATGCTGATCTCCCTGCTGGTGGCCTTCGCCATCACACCCTGGCTGACCTGGCGCCTGTTCCGCCGCCACGCCACCGCGCTGGCCGAGGGCGGCCACACCGCCCCCGACGAGGAGACCATCGAGGAGACACACCTGGAGCGTCTGTTCCGCCGGGTGCTGGGCCCCCTGCTCGCCCGGCGCTGGCGGCGCTGGGCGGTGCTCGGGGCGGTGGTCCTGCTGCTGGTGGCCTCCGCCGCCCTGGTGCCGGCGCGGCAGGCGATCGTCAAGATGCTGCCCCACGACGACAAGAGCGAGCTGCAGGTGGTGATCGACAGCCCCGAGGGCACCACCCTCGAGCAGACCGCCGCCGTGGCCCGCGAGGTCGCCGAGGCCCTGGCCGCCTTGCCCGAGGTCACCGACGTCGAAACCTACGTCGGCACCTCGGCGCCCTTCAACTTCAACGGCCTGGTGCGCCACTACTTCCTGCGCACGGGGCCGCTGGTGGCCGACCTCCAGGTCAACCTCCTCGGCAAGCACGAGCGCGACCGCCCCAGCCACGACTTCGCCAAGAGCCTGCGCCCCCTGCTCCTGCCCATCGCGGCGAGGAGCGGCGTCAGCCTCAAGGTCACCGAGGTGCCGCCCGGGCCGCCGGTGCTCTCGACCCTGGTGGCGGAGATCTACGCCCCCTCCCTCGAGGAGAGGGTGGAGCTCGCCCGCGAGGTTCGCGAGGCCCTGCACCGCGCGCCGAGCGTGGTGGACGTCGACTGGTACGTCGAGGAGCCCGGCCCCCGCCTCGAGCTGGTGGTGGATCGCGAGAAGGCGGCGCGGGCCGGAGTGAGCCCCGAGGCGGTGGCGCGCACGCTGCGCGTGGCCCTGGCCGGCACCGAGGTGGGCCGCCTGCACGACCAGGCCGCCCGCGAGCCGGTGCCGCTGGTGCTGCGCCTGGACCGTGCCCAGCGCTCGAGCGCCGAGGGCCTGCTGGCGCTCCACGTCCACGGCACGGACGGCCGGCTGGTGCCCCTCGCTGAGCTGGTCACCCGCGCCGAGACGACCCGCGAGCCGTTCCGCTATCACAAGAACTTGCGGCCCCTGACCTACGTGGTCGGAGAGGTGGCGGGGCGGGCGGAGTCCCCGGTCTATGCCCTGCTCGACCTGGACGAGAGCCTCGCCGGCCTGCGTGGCCGCGGCGGTCGGCCCCTCGAAGTCCGCTTCGCGGGAGAGCCGACCGACCCCACTCGCCCGTATCTGTTCTGGGATGGTGAATGGAAGATCACCTACGAGGTGTTCCGCGACATGGGTATCGCCTTCGCGGTGGTCCTGGTGCTGATCTACCTGCTGGTGGTCAGCTGGTTCCGCTCCTTCGTCACTCCCCTGATCATCATGGCCCCCATCCCCCTGACCTTGATCGGCATCCTGCCGGCCCACGCCCTCTCCGGGGTGTTCTTCACCGCCACCTCGATGATCGGCTTCATCGCCCTGGCCGGCATCATCGTGCGCAACTCGATCCTGCTGGTCGACTTCATCAACCTCGAGATCGAGGCCGGCGAGAGCCTGGAGACGGCGGTGATCAAGGCCGCGGCGGTGCGCTTCCGACCCATCGCGCTGACCGCCGCGGCGCTGGTGGTGGGCGGCGTGGTGATCCTGCTCGACCCGATCTTCCAGGGCCTGGCCGTGGCCCTGATCTCCGGGGTGGTGGTCTCCACCGGCCTCACCCTGGTCGTCATCCCTCTCCTCTACTCCATGTACCTCTCGACCGTGGCCCCCAAGGAACCGGCATGAACCCAACCGACGACCTGCTCGCCCGCATCGCCGACCGGATGAAGGCCATGGCCGATCCCATGCGTTTGAAGATCCTGCACACCCTGGAGGAGCGCGAGCTGTCGGTCTCGGAGCTGCTGCGCGCCGTGGGCACCACCCAGGCGAACGTCTCGAAGCACCTCGCCGTCCTGCGCCGCGCCGGCCTCGTGGCCTCGCGGCGCGAGGGGATGAGCATCTACTACCGGGTGGCGGACGAGACGATCTTCTCGGTCTGCCGCATCGTCTGCGACTCGCTGGAGCGCTGGACCGAGGCCGAGCACGCCACCTTCGTCGCCGCCCGAGCAGCCCAATGATCGCCTCGCGGAGGCT
The DNA here is from genome assembly GCA_044869955.1 of Thermoanaerobaculia bacterium. Classification (GTDB taxonomy): domain Bacteria; phylum Acidobacteriota; class Thermoanaerobaculia; order Multivoradales; family SZUA-115; genus CALMKX01. The sequence continues at coordinate 2,691 of JBIOYC010000142.1, read as the reverse complement.
CCCGCCATGAACGACCGCGGCATCGCCTACGAAACTACCGTCGACCTGCCCTTCGCCGAGGCCGTGGCCCGCTGCCGCGAGGAGCTGGCGAAGGAGGGCTTCGGCGTGCTCACCGAGATCGACATCCCGGCCAAGCTGAAGGAGAAGCTGGGGGTGGACTTCCCGCCCTACCTGATCCTCGGCGCCTGCCATCCCCCCTCCGCCCACAAGAGCCTGCGAGCCGCTCCCGAGGTGGGAGTGCTGCTGCCCTGCAACGTGACGGTTTCCGTGGAAGGCGGCCGCACGATGGTGCGGGCCATGAACCCCGACGCCGCGATGCAGATGATCCCCAGCCCCGAGGTCGCCGCCGTGGCCGTGGAAGTCGGCGCCGCCCTGCGGCGGGTGCTGGCTGGGGTGGAGGCGGCGTCCCCAGGCTGAAAGGGCCGTGCTCACGAGGTGCCAGGCACTTCGGGAGACGCTTGTCGGGGCTGACGGCGCCGGCGTATGCTGCTCGACACACCACGAAAGGATGCCCTCATGCGCACCAGCATCAGCATACCGGACCCGCTCTTCGAGCAAGCCCGTCGCCTCTCGGGAGAGCGATCCTTCAGCGACTTCGTCCGCGAGGCCCTGGAACGCCAGGTGCGCGAGCTGGAGCGCCAGCTCCTCGGCCGCCAGCTGGAGGAGGGTTACCAGAGTGAGTCGGGGAACCCGTCCCTGGATCCCGCTTGGGAGGCTGTCGAGGGCGAGGGTTGGTGATGAAGCGCGGGGACGTCTACCTCGTCAACCTCGACCCGGTGATCGGCTCGGAGGTCGGCAAGATCCGGCCCGCGGTCGTGCTCCAGAACGACTTGGCCAACCAGTCCTCTGCCACCGTGACGGTGATCCCCATCTCCTCGAAGACGGAGCGAGTGTTCCCTTTCCAGGTGCGCCTGCCCGCCGGCGAGGGCGGCCTCGACCGCGAGGGCAAGGCCCTGTGTGAGCAGATCCGCACCCTCTCCCGGCAGCGCCTCGTGCAGCGGCTAGGCACTCTCCCGCCCACTCGTCTGGAGGAGATCCGCCGGGCCCTGGACCGCCATCTCTGGTTCTGAGCCGGCTCTTCCACACGATCCAGAATCTCTACTGGAAGGGCGCGCTCCGCAGCCACTGCTGAACGATGTCCTGGAAGGCGGCCGACTTGGCCTCGACGTCCGCGAGGTCCCGGAACTTCGCCGAGCAGCGGTCCTGGGCATGCCATTCGAGCAGGCCCAGAGGATCCATGATCCCCAGCCCCTCGGGCGGGATCTCCTTGGCCTTGACGCCCAGGTGGAGGACGACGCGGACGAAGTCCTTCGACTGCACGCCGGAGGTCGCGAACCAGTCCTTGAACCAGAAGCTGGGCGCGTTCCACTTGATCCCCTCGAGGACCTCCGGGTGCGCGCCGAGGATCACCTGCCGCAGAGCCTCGAGCACCGGCTTCAGCGGATGGTCCAGCTCCCGCAAGTAGACCTCCACCGACTCGGTGCCGGAGGGATCACCGGCAGCCTTGCTGCCAGAGGGTTTCTTCGCGGCCATGCGTGCCTCCCGGAAGTTGGGGGAAGGTAGCACGGCTCAGTCCCCCCGAGGTGCCAGCCACTTCGGGGGCGGCTCCCGGAGCGCCGAAGCCTCGGCTGCGACAGAATCGCCCGGAGGAGGGTGGCCATCATGGGTTTCTTCAACACGATCCGCTGCGAATACCTGCTGCCGGAGCCGCGGCACCAGGATCTCGAGTACCAGAGCAAGTCCCTCGGGAGCATGATGGTCCACTACACCCATCACTGCTGACGGGCGGCTGGTACGGGTCGCCTGTCCGGGCCGGCTCGGGCCGATCTGACGGCCGAGGTGCCAGGCACTTCGGGACCAGCTACGCGGCACTGCTGCACCCGTTCGGGCTGCGGTAGGGTATCGAAGCCCCTCCGAACCGCGTGCTACCATTCCGCCATGGCTCAGGCCCTCGAGATCCCGCCTCCGGGCTTCGACGAGCTCTCGGTCGAGGAGAAGATCGAGTACGTCGGCGCCCTCTGGACCCGTATCGCGGCCCACCCCGAGCAGGTGCCCGTCCCTGACTGGCATCGGGAGGTCCTGAGGGCTCGCCTCGCAGCCCATGAGAAGGGTGAATCTTCGGTCCGCCCATGGTCCGAGGTGCAGCGAGACCTCCTAGCTGCGCTTCGAACCGTCCGCGGATGACCAATCTCGACCTTCTCGACAAGGCCGAACTGGACCTGCTCGAGGCTGCGCTGTGGTAAGAGCGCGAGAGCGAAGGACTTGGCTTCCGCTTCGAGGAGGCAGTCAGGGGCATCTTCAAGCGGATCTCCGAGAACCCGCTCCAGTTCCCCCACATCGAGGCTGGTGTTCGCAGGGCGCTGGTCCGGCGTTTTCCCTACGCGGTCTTCTTTCTACCTGGTCGCGAAATGGTGATCGTCTTTGCTGTCCTCCACCAGCATGCCGATCCCGCGGAGTGGAAGACTCGTCGGCCGAGTCTCTGAGTGGATCTCCCCCGTCCCGCCAGGGACGTGTTTAGGTAGCGACGGTTTTCAAACCCTCGCCGGCCGCGAGCCCCCGCTCCATCCTCCCCAGAGATCCCTCGGCTCCGGGCCTTCGGCCCTGCGCTCGGGATGACGACGGGGCCGGTGGTGGCCGGCGGCTGGCCCGGTCCTGCGTCTTGCCAGGGACGTGTCCACGTAGAGTGGGGTT
>JBIOYC010000141.1:0-6139 GCA_044869955.1 Thermoanaerobaculia bacterium | reverse complement strand
ACCATCCGAGCGCCCGCATGCCGCGGCGCGCTCGCCTGTCACAGGAGTCGATCATGTCGAGGAGACCAAGGCTTCTCCGCAGTACCCTTCTGTCTCTGTGGCTCGCCGGCGCTGCCGCTGCTTCCAGCCTCGAGGCGCAGACCATCCGCAACGAACAAGGCGTCGATCCGGGGGTCGACTACGTGGCGCTCGCCGAGCTGGCGCCCTGGGACGACCGCAACTATCAGCTCACCCAGAAGGATCTCGCCTTGCTGTCGTCCAAGGAGGACGAGATCGGGGCGAGCGGCCTGCCGGTCTTCTACCGCGTCGAGCTGCACCGGGCGGTACCGAAGCTCGGCAAGGGCGTCTACTACCCCAAGAGCGCCTTGCAGTCCTTCTTCCGGCGCCACGGCGGGTACCTTTACGGAGGCGTTACCTACTCCAGCTATGCGCGGCGCGGGGGGCGCTACGTATTGCTCCAGGAGCGCCGGGAGGAGGAGCCGGGGATGGCGTTTCGCGATCTGACCGGCGACGTCCGGATCACCACCCCGGTCGGCAACGCGGAGTCGGCGATCGAGATCAACCCGACCAATCAGAACCTGGTCATCGCCGGCTCCAACACGGAGGACGGCGACGCCCAGCAGATGCACTTCTCGTCCGACGGCGGCGAGACCTGGACCGACGCGGCGGCCCTGCCGTTGGGCAACACCTGCTGCGACCCGACGATCGGCTGGTCGTCGGACGGGACGCTCGCCTACACCGCCACGCTCGGCAACTGCGGCTCGCCGTTCTGCAGCGTCTGGTTCTATCGGTCGAGCGACAGCGGCGAGACATGGGACGACCTAAACGCCGACACGCCAGGTGATCCGCGCCGTGAGCTGACCTCCGCAGGCATCTCCGACAAGGAGTACCTGCACGTCGACCACTCCCCCAACTCACCCTTCCTCGACCGCATCTACCTCGGCTGGCACGACAACAACACGCTGAAGTTCTCCCGCTCGAGCGACTTCGGCAACACCTGGAGCTCACCGATCAGTATCTCTTCCGGTGGCAACGAATCGGGTATTGGCAACGACATCACCAGCGACCGCAACGGCAACGTCTACTACATCTGGCCGGCGGACGACTCCAGCCGGATCCTGGTGCGCAAGTCGACCAACGGCGGCAGTAGCTTCGCCAGCACGGTCGAGATCGCGGACACCGAGGCCGCGTTCGACTTCCCGATCCCGGCGATGGATGAGCGGCGCGCCTTCATCTACGTCTCGGCCGACGCCGATCTGACCACCGGGCCGTACTCCAACCGCGTCTATGCCGCCTGGACCGACTCGAACGGCACCGACTCCGAGACGCCCTCGACCAACCACGCCCGTATCCAGGTGGCCTTCTCCTCGGACGGCGGCGCCAACTGGACCGTCAAGACCCCGCACTCGACCTCGGACATCGCCACCGTGGATCGCTTCCATCCCTGGCTGGCGGTGGACTCGCTCGGCTACGTACACGTGATCTTCTACGACACGCGGCAGGACGCCTCGCGCACCAAGGTGGACATCTACCATTCCGTCTCCACCAGTGGTGGCGTCCACTGGTCAACGCCGGAGCGCCTCACCTCGGTGACCTCGCCGGCGGTGGAGCACTGGTTCGAGTTCGGCGACTACAACGGCCTCGACGTGGTGGGCAACCTGGCGATCAGCATCTTCACCGACAACCGCAACGAGGGTGGCGGCTCGGGCGACTCGATCGACGTCTACGGCACTGCCGCGAGCACCGACGACACCAACATGTACATTTCGCTGGGCGCCGAGGACGGCCGGATCTTCGAGGACGGCGACAGTGACTCAGGCGACGTCGCCACCGCCTCGGACGCGACCGGAACCGGGCTGCGGGTGGGTGACAACGGCATCACTAAGAACCAGTACCGGTCCATCCTCTCCTTCGACACCTCGGGCCTGCCGGACAACGCCAAGATCCTCAGCGCCCAGCTACGCATCCGGCGGGGCGGCGGCGGCGGCTCGATGGCTACTCTGGGCAGCCTGGTGGCCGACGTCAAGACCGGCGGCTTCGGTGGCAACACGGCCCTGGCGGCGAGCGATTTCGAGGCCGCGGCGACGGTCAACGCCTCGTGCACCCTGTCGATCCCCGCGGCGAACGAGGAGTTCGCGGAGTGCTTCCTCAGCGCCGCCGGCAAGAACGCCATCAGCTCGACCGGCACCACCCAGATCCGCATCCGGATGACGATCGACGACGACGACGACATCTATGCGGACTACGTGGGCTTCTACGGCGGCGAGGCCGTCGTCGGCTTTCTCCAGTTCCTAGGTCCGCAACTCATCATCACCTACGAGCCGCCTACGATGTAGCGGCCTGGCTAGGCGCCCGGATTCGAGCTACCAGGGCCGCTCCGGTGGCCCGCGGCTTGCTGGCTAGCGCCTTCGATCTCGATCGCGCTCCTGCTCCCACCCTCGAGCCGGGCTTCGTGTTCGGCTTCACCGAGCACGAAGTGCGGCTCGACGACCTCTCGACCGAAACCGCCCTCGAGATCTTCGCCGACAGCTTCGAGCGCGGCGACACCGCGGCGTGGACCAGCGTGGTGCCGTAGTTCCAGCCCCTGGTGTTGGCCGCTTCGCCGGCCCCCGACGACCGCACGAACATCAATCGGCTCTATGAGTTAGAAGACTTCCGCCAAGGCGCGCACAGTGTCTTGCTGCCTTCGGCGGGCTGAACAGGCTGGAGGAGCTCACCAGGCACCCAACCCGACACTCCGTGTCCCGTTGCTTCCTACAGCGCTTGGTGTAGAATGCCCGCAACTGATGCCAGGGTAAGAAGTCGTGAACGCCTCGATGCGGAGCCTCGCCGCTGCCGACGCGACTGTCCCAGTCGGTGAAACACCAGCCGACTCGGTGTCGCGTAGACCAAGAAGCCCTGGTTCTGCACCACGTGAGTCGGTCCCGTGAGGACCGGCAGTGGGACTGAGGTGATCGAGTGGTTCCAGGTGCTTGGGCCAGTGTTGGCCTGGTGGCCGGTTGTCGGCTTGCTTGCGCCTCTCATGCTACGGAAGCCACTGAGGTCGCTGTTGCTTCAACTATCCCAGTGGGACATTCGGAAAGCAAAGTTTGGACCGGTCGAGATCGAGCGAGAGCTCCGCAGGGTCGCAGAGGAAGGTCAACAGGCGGTCGGCCAGGTTCAGCGACTCAACCAGCTCATGGCGGAATCACGCCTCCTGGAGCTTGAAATCACAGAGGCGACGTTCGGTCAGGTATTTACATCCGATCAACGCAAGCGGATGCAGGAGCAGATCTCCGAGTTTCGCCAGCTTACGGCGAGGAACTCATGAGCCGGAGGGAGCAACCGCCGCTCGTCGCGGTCGGAAGCAGCTCAGCTTAGGGAGCTTGAGATGGAAGGGACAATCATCGCGGTGGTCGGTGGCTTGGTCCTGTTCGGGCTTATCTCCGCTCTCGTCAAGGCACCGGGGCACAGCCTCAATACGAAGTTCGTGCAGCTGGGAGAGCTCAAAGGAAAGAGCCGACAGGAGATCGAGGCAGTTGTCGGTCCGCCCAATGCCGTGTCGGCGATAGCCGAAGGAAAGTCTGTCTGTCAGTGGATGCAGACCGGCTATCACATTGCGCTGTTGTTCAGCGGCGAGACATGCGAAGGCGTAACGCACGAGGTTCGCGTATGAGGGTTCGCTTCGGGGAGCGCAGAACTCGGCGCCGCACCGGGCGGCTGACGCCGCCGGTTAGCTTTGAACGTTGGGCGCATGGAGGTGGTCGCATGAAAAGAACTCTTCTCTTGGCGATCCTTGCGGGACTCTCTCCTGCCGCCGCGGCTGCATCAGGCCCGACGGCGCGAGAGTGGCGCGCCTATAGTCTGCCCATCGGCGGAGCACTCCAACTAGAGGTGCCAGCGACCTGGAAGGAGGAAATCCGCCAGAAAGATCGGAACCTCCCTCCCACAGTTGTTCTCCGGCCCAAGAGAGGTCAGGATCTTGAGATCTTGCTGACCCCCATGCCTGCGCAGGGTGGGCAACTGCCAGCGATGGCCGACCTCGAGGCCGGTCTGATCCAGCTCGGCATGCAACATCTTCCGACCGCACGACAGGACTCCGTCACGCTCCAGAAGCTGGAGGGGGAACAAGTCAATGGACGCTACTTCCTCCTCACAGAGAAGAAGCCACCGCCGGACGAGTACCCCAGCGTTATTGGCGGCGGCCTATTAACGGGCCCACTCGTCGTGAGCTTCACCATTCTCCTGCGCGACCCAGATGGAGACGACACTCGGGAAGCCTTGCGGATACTTCAATCCGCGCGGTTTCAACCGGGTTTCCGTGCAGACCTGAGCCGAGTGACGCTGCCGATCCCAGGACAGGGATGGCACGTTAGCTTCGACACGCCTCCTCTCATGAAGCGAAACGAGGCAGATAATCCAGACCAGTACATGTATATTGCTAGCTCCGGCCGCTTCAATCTCTCCTTGTACGTCGAAACGCCTAGCTGCGACGGCGGCACCGGTCATGCTGACTTCTACAACTGCTTCTGGCCACGGGCCAGTAGAAACCCCCAAATAGTTGAGGATTCGGTGGTCGCAACCAGCACTGAGCGGTTCTACAAGGTCGTCTATGACACGCTGACCCCCTGGAAGGAGCAAATGGTGAGGCAGCGCCACATCAACTTCCTCTTCGCATACCGCGGTAAGTGGACTGATCTCCACATCTCTATAGTGGAGCCGACCGAAGTGGACGGTGAACTTGTGGCCGCGTTCGAGGAGTCGTTGAGCTATGGGGAGTGAGTTGGCGCCCAACCTGGCGCCTGCAGGGGGACGCGCTTCGCGCGCCCCTGAGGCGCAGGCCCGTTATCCGTCAAGGATCTCGTTGAGGCCGGCGAGGACCTGTTCGACTTCTTCCGGCGAGAGGCGCCCCAGCCGGCCACCGAGGCGAGCGGTGGACAGAGTCCGAATCTGACTGACCTTGGCCCAGGATCGCTTCGGCAGGCGGGCTGACGCAATCGATGGTTGCACTCTGATGGGCATTCAGTTCTTCTTCGGCAGCTCGAACGCCTTCCTGCTGGGCTTGACGGGCCGGATCAGCCAGTAGGGCCGGCGGGTGCCGTCGGGAGAGTGATCGAAGGCGGAGCGGGCCTTGCCGAGCCACTGCTGGAAGACGCTCTTGGACTTCGCGGTGTCGACCACGATGTCGCCGTAGCGGTCGCCGGCCTCGGCGCGGCGCACGGTTACCGCCTGGTGCCAGCAGTGCATCCCCGAGACCGGGTCGGGGTGGACGGGGAAGGTCAAATTCTGGTGGATGCCGGCGTCCGACCACCAGACGCGCATCGTGTCCGGGTCCGAGGACTGATACGGCTCGACGCCCTTCTCGCGCCGCATCCGCCAGCGGGTGCCCTCGCGCTCGAGGGCGACTTTGGCCATCGCCTGGCGCTGGCCGCTCTCGGCGAGCTTCCAGCGCCCCATGTGGTGGCTGCAAGCCACGACGCCGGGCTTGACGCCCTCGGTGACCCAGGCCTTGACCACGTAGTGCCCGATCTCGGTCTCGACCCGCACCAGGTTCCCGGTCTCCACCCCGAGGCGCGCCGCATCGCGCGGGTGGAGCCACAGCGGGTTGGTGTGCGCGATCTCGTCCAGCCACTTGGCGTTGGCGCTGCGGGTGTGGATGTGCACCGGCAGCCGGAAGGTCGAGATCAGCACCATCTGGCCGGCGCCGAGCGCCGCGGGATGGACGTGGCTCGCGAGGTAGCCCGGCAGCGCGGCATCGGCCCAGCCCCAGCGCGCGAGCGTCGAGGAGTAGAACTCGAGCCGGCCGCTGGGGGTCGGGAAGCCGCGCAGCACGCGGCCGTCGATGCGCACTCCCACCGCGCGGCGCCCTTCGGCATCCCCTTCCGGCGCGCCGGTCGGCGCGAGGTTCGCGGCCGGCGGCGCCGCGGCGCGGGTGAAGACGCGGCCGAAGCGGTCCTCGGCGAGGTCCTCGAGCTCGGCCTCCGGAACCGGGGTCTCGTGCACCGGGCCGACGCCCGAGGAAACCTCGAAGGCGCCGTAGCGCCGCATGTAGGCGAGCGGCGAGAGGCCCTCGGCCGCCGCCTTCTCGGGCAGCCCGGGCACCGAGCGCTCGAAGATGTGGCCGTAGTACTCGTCGACGCTGAGCCGCTCGCCCGGCCGC
>JBIOYC010000140.1:0-7236 GCA_044869955.1 Thermoanaerobaculia bacterium | reverse complement strand
GAGTGCCCAGCCGCAGGGGCTCGAAGGGCAGGACGGCGAGCGAGCGCACGGTGCCCCGAGGCGGTGGCACGGCGGTCCCGGTGCCCGGCCGGGAGCTCTGCCAGACGGCCGCGATGCCGGCGAGGCCGGCCGCGATCAAGAGGGCGATGCGCAGGCGCAGGGCCAGGCGTGGGCTCTCGGAGGCCGGGCGTGAGCCCAGGGGGGTGAGCGGCGCCGTGGCCGGCTCCGCCGGGCCGATCTCGACCACCGGCGCCACCAAGCGGTAGCCCCGCTTGGGCACGGTCTCGATCCAGCCGCGGGTCGCCCCGGCATCGGCCAGGACCTTGCGCAGGGTGTAGACGTTCTGGGTGAGGGTCGCTTCTTCGACGAAGGTGCCGGGCCAGACTCGGGCGAGCAGCTCGTCCTTCTCGACCACCTGGCCGTGGCGCTCGAGCAGGGCCGCCAGGGTGTCGAAGGCCTTGGGCGTCAGGGTGACCTGGACGTCGCCTCGGTAGAGGAGGTGGTCCCCCAGGTCGGCGCGGAAGCCGTCGAACTCGAAGACCCGACGAATGGCGGCCATGGGCGGCTTTGAGAAATCTTTGACCCGGGTTTGAGCGGTCTTCGATGGGTCTCTGAGGACCTCCGACGGCTGCCGGCCCTACCGTCCCTCTAGCACGATCGCCGGCACCGCCGCAGCCCGCGGCTGGCCGCCGAGTCTAGCACTGGAGGGATGACCCCATGACCGGAGCCCTGGCCCTTTCGACCTTCCCGAGCCCTCGCCCCGCGGCCACTTCGACCCCGACCCGCCCGTGGCTACTTCCGGTCCTGCCGGTCGCTCCGACCGACGAGACGCTGGTGGCGAGCATCGCCCGTGGCGACCAGGCGGCCCTCACCGAGCTCTACGACCGGCACGCCAGCGTCGCGCTGGGCCTGCTGCACCGCCTCTTCGGCGACACTGGCGAGGCCGAGGAGGTCTTGCAGGAGGTCTTCCTCCAGGTCTGGCGCGACGCCGCGAGCTACCGGCCCGAGCGGGCCTCGGTCCGCAGTTGGCTGCTGCTGCTCGCCCGCTCGCGGGGGCTCGATCGGCTGAAGTCGGGCGGCGCGCGCCGCCGGCGAGAGGAGGCCGTGGCCGTCGGGGCCCGCTTCCAGGTGGTGGCCCCGCTCGGCAGCCGTCGCCTCGAGCGCGCGGATGCCCGTCGCCGGGTTCGCGAGGCCCTCGCGGTCCTGCCCGCGGAGCAGCGTGTGGCGGTGGAGCTGGCCTTCTTCGAGGGTCTCACCCACACGCAGGTCGCCGAGCGGCTGGGAGCCCCCCTCGGCACCGTGAAGTCGCGGGTGCTCCTCGGTCTGCGCAAGCTCAGGACCGCGCTCGCCGATCAGATCGGGGCCGCGCTGCCCGTCTGATGAGGAAGGTGTCGGACGCTCACCGGAGTTGCTGAAGAGCACTAATTCTGCTACGGTCTACGTCAACTCAAGAGTGACTGGCGGAGTGGCGGTGCCCTGGCCCGATCGGGCTGGGCCGCGACGTGGGCGGTCGGCACTGCGCCGAGCCGCTGGCTACCCATGGAGGCTTCGAGCGGACGGCGTTCGTTCGCTCTCGCCGGATCTACCTCTCGCAACAAGGAGGAGTCACCATGCCTCGAGTAGCGCGTCGCCGCTCTCTCGTCCTCATGCTCGGCTTGGCTCTCGTCGTCGCCGCGGTGCCCTTGCTGGTTCACGCCGACCATTCTTGGGGCGGCTATCACTGGGCACGGACGGCGAACCCCTTCACGCTCAAGTTGGGCGACAACGTCACGTCCGCCTGGGACTCGTACCTCGCTACGACCTCGAGCGACTGGTCAGCCTCTTCGGTGCTCAACACGACCGTCGTCGCCAGCGGCAAGAACCCGAGGAATTGCCGGCCGACCAGCGGCCGCGTCGAGGTCTGCAACACCACCTACGGCAACAACGGTTGGTTGGGGATCGCCCAGATCTGGCTCACCAGCGGCCACATCTCGCAGGGGACGGTCAAGCTCAACGACACCTATTTCAACACCTCGGCCTACAACACCCCGGCGTGGCGCAACCTGGTGATGTGCCAGGAGGTCGGTCATACCTTCGGCCTCGATCACCAGGACGAGGACTTCGGCAACCCGCCCCTCGGCACCTGCATGGACTATTCGAACGATCCCAATCCGAACCAGCACCCGAACGCGCATGACTACGACCTGCTCGAGGACATCTACGCGCACCTGGACAGCTTCACGACCGTCAAGCGGGGTGCCGTCGACATGCCTCCGGCGATGACCGACGTCGACTACGCCACCCCGGCTCAGTGGGGCAAGCTCGTGGAGGCGAGCGAGGACGGGCTGAGCGCCGTCTACCTGCTCGACTTCGGCCACGGCAACTACATCCTGACCCACGTCCTGTGGGCCAACCCGGAGCTGTTCGACGACGGCTCCCGGCCTGACCGCGTGGGCCGGCCCCGAGAGTAAGGGGTCCGGAGCACCTTCTGCCGAAGCCCCCGGTGCGTTCAGCCCGGGGGCTGGTGTTTTCTGGCCCCCGCCGGAACCTTGTCCCGGGCCCCGGCGTATTGAAGGCGTTGGATCCTTGCCTTCAGACCGCGGCGGGTGCCCGCCGCGATAGCCCCGGGGAGTCGCTGATGAGCCATTTGTTCGAGGATCTGCGTTTCGCCGCCCGCTCCCTCGCCAAACGACCCGGCTACGCTCTGCTGGCGATCGCCACCATCGCCATCGGCATCGGCGCCGCGACGGCGGTCTTCAGCGTCGTCAACGCGGTCCTGCTCAAGCCCTTGGCCTTCGGCGAGCCCGATCGCCTGGTCGCCGTCTCCTCCACCAACCTCGAGAAGGGCATCGAGGGGAGCGGGATTTCCAGCGCGGACCTCCTCGACTACCAGCGCCGCCTGACCTCCCTCGTCGGCGTGGAGGCCTGGAGCTGGTACGGCCTTTCTCTCAACACCGACGGTCGGCCCCGCGACATCACGACCCTGCGGGTGAGCTCGGGCATGATCGACCTGCTGCGGGTGCCTCCCCTCCACGGCCGCACCTTCCGTGCCGGAGAGACCGAGGAGAACCACGTGGTCCTGCTCAGTTGGGGTCTCTGGCAGAGCGAGCTGGGCGGCGACCCGGGCATCGTCGGCAAGCAGATCCGCCTGGAGGAGGAGCCCTGGACAGTGGTCGGCGTGATGCCCGAGGCCTTCGCCTTTCCCAGCCGCGAAGTGAAGATGTGGATTCCCATGGACCTTGCCCGCGATACCCGGCGCGCCGGCCGCTACCTCGGCGCGGTCGGTCGGCTCGGACCGGGAGCGAGTCTGGACGCCGCCCAGCGCGAGACCGACACCGTCGCCGCCGCCCTCGCCGCCGAGTACCCGGACAGCAACAAGGGCTTCCGCCTGCGGCTGACCTCGCTCCAGGAGAGCGTGGTCGGCGGAGTGCGGAAAAACCTCTTCCTGGCCCTCGCGGCGGTGGGTCTCCTGGTGCTGGTGGGCTGCACCAACGTCACCAATCTGATGCTCGCCCGAGGCCTCGCCCGGCGTCCGGAGCTGGCGGCGCGGGTGGCCCTCGGTGCCAGCCGGGGTCGTTTGCTATCGCTCATGCTCGCCGAGAGCACCCTGATCGCCGTGGCGGGTGGAGTGCTCGGCGTGCTGATCGCGGCCTGGGGCACGGAGATCCTCGCCGCCGCCAACCCGGCCGACCTGCCTCGAGCGGCCGAGGTCGGGCTCGACGGGCGGGCGCTGGGGGTCTCGATGCTCCTGATCCTGCTCGCCGGGCCGGTGTTCGGGCTGCTGCCCGCGTGGCAGCTCGCCGGCAGCGCCCCATCGGCCGCCCTGCGCGCCGGCGGCCGGAGCGCCGTGGGCTCGGCTGCCCGCTCGCGCCGCTGGCTGACGGTGGCGGAGCTGGCCATGGCCCTGGTGCTGTTGGTGGGAGCCGGCCTGATGATCAAGAGCCTCTGGCGGCTCAACGCCCAGGACCCGGGCTTCCGGCCCGAGGGGGCTCTGGCCCTCCAGCTCTTCGTCTTCGGCGACAGCTACCGCGAGCCCGCGGCCACGAGGCTGTTCTACGAGCAGTTGGAGGAGAGGCTCGCGGCCCTGCCCGGGGTGGAGAGCGTAGGCTCGATGACGACCCTGCCCCTGTCCGTGATCCAGGGCGGCACCCTGGGCCTCGAGGTAGAAGGTCGGGCCGAGTCGGAGAAGGACCGCGCGGCGGTCAAGACCGGCACCCCGGGCTACCTCGCGGCGCTCGGGCGGCGGTTGGTCGCGGGCCGTCCCTTCACTGCGGCCGACGGCCCCGAGAGCCTGCCGGTGGCGATGCTCAACGAGACCGCGGTGCGCCGCTTCTTCCCCGAGGGCAGCCCGCTCGGCAAGCGGATCCGTCACGAGGCGGACAACCGGTGGTGGACCGTGGTCGGCGTGGTGGCGGACGTCCGCCAGGAGGGCCTCGAGGTCGCGCCGCGTCCGGAGCTGGTGATGTCTTTCGCGCAGCGCCCGCAGGGCATGATGTCGGTGGTGGTGCGCACCGCCGGGGACCCGGGCTCCCTGCTCGAGGCGGCCCAGCAGCAGGTGTGGAAGGTGGATCCGGTGCAGCCGATCTTCCGTGCCGCCCTGCTCGAGGACTTCGCGCGCGAGAACACCCAGCGCCGCCGCTTCTTGACCTGGCTGGTCGGGGTCTTCGCCGGCCTCGCCCTGGCGCTGGCGGCGGTGGGCATCTACGGTGTGGTCTCCTACGGCGTGGCCCAGCAGCTGAGGGAGTTCGCCCTCCGGTTGGCCCTCGGCGCCCGGCCGGCCCAGATCCGCCGCCTGGTGCTGCGCGACGGTCTCCTCCTGACGGCGGCGGGCCTCGGCCTCGGTGTGGTGGCGAGCCTCGTCCTGGCGCGGGGCGCCGCGAGCCTGCTCTACGAGGTCGATCCCGCCGATCCCCCGACCTTCCTGCTGGTGGGCCTCGGCCTCGCGCTCATCTCCCTCCTCGCCTGCCTGCTGCCAGCCCAGCGAGCCGCCGCCGTGGCGCCGTTCGAGTCGTTGAAGGAGGGGTAAGGGATGGCTCCCTGTCGCCACCGCAGCGCCGGCTGCGAAGGCACCTGCGGCTGTCGCTAGCGCGGCGGTTTCCCATGACCCCGCCCCGCGACTACGGCGCCTTCACCTTCCCTCACCAGGGTCTCGAGTACCCAGTGTTCCTCAAGGGCACCGGGCCGGGGGTGCTCTTGATGCACGAGCTGCCGGGGATGGTGAAGGCCTGCCTGGACCTGGCGGACACGCTGGTGAAGGAGGGCTTCACCCTCTACCTACCCTTGTTCTTCGGGGAGCCCGAGAAGCGCAGCTCTGCCCTGATCCAGCTGCCGCGGCTGTGCATCCGCAAGGAATGGCGGGCTTGCGCCGCCGGCCGGACCAGCCCGGTCGTCGCCTGGCTGCGGGCCCTGGCCCGTCGCATCGCCGAGGACCGGCCGGGCAAGGTCGGGGCCATCGGCATGTGCCTGACCGGCGGCTTCGTGATCCCCCTGATCCTCGAGCCCGCCGTCCACGCGGCCGTGGCCGGCCAGCCATCCATGCCGATCGTCCTCCCTTGGAGCTCGCGAGCGACGAAGGCCGACCCCGGCGTGGCGCCCCTCGATCTCACGGCCTCCCGCGCGCGCTGCCAGCGGGAAGGGCTGCAGATCTTCCTGCTGCGTTTCGAAGAGGACCCCATCTGCCCCCGGGAGCGGCGAGAGACCCTACGCCGGGAGCTCGGGCCGGTACTCCGCGAGCCGGCGGTGCCGATCACAGGCGAGGGCCACTCGGTGCTGGCGGGAGACCTGGCGGAAGACCCCGACCACCCCACCCGGAAGGCCCTGACGGAGGTGATCGAGTACCTGAAGGAGAACCTGTCGTAGGGGTTGGATCGATCCGCCCGCCCGCCCCCCTCAGAACCGCCCCTTGTCGCGGGCCCGATAGCGCCGGCTCCAGGAGAGCACCGTGCCGCTCTTGAGCACCACGCGATAGTCGCCATGGAACCAGGGTTGGAGCTCGGCCACGGCGTCCAACCGGACGATTTCCGAGCGGTTGATGCGTAGGAAGCGCTCGGGGTCGAGGCGGGTCTCGAGCTCCGAGATGGTGCCGCGGCGGCGGAGGACCTCCTCTCGGGTGTGGAAGGTCACCTCGTTGCGCTCGGCGCGCGCGAAGTCGAGGCTCTCGACCGGCAGGAGGATCTCGCGGCCGTCCACCTTCTCGACCAGGAGGCGGCTCTGAGGCCGTTGCTCGCCGACGCTGGCGAGCAGCCGCTCGAGGCGCTGGGCGAGGCCGGCGTCCCGTGGCGACGCGAGCTGCTCGCGGGCGCGGGCCAGCACCCCGGCCAACCGGGCCGGGGCGAAGGGCTTCAAGAGGTAGTCGAAGGCGTGGACCTCGAAGGCGCGCAGGGCGTGCTGGTCGTAAGCGGTGACGAAGACCACCCGCGGTCGCTCCTCCGGGGCCAGCTCGGCGAGCACGCCGAAGCCGTCGAGCCCGGGCATCTGGATGTCGAGGAACACCAGATCCGGCCGGGTGGCTCGCAGCAGGGCCACGGCCTGCGGGCCGTTTCCGGCCTCGCCCACGATCTCGACGTCTGCCTCGACGGCGAGCAGAGCGCGCAGCTTGCGGAGCGCCGGCGGCTCGTCGTCGACCAGGGTAACGCGGATCAACCCGGCACCTCCCCGGTGCTCCGCCAGGGCAGCTGGAGGTGCACGCGGAAGCCGCCGTCCGGGCCCGGGCCGGCCTCGATCCGGTGCTCCTCACCGTAGAGCAGAGCCAGGCGCTCGGCGGTGGCCGACAGGCCGAGCCCGAGGCCCGGGCTCCCCGCCGAGACCCCGGCGCCGTCGTCCTCGACCGTGATTTCGAGCCTGCCGTCCTTCCGCTCAGTGCGCACGAGGACTTGGCCGCGGCCTTCTCGCTCGAGGTTGCCGTGGCGAATGGCGTTCTCGACCAGGGGCTGGAGCAGGAAGGGGGGCACCCGGGCCTCCTCGGTGCCGGCTCCGATCTCGACCTGGGCCTCGAGCCCGTCGCCGAATCGGGCCCTCATGATCGCCAGGTAGCGATCGAGCAGGGCTGCATCCTCGGCCAACGGCACGGTTTCGACGTCGGCGCGCTGCAGCGAGGCGCGCAGCAGCTCGGAGAGCTTCTCGAGCATCTCGTCGGCCGCTGCCGGGTTCTCGTACATGGTGGCGGAGATGGCGTTCAAGGCATTGAACAGGAAATGAGGCTGGAGCTTGCCCGCCAGGCTGGCGAGCTGGGCTCGCGCCAGGCTCTCGGCGAGCTGG
>JBIOYC010000139.1:0-23539 GCA_044869955.1 Thermoanaerobaculia bacterium | reverse complement strand
CGGATGGCGAAGCGCACGCCCTTCTCCATCGCGATCGGAGCGATCAGCTCCACGCCCAGGTTCACGTTGTCCCCGGGCATCACCATCTCCATGTCCTCCGGCAGCTCCGCCACACCCGTCACGTCCGTGGTGCGGAAGTAGAACTGCGGACGGTATCCCTTGAAGAACGGCGTGTGACGGCCGCCCTCTTCCTTCGTCAGTACGTAGACCTCGGCGCGGAACCGCGTGTGAGGGTTGATCGAGCCCGGCTTCGCCAGCACCTGACCCCGCTCCACGTCGTCCTTCTTGGTGCCGCGCAGCAGCACGCCGATGTTGTCGCCCGCCTCGCCCCGATCCAGCAGCTTGCGGAACATCTCGACCCCGGTCACGATCGACTTGGCGGTCGGCCGGATGCCCACGATCTCCACCTCGTCGCCCACCTTCACCACTCCGCGCTCGACGCGGCCGGTCACCACCGTGCCACGACCCTGGATCGAGAAAATGTCCTCGATCGGCATCAGGAAGTCCTTGTCGATCGCCCGCTCCGGCAGCGGCACGTAGTCGTCCACCGCCGACACCAGCTCGATGATCTTGGCGCCCCACGGATCGTCCGCGTTGCCCGCCTCCAGAGCCTTCAGGGCCGAGCCGCGGATGATCGGAATGTCGTCACCGGGAAAGTCGTAGGAAGACAGCAGCTCGCGGATCTCCAGCTCCACCAGGTCCAGGAGCTCCGGATCGTCCACCATGTCGCACTTGTTCATGAACACCACGATACAGGGCACACCCACCTGACGGGCCAGCAGGATGTGCTCCCGCGTCTGCGGCATCGGACCGTCCGCCGCCGAAACCACCAGGATCGCACCGTCCATCTGCGCAGCACCCGTGATCATGTTCTTCACGTAGTCCGCGTGACCCGGACAGTCGACGTGAGCGTAGTGCCGCTTGTCCGACTGATACTCCACGTGAGCCGTCGCGATCGTGATCCCGCGCTCCCGCTCCTCCGGAGCCTTGTCGATCTGGTCGAACGCCACGAAGTCCGCCAACCCCTTCGACGCCAGCACGCGAGTGATCGCCGCCGTCAACGTCGTCTTCCCGTGATCCACGTGACCGATCGTCCCCACGTTCACGTGCGGCTTCGAACGCTCAAACTTCTGCTTGCCCATGATCTCTCCTCGATCTTCTTTCGAAGTTCGCCCTAGCCGGCAGCCTTGGCAACGACTTCTTCACTGACGTTCTTCGGCGCCTGCTCGTAAGCAGCGAACTGCATCGTGTAGTTGGCGCGCCCCTGGGTGAGGGAGCGCAGATCCGTGGCGTAGCCGAACATCTCGGACAGGGGGACGCGACAGGTGATGACCTGGGCGGCGCCGCGCGCTTCCATCTGCTGGACGCGGCCCCGGCGGGAGTTGATGTCCCCGATGACGTCCCCCATGTAATCCTCGGGAGTGACCACCTCGACCGCCATGATCGGCTCCATCAGCACCGGACGGGCGCGCTTGGCGCCGTCCTGGAAGGCCATCGAGCCGGCGATCTTGAAGGCGATCTCGGAGGAGTCGACGTCGTGGTAGCTGCCGTCGTAGAGCTCGACCTCGACGCCCGTGATCGGGTAGCCGGCGAGAGGGCCGGTTTCCATGGCCTCCTTGATGCCGGCCTCGATCGGCTTGATGAACTCGCGGGGGATCACACCGCCGACGATCGCGTTGACGAACACGAAGTCGGCCTCGCTGGTGGGACGGACGCGAATCTTGGCGTGGCCGTACTGACCGCGGCCACCGCTCTGCCGCACGAAGCGACCTTCGGCGTTGGCCTCCGCGGTGATGGCCTCCTTGTAGGCGACCTGCGGCCGGCCGACGGTGGCGCCGACCTTGAATTCTCGCACCAGGCGGTCGGTGATGATCTCGAGGTGCAGCTCGCCCATGCCGGAGATCAGGGTCTGCCCGGTGTCCGGATCGGTATGGACCCGGAAGGTGGGGTCTTCCTGCATCAGCTTGGCGAGGGCGAGACCGAGCTTTTCCTGGTCGGCCTTGGTCTTGGGCTCGATCGAGACCGCGATCACCGGCTCCGGGAAGGTCATCGACTCGAGCACCACGGGCTTCTTGGGATCACAGATCGTGCTGCCGGTGGTGACGTCCTTAAGACCCACCGCGGCCGCGATGTCGCCCGCCCAGACTTCCTTGATCTCTTCGCGCTTGTTGGCGTGCATCTTGAGCAGACGGCCGATGCGCTCGGAACGACCGGTCGTGGCATTGAGCACCGAATTGCCGGACTCGACGTGACCGGAGTAGACCCGGAAGTAGGTGAGCTGACCCACGAACGGGTCGCTCATGATCTTGAAGACGAGGGCGGAGAAAGGCTCGTCGTCCGACGGCCGCCGCTCGATCTGGGCATCGCCGTCCGGCTCATGACCGATCACGGCGGCAACGTCGAGGGGCGACGGCAAGTAGGCGATGACGGCATCGAGCAGGGGCTGGACGCCCTTGTTCTTGAACGCGGCGCCGCAGAGCACGGGGTGCAGCTGGTTACTGACCACACCCCGGCGCAGGCCGGCCACCAGCTCCTCGTTCGTGACCGCTTCGCCGGACAGGTACTTCTCGAGCAAGGTCTCGTCCGTCTCGGCGATCGCCTCGACCATCTTCTCGCGCATGGCGTGCGCGTCGTCGAGGTATTCGGCCGGGATGTCCTCCACCAGATAGTCGGCACCCAGGCTATCGTCACGATGGACGATCGCCTTCATGGCGATCAGGTCGATCACGCCCAGGAAGGTGTCTTCTTTGCCGAGGGGGAGTTGGAGGGGGACGGGGGAGGCGGCGAGGCGGGTCTTCATCATCGAGACGGTGCGCTCGAAGTCGGCGCCGATGCGATCCATCTTGTTGACGAAGGCGATGCGCGGGACACGGTAGCGGTCCGCCTGGCGCCACACCGTCTCGGACTGCGGCTCGACGCCGGCGACCGCGTCGAAGACCGCCACGGCGCCGTCGAGCACCCGCAGGGAGCGCTCCACCTCGGCGGTGAAGTCGACGTGGCCGGGGGTGTCGATGATGTTGATCCGGTAGTCCCTCCAGAAGCAGGTGGTGGCCGCGGCCGTGATGGTGATGCCGCGCTCTTGCTCCTGGACCATCCAGTCCATCACGGCGGTGCCCTCGTGGACCTCACCGATCTTGTAGCTCACCCCGGTGTAATAGAGGATGCGCTCGGTCGTCGTCGTCTTACCGGCGTCGATATGAGCCATGATCCCGATGTTTCGGGTCATCTCGAGCGAAGTACTGCGTGCCATGTCGAGTCTTCTGCTTTCTCACGATCACGGGACGACGAGGCCGTCCCGTCAAAAGTCCTGGTGTCTCCTGGAACCGGAGGAGAGGAGCGGGAGCCCTGCGGCACCCGCCGAGCCCTACCAGCGGTAGTGCGAGAACGCCTTGTTCGCCTCCGCCATCCGGTGCGTGTCGTCCTTCTTCTTGATCGCCCCGCCACGGTGCTCGGCGGCGTCCATCAGCTCGTTGGCCAGCCGGGCGCGCATCGTCTTCTCACCGCGGCTCGCCGCCGTGGTGATCAGCCAGCGCAGCGACAGAGCCAGTCGCCGGTTGGGGCGAACCTCGACGGGAACCTGATAGGTCGAGCCACCGACGCGGCGGGACTTGACCTCGACCGCCGGCTTGACGTTCTCGATGGCGCGCTTGAAGACCTTGATCGGGTCGTCGCTGGTGCGCTCGCGGATGCTGTCGAGGGCGCTATAGAGGATGCGCTGGGCAATCGTCTTCTTGCCGTCGGACATCATCACATTGATGAACTTGGTGACCAACTGGGAACTGTAGATCGGGTCCGGCAGGACCTCGCGTTTGGGAACTTCACGGCGCCTGGGCATCGCTTCTGATCTCCGCTAGGACTTCGGGCGCTTGGTCCCGTACTTGGACCGACCCTGCCGACGACCGTTCACCCCGACCGCGTCGAGGGTGCCACGGATCACGTGATAACGGACTCCGGGAAGGTCTTTGACGCGACCTCCGCGGATCAACACGATCGAGTGCTCTTGGAGATTGTGGCCGACGCCCGGAATGTAGGTGGTGACCTCGATGCCGTTGGTGAGACGGACGCGCGCGACCTTGCGCAGGGCCGAGTTCGGCTTCTTGGGCGTCTGGGTGTACACGCGGACGCAGACCCCGCGGCGCTGCGGCGAAGCCTGCAGGGCCGGGCTCTTGGTCTTGTCCTCGATGCGTTCCCGACCCTTGCGGACCAGTTGGTGGATCGTCGGCATACCTTCGAGCTTCTCCTCTCCATTCCTTGCGCCGAAGAGACGGAAGGACGTTCCCGGCCGCCCTCGGCGACGGGACACGAGGCCCCGCCTGGGACCTCTTCTCTCGGCCGCCGCCTGCTGGCGGAGGCCGTTTTGGCTTCGGAGCCTGGGCCCTGAGGCCCTAATCGCCACGGTCCCTGGGAGGGACCCTCGGCGCAAGAACGCGGATTCTAGACAAGCCGGGCGCTGCCGTCAACCGGCACGGTGATGCGCCACTGTCGCTTGCATCCCTGGCCACAGAAGCTACTGTCGGCGCGGGACCGCGGAGTGTAGCAGACCTCAGACCCGAAGGTAATCCCCCCGCCAGCTCCGGATGGCCTTCTTGATGTCCTGGGTCCTGGGCAGCTCGCCGGCGAGGGTGCGGCGCACCAGCTCCGGCAGCTCCTCGTCGCTGGCGAAGCGCAGGGCCACCAGCTGGCCAGGGCGCAGCTCCTCGATCCGGGCCTGCAGGTCGGCCGGGAGCAAGCGGGCCAGGCGCATCCGTTCCTCGAGCCGGATCACCCGATCCTGGGCCTTCAGGGGGAAGATCCGCAGGTACAGCAGCATGAGGATCAGGGCCACGGCCAAGGCGAGCGCCATGCCGGCGTCGATCGAGGGGGACTTGATCAGCTTCCAGGCCGACCAGAGAAGGTTCAGGGTGAGGATCCCGGCGGCCAGGTAGTGGTAGGCCGGGACGAACCTCGCGTGGTTCTGGTAGCTCTGGGGGGTTTTCTCGGGCATGCGTTCGGTCTCCTCGGGAACGTGGAAATCAGGTTCGGGCCGCCAGCGACGCCAGCCGGTGCACCGCCTCGCGGGCGGCACGGCGTCGCTCCGCCAGCTCGTGAGCGGCGCCCTCGCGGGTCGCCAGCAGCAGGTAGGCGCGGGTCTCGCGGAAGAGGCTGCGCCGGCGGTCCTCGAAGGCCAGGGCCAGCCGGCCGAGCAGGGGCGCCGCCACCAGGGTGGCCAGGGCCCAGGCCGGCCCCAGCCAGTGGGCGGCGGCCCAGACCTCGAGCCCCCAGGTCAGGGGGAACAGGACCAACGACGGGAACAACTTGTAGGTTGCCTTCAGGTCGGGTTGCCGGCCGAGCCACCGGGAGCACACTCCGGCCAGCCGGTAGGGCAGGTAGTTGAGCACCGCCCCCACCAACGCGAAGGGTGCCAGGGGCACCAATCCGCCGAGCTTCCTCGCCAGGTAACGCGCCACCGAGGGAGCCGAGTACGAGGAGGCCACCTGGTCGTCGCGCAGGCGGGCGGCCTTGAGCAGCCGGCCGTAGCGGGCGACGGCGTCCGCCGCCTCGCGGACCTCGTCCGGGTGGCGGGAGGCGAGGTCCTCGTAGCCTTCGATCAGCGCCCGTTGAAGGTCGAAGTCCTCGGCCAGGGAGCGGCGGTCCGGAACCTCGAGCGCCGGCCGACCGAAGACGTCTGCCGCCTGCCCGATCAGCGCCGCCTCGCGCCACGAGGAATAGTTGAGGGTGACCGCCGCGAGTCCCTGCTCGATCCGCGCGGTCAGCGCCCGCACCGCCGCCGGATCGCTCGCGCCCCCCTGCTCGAGCTCGGCCGCCGGGTCGATCGGCTCGCCGATCTCCACCAGGGCCCGCGAGCGGAACTCCCCCTTGGCGTCGAAGGTCAGGCCCATCGGCACGATCCGCACCCCCAGCGGCCCGAAGCGCTCCTCCGCCTCGAGCGCGATGCGGGCCGCGCCGGTCTTGAGCGGAGCGAGGGCCGGCTCGTTGTGACTGATGCCTTCCGGAAAGAGGGCGAGGGCCCCGCCGGAGCGCAGCAGCTCGTGGCAACGGGTGAAGGTCTCGAGGTTCTTGGCGGTGTCGACCCCCGAGTCCATCCTGCGGTAGACCGGGATCACCGCCGCCAGGGCCAGCAGGGGCCTCATCAGGGGATTGTCGAAAAGGGTGCTCTTGGCGAGGAAGCGCAAGGGTCGGGGCGAAGCGGCGATCAGCAGGAGGGGGTCGACCAGCGAGTTGACGTGGTTGGCGACCAGGACCACCGGGCCGCTGACCGGCAGCCTCCCTTCCCCCACGATCTCGACGCGGCGAAAGAAGATCGAGACCAGGAAGCGCGTCGCCACTACCACCACGCCGTCGAGGAAACTGCGCATCGGTCGTCCGTCCCCCGGGTTGTCGCGGCATGGTACAGCAGCTGTGGGCGCTCCGGCCTATCATGAGCGGCGATGGGCGCCTTTCCCCCCTGCCGGCACCTGCTGCTCTACGACGGCGTCTGTGGTCTCTGCGACCGCTCGGTGCAGTTCAGCCTGGGCCACGACCGCGCCGGGCGCTTCCTCTACGCCCCGCTCCAGGGCGAGACGGCCCGGCAACTGGCTGCCCGGCTGCCTCTCCCCACCGAGCTCGAAACGGTGGTCCTGATCACTGACCCGGGCACTCCCCGGGAGCGGGTGCACCTCAAGAGCGACGCCATCCTGATCGTGCTGCGCCACCTCGGTGGCTTCTGGCGCGCGCTCTCCTGGTTGCGGCTGATCCCGCGTCCCCTCCGCAACGCGGCCTACGACTTCGTCGCCGCCCGCCGCTACCGCTGGTTCGGCCGCTTCGACACTTGCCGCCTGCCCGCCCCCGGCACGGCCGAGCGGTTTCTCCCTTAAGTCGCCCGCTCCTCCCAGGCCGCCGCCGCGGCCTGGCCGCGGCGCTCGTCAACGCGGAAGAGCACGATCAGGCCGGCGATGAAGAACAGCAGCGTCGAGAGGATCGCCAGGCGCTGCGAGCCGGACAGGGAGGAGACGGCGCCGAAGACCAGGGGACCGATCATGTAGGCCCCCTTGCCGGCGAGGCCCCACAGCCCGAAGAACTCGGCGCTCTTGCTGACCGGCGCGAACAGCCCCACCAACCCCCGCGAGGCCGACTGGAGTGAGCCGATGCCCAGCCCGGCCGCGACCGCCACGACCCAGAATCCCACCTTGGACGGCACCAGGGCCGCGCCGGTGACCACCACGATCCACAGCACCAGGCTGATGGCGATGGTCTTGCGCGCCCCGATGCGATCCTGCACGGCCCCGAAGGCGAAGGCTCCCGCCGCCGAGCAGACTTGGAGGGCGATGAAGAGCAGGAAGAGCTCTCCGACCTCGAAGCCGAAGGTGCGCTCGGCATAGATCGAGGCGAAGGCGATCACCGTGGTGAGCCCGGCCGAGAAGCAGAAGAAGGCAACCAGGAACACCGAGAGGTCGCGGAAGAGGCTGAGGGAGCGGAAAGTCTGCCGCAGGCGCCCGAAGCTCACGGCGAAGTAGGCACCCAAGGCCCGCCGCGGCCCCCGCGGCGCCCGCTCGCGCAGGAACAGGAAGGTCGGCAGCGCGGCGACCAGGAAGAAGGCCGCCGTGGTCACCCAGGCCAGGCGCAGCTCGCCCAGGTTGGCCAGCACGAAGCCGCCCTTGACCCGGGGCCAGGCCGCCGCCAGGCAGACCAGCCCGCCAAAGTAGCCGAAGCCCCAGCCGAAGCCGGAGATGCGGCCGACGTTGGCCGGTGTCGAGATCTCGGGCAGGAAGGAGGCCACCAGGTTCTCGCCGAAGGAAAAGCCGAGATTGGACAGCACGAAGAGGCTCAGACCCAGGGCCACGTCGCCCGGCAGCACCCGGTAGAGGGCGAATGTGCCGAGCACGCAAAGCGCGTAGGTGGCGAAGAGGAACTGCTTCTTGCGCCCCATGTCGTCCGCCATGGCCCCCAGCACCGGTCCGCCCAGCATCACCAGCAGGTTGCTGACGAAGATCCCCAGCCCCCACAAGAAATCCGCGTCCCCCCGCCCCGCCGGCACCACCAGCTTGGTGAAGTAGACCGAGAACGCCACGGTGACGATCAGGGTCGTGTAGCTCGAGTTGGCGAAGTCGAACATCGCCCAGCTGACGATCTCGTAGGGACGCACAGGAGGCGGGGCGGGCGGGGTCTCTCGCGGCTCGGTCGTCACCGGCGGGGGCTCCTGGGGGGTCGGGTGGGAAGGTGAGGGAAGGATACGGCACGGGAGCGCCAATGTGCGAGGATTCCCCCATCCTCATGACCCTCCGGACGATCCGTCCCGCCCTCGCCCTGCTTGCGGCCCTGGTGGCCGGTGGGCTGCCCGCGCTGGGGCAGTCGAACGACGAGATCCAGACCGGCGCGCAGTTCAACTTCTCGACCCCAGGGGCGCGGAGCCTGGCCCTCGGTGGGGCCTTCCTGGGCCTGGCGGACGACGCCACGGCGGCCTACGCCAACCCCGCCGGACTGGCCCAGCTGCCGGCCTCGGAGGCCTCGGTCGAGGTGCGCTCCTGGCGCTTCGAGAGCCGCTTCGCCGCCGGCGGCCACACGCCGGAGACCGGGGTCACGGGCATCGGCATCGACACCGTGGGGGGCTTGAGGAAGGGCCGGGTGGCGAGCGAGACGGCGGCGCTGTCCTTTCTGTCCACCGTCTATGCCGGGGGCCGCTGGGCCGTGGCCCTCTACCGCCACCAGCTGGCCGATTACGAGGCCGCGATCGATTCCCAGGGGCCCTTCGTCGGCGGGCGCAACAACACCTCGCGGACCCAGCCGGTCCGTTCGAGCCTCGACCTGGAGATCTGGCACGTCGGGGTCGCCGGCTCCTGGCGGCTGACCGACCGGCTCTTCCTGGGTGCCAGCGTCTCCTCGTACGACTTCGCTCTCGCCTCCCGCACCGAGCGCTTCAGCCGCACCGAGCCCACCGGTGACCTGCTGCGCGACGGCCTGACGGGTGCGTTCTACGGCCCGGCGGACTTCCTGCCGGGCAACGTCTCGAACATCCAGACCCAGGAGGGCGAGGACCGCGACTGGGGCGTCAACCTGGGGATCCTGTGGAAGGTCAGCGGCAAATGGAGCGTCGGCGCCGTGTACCGCCAGGGACCGGACTTCCCCTTCCGCGCCGAAGTGGTGGACGGCCCGCGGGGTCTGGAGCCCGGGCAGGTCCAGCGCGACCTCGGTGGCCCGGGGCTCTTCCACGTGCCCGACGTCCTCGGCCTGGGCGTGGCCTGGCGGCTGAGCGACGAGCTGACCCTCGCCTTCGACTGGGACCACGTGCAGTACGGCGATCTGACCGACGACCTGGTCAACGTGCTGAGGACCATGGACAGCGAGCCCGATCGCTTCGAGGTGGACGACGCCAACGAGCTGCACCTCGGCTGCGAGTGGCAGACCCTGGCCTCGAGGCTGCCGTTCGCCGTGCGCCTCGGCGTCTGGCACGACCCGGATCACCGCATCCGCTACGAGGGCCGCAACGAGGTGCTGCGCGCGCGCTTTCGGCGCGGGGAGGACGAGCTGCACCTGGCCGGCGGCCTGGGCATCGTGATCCACCGCCTCCAGCTGGACCTCGCTGCCGACGTGTCCGATACGACGCGGACGTTCTCGCTGTCGGCGGTGGCGCGGTTTTAGAGACCCTCACCCCTGCCCCTCTCCCAGCCCGCCCACTCCAGCCCTCTGGGAGAGGGGTTCAGAAGGGAGGGCATCACGGCCCTTGTCATCCTGAGCGGAGCGAAGGATCTGGGGGAAAGGAACAGGACGCCCCCGTCCGGATCCTTCGCTGCGCTTAGGATGACAAGGCGGAAGGAGGATCCGCTCAGACCCTTCGCCTCGGGCCTCGCCGCGGTTCGGCCTACGGTGGGTGATCGCGGAAGAAGTCGATGAAGCGGGGCGAAAAGAAATCCGGGTGGGGGGCGAAGGCGGGGCGCTCGCGACGGGCGCTGGCGAGGTCGTCGATCGCCCTTTCGAGCAGCTCCGCGTCCTCCTCCCCGCTGACCAGATAGAGGCCGTGCCGGCAGGCGGCACCGAAGAGGGCCCTCAAGAAGCGCTGGCGGCGGTCGGCCGGGGGGCCGGCCTCGCCCAGCTTGGCCAGGCAGAGCCCGTACTCGCCGTCGAAGTAGGCCGCCATCGCGGCCGGCAGGGGCGGCGGCAAGGGCGAGAGCTCGGTGGCCGGTGGGGTTGCCGGGCCTGGCTGGGGTTGCAGCAGCGGCTCGGCCGCCGCCGGAGCCGGCGGCGCCTCCTCCTGCAGCACCGGGCCGACGGTCCTCGCGGGCGCCGCCTCGACCGGCTCGGGGGCCGCCGAAGTCCCCACCGCCTTCGGCTCCGGCGGCGGCGCGGAAGCCACCGGCGGCTGGCGGTCCTCGCAGCCACGGATCACCGCCGCGGCCTCGGCGAGGCGCTCGGGAAACACCGCCACCACCCCCTGCTCCCGCGAACGGGCGAGGGCGGCCAGGGCTCCCGGGCAATCCCCCAGCCGGTGGCGGGCCAGACCGAGGTAGTGATGGGGCAGGTAGGGCTCGGGGATCGCCCCCACCAGGCGGGACCGGGCCGCTTCCTGCGACCGCGCGGCGACCGCCACCTCGAGCAGCCGGGCGGCCTCGGCCGGGGCGCCCCGGCGCAGGGCTCGGAGGCCGTCGAGGTAGACCTGACGGTGGTCCGCGGCGCTCGCGGCGAGGGCCAGCGCAGAGACCAGGAGCATGGCGGGTCCGCGCCTCACGGCTCGGCCTCGCCGTCGAAACGGCGCAGGAACTCCGCCACCTCCGGCCTGGCGAAGACTCGCTCGCAGCGCACCACCTCGCCGGGGCGCACCTCCACCTCGCAGCGCTCGGCCACGGCGGCACGGGGATGGTGGAGATCGAAGACCCAACGCCCGGCCGGCAGGCGCCAGAGCACCGGCGTGAAGCTCGACCGGCTGCCGAGATCGAGGGGCCCCGAGGGCCCCTCCGCCGACAGGATCCGCGCCCAGGGCCGCGCCTCGAGCACCACGGCGCCCAAGGGCGGCGACGCCGTGGCGGCGGCCAGCGACGGACTCTCCGGCCGGCGGCTCAGGAGCCAACCCGCCAGGAGGGCGAGCGCCGCCACGCCGGCGGCGGCCAGCCAGCGCCCGCGACGACCGCTCAGGCGGCGCCAGCGCCGGCTCTCCGAGGCTCGCTCACCGCCGCTCGCGACCGGCGCCTCCAGGCGAGGGTCGAGCTCCCCGGCCACGCGCTCGAGATCGAGGAGCAGGGCGGGAAAGTCCGGGTAGCGCCGCGCCGGCTCGCGGGCCAGGCAGCGGTCGACCAGCCTCGCCAGCGCCGCCGGGCAGGCCGGCCAGCGCTCGTGGATCGGCAACGGCCGGCCCTCGAGCACCTGGTAGAGCAGAGCCGGGCCACTCTCCGCGATGAACGGCCGCGCCGAGGTCAACAGCTCGTAGGCCACCACGCCGAAGGAGTAGAGGTCGCTGGCCTCGGTGGTCGGCTCCCCCCTCACCTGCTCCGGGGCCATGTAGGCGAGGGTGCCCATCACCGTGCCGAGGCCGGTGAGCCGGGTGTCCCGCCCCTCGAGATGGGCGATGCCGAAGTCCATCACCTTCACGTGCCCGTCCGGCAGCACGCGCAGGTTGGCCGGCTTCAGGTCCCGGTGCACCACGCCGGCGGCGTGGGCCCAGGCCAGGGCCTGGGCGACCTCGCGCAGCCAGGCCAGGCGCTGGGCCAGGCCGGGCAGGCGGCCGGAGGAGAGCCGGCGATCGAGGTCCTCCCCCGCCAGCAGCTCCTGCACCAGGTAAGGGGTGTCGCCGTCTCGCCCCGAATCGAAGACGCGCACGATCCCGGGATGGTCGAGCCGGGCCGAGATCACTGCCTCGCGCAGGAAGCGCCGGCCCAGGTCGGGATCGGCCGAGTGCAGGGTCTTCACCGCCACCTCGCGTTCGAGCCGGGGATCGAGACAGCGGAAGACCTCGCCGAAGCCGCCCCGGCCGATGCGCTCTCGCACCTGGTAGCGGCCGATCGTCGCCGGCAGGGCCAGCCTCACCGTGGGCGCGGGGGGCAGGGCCGCCGGCTCCTCCAGGAAGCCGCCGGCGGCGGTGTCGGAGTCGAGCAGGCGCCGTACCTCGGCGGCCAGCTCCGGCTCGCCGGCGGTCAGGCTCTCGAGCCGAGAGGCCCGCTCTGCCGCGGGCGCCTCGAGCACGGCCTCGAAGATCCCGACGATCCGTCCCCAGCGCGCCGAGTCCATGGCCGTCTCAGGCGAGCGGCCGCGCCGCGCGGCCCGCCAGCTCGGCATAGAGCCAGGCCCGCGCCGCCCGCCAGCGGCGGGTCACCGTGGCTGCGGAGCTGCCCAGGACGGCGGCGGTCTCCTCGATCGACAGGCCGCCGAAGAAGCGCAGCTCGACCACCGACGCTCCCTGGGGATCGAAGGCGGCGAGGCGAGTCAGAGCGTCGTCGAGCACCAGCACGTCGACCCCGGGCTCGGCGCTGGGCTCGGGCGCCTCCTCGAGGGAGATCTCGACCACCCGGCCGCCCCGCTTCTCGGTGCCTCGCTTGCGCGCGTGGTCGAGCAGCACTCGCCGCATCATGCGCGCGGCCAGGGCGAAGAAGTGCGCGCGGTCCTGGAGGCGCATCTCGCGCTGACCGAGCATGCGCAAGTAGGCCTCGTGGACCAGGGCGGTGGGCTGGAGGGTGTGGTCGGAGCGCTCCTGGCGCAGGAAGCGCGCGGCCCGCCGGTGCAGCTCGGCATAGACCAGCGGCATCAGGCTGGCGTAGGCCTCTCCGTCGCCGTCGCTCCAGGCACCGAGCAGCTCGGTGATCCGCTGTGGGTCGGACACGGCCCGAGTCTATCCGCCTGCGCCGTGCCGAGTGACCGAGTCGGGGCCCATTCCGCGCGTCCCCCGCTAGAGGAAACCCGACCCACTGCTCGGAAGGAGCCGCTCCATGCCCCGACTCGACTCGCTCTGCCTGCTCGCGCTCTCTGGCGCTCCCCGGCGCGCCGTGCCCTTCCTGGCCGTCGCCCTGCTGGGACTGGCCTGGCTCGTCGTGCCCACGCCGTCGGCCGCCGAGCCCCGCCCCCTCGCCAGCCTCAGCCGGGACCTGATCAGCCAGAACCAGTACCCGGAGGGGTCCTCCCCGAACACCTTCCAGACCCTGGGCGACCGGGTCATCTTCCTGGCCTCCGACGCCGTCGGCCAGCTTCGCCCCTGGTCCTCGGACGGCACCCGCGCCGGCACCTTCCCCTTGACCTCGTCGCCCAGCCCCTTCGGCGGCTACCCCTTCCTGCTGGGCTCCTTCGGCGATCGGCTCCTGTTCACCGCACCCAACCGCCTCGCCATCTTCGACTCCGCCCTCTGGTCGACCGACGGCAGCCTCGAAGGCACCGAGCAGATCGGCCCGGATGACCTAGTGGTGCAGCCCTCCTTCCCACGGCCCGTGAGGCTGACCGACCGGCTGTACTTCCTGGGCTCCGATCTGTCGGGCACCCCCTCTGTCTGGGTCACCGACGGCACGGCGAGCGGCACCCGGCGGGTGGCACCGCTCGCGCCCCAGGCCCTCG
The DNA here is from genome assembly GCA_044869955.1 of Thermoanaerobaculia bacterium. Classification (GTDB taxonomy): domain Bacteria; phylum Acidobacteriota; class Thermoanaerobaculia; order Multivoradales; family SZUA-115; genus CALMKX01. The sequence goes on along the minus strand of JBIOYC010000139.1, from coordinate 10,036 downwards.
AGATCGGGCCCTACGAGCTGGCCACCTTCCGCGGCAACCTCTACTTTTCGGCCAAGCAGGCCGGCCGCTGGGCCCTGTTCCGCGTCGACCTCACCTCCGGGCGGATCGACAAGCTCGCCCTGGTCGAGGGCGGCGCCGAGCGCCTGACCGCCGCCGGCGACCGCCTCTTCTTCGTCGGCCGGGTGAACCACCGCTTCCAGCTGTGGTCGAGCGACGGCACCGCCGCCGGCACCGGGCCGATCACCCGCCTGAAGCACGGCTGGGGTTTGTCGACCTTCTCCTGGCTCAAGGCGACCGAGCGCGGCGTGTACTTCATCGCTCTGGAGCGCGACCTCGGCTACGAGCTCTACTTCTCGAACGGCCGTGTCGCCGGCACTCGGAGGCTCACCGACTTCGCCCACCGCGAGCCCTTCGCCGGCGGCACCGGCCCGCAGCACCTCTTCGTCCAGGGGGACGAGGTCACCTTCCCCGCCACCGACGGCGAGAGCGGCCTGGAGCTCTGGCGGGTGGGCTCCCGGCGCGGCAGCCTGACGCGCCTGGCCGAGGTCTGCTCCGGGGCCTGCAACGGTCTCGACGTCGAGGAGCCCTTCGTGCCCGTGGCGGGTGGCTTCCTCTTCCGCGGCACCAACGAGCTGGGCAGCGAGATCTGGCAGAGCGACGGCACGGCGCGGGGAACGCGGCAGCTGGCCGAGCCGTGCTCGGGGGCCTGCGGCGAGGTCTTCCGCTTTACCCCCACGGCGGAGGGGATGCTGTTCATCGCGCCGGACGCCTCCCGCGCGCGCCAGATCTGGGAGACCGACGGCACCGTCCCCGGCACGCGGCGACTCACCGAGCTACCGGCCTCCTCCCGCCTGCCGAGGCCGACGATCTACGACGATCGCGATCCCCTCTGGTTGGCCCGGACGGCCGGGGGCCTGCTCTTCGCAGCTCCCACCCACGACGGAGAGCGCTTCGAGCTGTGGCACGCCACCCCCGCCCTCACCGAGGTGCTCGCCGTGCTGAGACCCGCGGTCGGCGGCTCGAACCCCTTCCAGCTGCGGGCCCACGAGGATCGCCTGTTATTCGACGCCTGTGGCGAGGAAGGACCAGCGATCTACACCAGCGACGGCTCGGGCACCGGCACCCTCCCTCTCGAGAGGAGGGCCAGCTTCTGCTCCGGCGGCGCGGGCTACGGTGGGCGACTGCGCGGCGTCGCACCGCAGTACTTCCGCCGCTTCGACGACGGCGCCCTCTTCGTCAGCTCCCTGTGGAGAATCGGTACGGCCGAGGGTGAGGCGACCCGCCTCGCGGTCTTCCCCGAGCTGGTCGTACCGAACCTGCCCACCGCCAGCGTTGGCGGCCTGGACGCCTTCTTCACCTACAGCAACACCCATCCCAACCGCATCGAGCTCTGGCGCACGGACGGCACCGCGGCCGGCACCGGGCCCTGGGTTCCCGAACTGCCGGAGATCCGCTGGATCCACGCCACGCTCGGCGTGGGCTCCCGGCTCTTCCTGTGGGTGGACGAGGGGGTCGCCCCGGCCCTCTGGGTGACCGACGGCAGCGCGGCCGGCACCCGGCGGCTCCGGGCCTTCCCCGACGCCTGGATCTTCCACCCCCCCTCGTTCACCGAGTACGCCGGGAAGGTCTACTTCACGATCGGCAGCCTCGACAACCACGTCGACGCCTGGGTCACGGACGGCACTCCGGAAGGCACGCGGGCCTTCCTCCCCCTGGTCTCATGGACCGGCTACGGCGGGCCGCAACCGCTCCTCCAGGTGCTCGGGGATCGGCTGCTGGCCTGGGCCTCGCCGGAGATGGGGGTGCTCGAGCTGCTGACCACGGACGGCACGGAAGCCGGGACGTCTCCGCTTCACCGCTTCGTGGAGACCCACCCCTTCCTCCTCGGCTCGGAGACCGCCCTTGGCGGCGACGGCGGGCTCTACCTGGTGGCCGACGACGGGGTCCATGGCCGGGAGCTCTGGCACACCGACGGCACGGCCGAGGGCACCCGGCTGGTGGCGGACCTGCGGCCGGGAGCGACGGGCTCCTCCCCCGCCGAGCTCGAGGTGGCGGGTGGACAGGTCTTCTTCGCCGCCGACGACGGCCGCCACGGCCGCGAGCCCTGGGCGAGCGACGGCACCGCGGACGGCACCGCCCTGGTGCAGGACCTCGCCCCCGGCGGCCTCTCCTCGCTGCCGGAGGGCTTCACCGCCACGTCGCAGCGGCTCTTCTTCGCGGCCGACGACGGCGTCTTCGGCCGCGAGCTGTGGAGCATCCCCCTCGACGCCGGCCGCCCGGCCTGCGAGCCGTCGGCCACGGCGATCTGTCTCGGCGGCGGTCGTTTTCGGGTCGAGGCGGCTCTGCGGGATCCTGCCCGGGGCGTGGTGCCCACCCTGGCCGGGAGCCTCTCGCCCCATGCCGGGGTCTTCGGGCTGGAGTCCCCGAGCTCCCCCGACGTGGCGGTGAAGCTGCTCGACGGCAGGCCCGTGAACGGTGGCTGGTGGCTGTTCAGCCACGGTTTGACCAGTTTCGACGTGGACCTGACCGTGACCGACACGGTGACCCGCGAGACGCGCCGCTACCACAAGCGCGGATCCCGCGCCGCGGGCACTTTCGACCTCGAAGCGTTCGGGACCGACGAGGGGCACGCGGTCCAGCGCTTCGAGGCCGGGACGCTGAATCCGCCGGGCCGCTGGCTCGCCCCCCGCGAGGCCGGCCCCTGCGTGGCCAACGCCGAGCGGCTTTGCCTGGCCGCGGGGCGCTTCGCCGTCGAGGTACGAAAGGACGGCACTGCCGTGCCCGCCACCCCGCTGTCCGATCAGGCCGGGACCTTCTCCTTCTTCGATCCGGCGAATCCCGAGGGCGTCGTCAAGCTCCTCGACGGCCGCGAGATCAACGGCCACTTCTGGCTCTTCTACGGCAGCCTGACCCTGCTCGGTCACGAGCTGGTGGTCACAGACACCGCCACCGGCGTCGCGCGGGCCTTCGATTTCCCGGCGGGGAAGATCGGTAGCGTGATGGAGCTGCGGGGGTTCTGAGAGAGGCTTGCGCGATCCCGGCCGGGCGCGAGGGACTGAAATCCCTCGCTACCCAAACACGTCCCTGGCGGGACGGGGAGGGAAGTGAGATGGCTAAGCCGGGCACGGTCGGCCCCGTTGTCGTCCTGAGCGCAGCGAAGGACCTGGGGGAAGGAAACCAAGGCCCCCCCGACCAGATCCTTCGCTGCGCTCAGGATGACAACGGGAGAGGGATCGGTCGTGCCCGATGCTCGTCCTTCTCCCTCGTCCCGCCAGGGACGTGTTTACGGAGCGTGGGGCTTCAGCCCCTCGCGGGGCCGGGGCGGCGCGCCGCCGCTCGGGAGATCCCTCGGCTTCGCTCGGGATGACAGCGGGGCCGGCGCGGTCCCCTTACGGCTCCAGATCCCGAGCCCCCCACAGGCCGCTGGCGAGGTCCTCGACCAGGACGATCATCCACTCGGCGTCGGCGGGGAGGGTTACGGCCTCGTCGCGGGTCCAGGAGGCGGCGGCGAGATTCTGCTCGGTGAGCAGGCGGTGCTCGAAGGTGGGCTCGCCGTCCTCGCGGCCGGAGGCGAGGGTCAGGCGCAGCAGGGAGCCCTTGCCGGTCTCGGGCTTGGAGCCGTTGCGGGATAGGTCGAGAGTCAGTCGCACGCTGCGCTGGCCGGCGGCTGGCGGGCTGACGAAGCGGGCGGCGAGGGCGAGGTCACCGATCTCGTTCTCGCCCGCCAGGATCCGCCGCACCCTGGCCTCGGCCAGGGCCTCGGGCGTCGCCGAGCGCAGCCAGCCCTTGCCCTCGATCCGCACGCCGGCCGAGGCCGAGCGTACCTCGATCGGCCGCAGCAGGCCGTCGATGCGGCGGTTGACCTGGATGGTCACCCGGAAGCTCTCGTCCAGCCGCTGGAGCAGGGCGGGGAAGGCATCGGCCTTGTCGACCAGCTCGCCACCCCCTTCCCCGGCCAGGCTCTTCAAGGGTGCCGTGGGGGCGTCGAAGACCGGCAGCTCGGCCTCCTTCTGCTCTTCGCTCTTGGCCCCGCCGAGGGGCACCCGGATCGGGGCCATGGCGACCTTGCCGGCGTCGGTGACCCCGGTGGTCTCCAGGGCCTGCTCGCGGAAGGCCTCGAATTGGAGGCTCGGGGTGGAGGGAGCCGAGCCGGGATCCGTGAAGGAGAGGGGCGCCACGATCCAGCCATAGCCGGCGAGGGTGAGGGCCGCGTCGTCCACTTGCTGGACGAGCCGCTTGCTCAGGCCATCGCCTCCCGCGTAGGAGGCGTAGCGGCGATGGAAGGACGCCGGGTCGAGGTCGAAGCCGCTGGTCACCCAGAGCAGGGCGCGCGGGCCGCTGCCGGCGTTCTCGGCCGCCCAGGTCACCAGACCCGCGAGCGAGCGCTCGATGATCGCCAGCTCCTCGGCGATCGCCGCCGCCGCCAGCTCCTCCTTGGCCAGCTCGGGGGGGAGCTTGGCCGCGTCGCCCTTCCGGGCCTTGGGCGGCGCCAAGGCGGCCAAGGCCGTGCGCCGCACTCCGGCCACGGCATCCTCGCCGGGGCGGGAGAGCAGCAGGGCGGCGAGGCTGTTGCCGAGCTCGTTGGCGTCGCGGGTGGCGCTGAGGTGGAGGCGGGGCAGGGGGTCGGCCAGCACCACCTCGACCGCGCCCAGCTGCACGAGCCGGTTGGCCTGCTCACCGAGCGCCAAGGCGGTGGCGGTGGCGGTTCCTTTGCTCGAGAGGGGGAGGTCGAAGTAGAGGACGATGCGCCAGGGCTCGGCACCGGCGGTCGAACCGAGACGGGCGACGCTCGAGACCGGCACCGGCTGGCCGTCCTCGCTGACCCGGACGTCGGTGGGGGCGAGTGAGGTGGGCACGGCGCCCACGACGTTCTTGACCCGCACGGCGAGATCGACGGCGGTGACGTCGGTGACCTCTTCGATGCGCGGTGGCTCGGCGGATTCTTGGGCCTGGAGAGTCGGGGAGGAGAGGAGCAGCACGAGGGCGCTGAGGCCAACGATCGATCGCATCATGACGGGAATCTCCGGGTCGGTGGGCGCGGGGCAGGGTGCTACGATTCCGCGGCGCTCCCCCACGAGGCTAACACCGTGCGACGAATCGACCATTCCCTCCTTCTGCCCACACTCGCCCTGCTGCTGACCATGTCGAGCCCCATGACCACCGCCATCGCCACCGCCGAGCCCCCCGCGGCCGCTCCCGCGGCGGCGCCGTCCCCGCTCCCCGCGGCCCCACCGCAGGCCCGGCGAACGCCGAGCGAGCGGACCCTCTTCGGCCACACTCTCAGGGACGACTACGCCTGGCTGCGCGACCGCGAGAGCCCGGCGACCCTCGCCCATCTCGAGGCCGAGAACCGCTGGACCGAGGCGGTGATGGCCCCCACGGCCGAGCTGCGGGAGACGCTCTACGAGGAGATGGTCGGCCGCATCAAGGAGACCGACCTCTCGGCGCCCTACCGTCTCAAGGGCTATTTCTATTACTCGCGCACCGAGCAGGGCCGGCAGTATCCGATCCTCTGCCGCAAGCAGGGCTCGCTCACGGCGCCCGAGCAGGTGATGCTGGACGTCAACCTGCTCGCCCAGGGCCGCGCCTACACCCAGATCGGCGAGGGTGAGCCCAGTCCGGACTCCCGCCTGCTCGCCTACACCGTGGACTTCGACGGCTCCGAGCACTTCGAGCTGCGCGTCCGCGACCTCGCCACCGGCAAGGACCTTCCCGACGTCATCCCGGACGTTTTCGCCGAGGTGACCTGGGCCACCGACAATCAGACCCTCTTCTACGTCACCCTGGACGCGGCCAACCGCCCCTTCCGCGCCTGGCGCCACCGCTTGGGCACGCCGGCGAGCGAAGACGTCGAGGTTTACCACGAGGCCAACGACGCCTTCTTCGTGCGGGTCAGTCGCACCAAAGACGATCGCTTCCTCCTGATCACCGCGGACAGCTCCACGACCAGCGAGTGGCGCTTCCTCCCTGCGGACCAACCCGCCGCCGCGCTACGTCTCTTCAGAGCCCGAAAGCCCGAGGTCGAGTATTCCGTGGAGCATCACGGCGAGCACTTCTACGTGCTGACCAACGAGGGGGCCAAGAACGGCAAGCTGATGCGCGTGGCCGACGGAGACCCGGTCGGCTCGCCCTGGGAGGAGGTCGTGCCGGCCCGCGAGGAAGTGCGCCTCGAGGACGTCGAGGTCTTTTCTCACCACCTCGCCCTCTTCGAGCGCAGCGGCGGGCTGGTGGGGATCCGCGTGCGGGACCTCACGAGCGGCGCCGAGCACGTGGTAGCTCAGCCCGAAGCCTCTTACGCCCTCTTCCCCTCCCGCAACCTCGAGTTCGACACCACCTTGCTGCGCTTCCACTACACCTCGCTGGTGACGCCGATGTCGGTCTTCGACTACGACCTCGAGCGGCGGGAGCGAACCCTGGTCAAGGCGACCGAGGTGCTAGGCGGCTACGACCCGGGGCAGTACGTCACCGAGAGGCTCCAGGCCAAGGCCCCGGACGGAGTGGCGGTGCCGATCTCCCTGGTCTATCGCAAAGGCCTGGCGAGGAACGGCAAGAGCCCTTGTCTGCTCTACGGCTACGGCGCCTACGGCGCACCCTCGGACCCGTACTTCTCGCCGAGCCGACTGTCGCTGCTCGATCGCGGCTTCGTCTTCGCCATCGCCCACGTGCGCGGCGGCGGAGACCTCGGCAAGGGCTGGCACGACGCCGGAAAGCTCCAGAACAAGAGGAACACCTTCACCGACTTCATCGCTGCCGCCGAGCACCTGATCCGCGAGGGCTACACCGGCAAAGAGCGTCTGGCCGCTTCCGGCGCCTCGGCCGGGGGCCTCCTGATCGGCGCCGTGCTCAACCTCCGGCCGGATCTCTTCGCCGCCGCCATCGCCGGCGTGCCCTTCGTCGACCTGATGAACACCATGCTCGACCCCACGCTGCCGCTCACCGTCAACGAGTACGAGGAGTGGGGCAACCCGAACGAGCAGCAGGCCTTCGAGACCATGCTCGCCTACTCGCCGTACGACAACGTGGCGGCGAAGGAGTATCCCCACCTGCTGGTCACCGCGGGCTTGAACGACCCGCGGGTGAGCTATTGGGAACCGGCCAAGTGGGTGGCCCGGCTGCGCGCCACCAAGAAAGGCGATCACCGGCTGCTGCTCAAGACCGACATGGGTGCCGGCCACGGCGGCGCCTCCGGCCGCTACGACGCGCTCAAGAAGACCGCCTTCGAGTATGCCTTCCTGATCGACGTGCTGGGGGCAAGGTGAGCCGGCCGGGGCTAGACTCCGGCCCCTTCGCCCCCCGCAGGGGGGAGAGGGTTGGGGTGAGGGGGTGAGCCGCGGCGTGCTCTTCCTCTGCGTGGCCAACTCGGCGCGCAGTCAGATGGCGGAGGGCATCGCCCGCTCGCTGGCAGGAGACGGCTGGCTCGTCCAGAGCGCGGGCTCGGCGCCCTCCCGGGTGAACCCGCTGGCGGGGGCGGCTCTGGCCGAGATCGGCATCGACATCGCGAGCCAACGCTCGAAATCGGTCGCCGAGATCGACCCGGCCACCATCGACACCGTGATCACCCTCTGCGCCGAGGAGGTCTGCCCCGTCTACCTCGGCACGGCCCGCCGCCTGCACTGGCCGCTCCCCGACCCCGCCGGCCACGACGAGCCGGCGGAGCAGGGCCTCGGGCGCTTCCGCGCCGTGCGCGACGAGCTGCGGCGCCGGCTCACGGACTTCTTCGCGGTCGAGGCCGCAGCCGGGCCAGAGCCAACAGCACCAGCGCGGCCGTGAACAGCAGCAGGCCCCACTGGGACAGGGTGGGGATCTCCACCGCATAGAGCGGCAGCATCACCACCGTCGGGTCGCTGTTGTCGCCGGGGTCACCGTTGCCGTCCGGGTCGCTGTCGTCGCCGTCCTGGGAGGTGTCCTCCACCTGCTGGCCGTCGACGCTCTCGCCGGTCACCGTGGTCGAGCAGACGTACGGCCCGGGGTTGCCGCCCGGCTCGACCAGCACCGAGAGCTGGAGGGTCGCTCGCACGCCGGGCGCCAGGTCGTTGGCCGGGGCCAGCAGGGTGGCCTCTCCGTCGCCGTCGAAGGCGGGGTTGACGACCAGCTCGGCGCTGGCCAGGGACTCGACGCTCCAGGCATCCGCGTCGGCGTAGGCAGTGGCCAGGCTGACCACCGATTGCACCTCGTGCAGAGTGACGTTGCCCAGGTTCTCGATGGCGATCTCGTAGATCACCCGGAAGGTCGTGCCGTCCACCCGCTCGACCGATACCGCCCGTTTGGCGGCGCCGATCTCAGGCTGGGCCTCGCCCAGGGGCAGCACGTAGTCCTCGACCTCGCCGTCCGCCGCCAGCCCGGTGGGTGCGAGCCCTCCGTTGGTGCTGAGCCTGAAGCGGGCGCAGGTGAGGCCGGCCACGGCGTCGGCCGGCACAGTGACGGTCAGGCTCACCGTGCCGTTGGCAGGCAGGGCGAAGCCGGTGGCGATCTGCTCGCCGGCATCCGTCCAGTCGCCGTCGCGGTTCCAGTCCACCCAGGCATCGAGCAGGCCGCCTGTGGCGCCGCCGCTGATCACGAAGGTGGCCGGCTTGCCGGGCAGCAGGCTCGCGGGGAGGGCGACGCCGTCCTCGTCGTCGGGCACGCCGGCCGAGTCGTCGCCGTCGTGGCCGGCGGAAGGCTGGCCGTCGGCCTCGGTGTCCACCACCGGGCCGAGGGTGGGGTTGCCGCTCGGCTGCACGACGTGGCGGGCGCCGTTCGAGGCCAGGACCACGGGGAAGGTCGGGTCCGGGGCGTCGCCGAAGTCGAGACCCTTCGAGGTGAAGGGGTAGTCCTCCACCTCACCGTCACCGGTGGTGCCGCCGGTGGGCGAGAGGCCGCCGGTCGAGCTGAGACGGAAGCGGGCGTAGGAGGCTCCCGGGGTGGCCGAGCAGGGCACGTCGTAGGTCAAAGAAGTGGCGCCCGGGGCGAGGGTGGCGCTGGTGCCGCCGAAGAGGTGCTCGACGGGGTGGTCGAAGTCGCCGTCGCGGTTCCAGTCGATCCAGGCGTCGAGCCGGGCCTGGGCCAGGCCGGGTGTGTTGGTGAGGGTCACGGTCAGGGGGTTGGCCGTGGAGCAGGCCACCGCCATGGTGCCGCCGGCGCCGAAGTCCACGCCGTCCTCGTCGTCACCGTCGGCGTCGCCGTCGTCGCCGCCGGCGCCGGCCGAGGGCTGGCCGTCGGCCTCGGTGTCGTTCGCCACGCCCAGGTTGAAGCCGGGGACGATGGTGTGGCGGGGACCGGCCGGCAGGGTGGTGCCGTAAGTGTCGGGGGCGTCGCCGAAGTCCACGCCATCGACGGTCAGGGCGTAGTCCTCGACCTCGCCGTCGGCCTTGTTCGCCGTGCCGGTCGGCGGCAGGCCGCCGGCCGAGCTCAGGCGGAAACGGGCGTAGGAGAGGGTCTGGGGCACCGCGTCGCAGGGCGCGTCATAGCTGAGCGTGAAGGTGCCGGAGGCCGGGCCGAGGGTGGCACTGGTGCCGCCGAAGAGGTGCTCAGCGGGGTGGTCGAAGTCGCCGTCGCCGTTCCAGTCGATCCAGGCGTCGAGCCGCGCCTGGGCGACACTGGCGGTGTTGGTGAGGGTCACCGAGAGCTGGTTGCCGACCGTGCAGGCGCCGGGGATTCCGCCCACGATCGTGACCCCGTCCTCGTCCGCGCCGTCGCCGATAGCGCCCACCGAGGGCTGGCCGTCTGCCTCGGTGTCCTCGGTGGGACCGAGGCGGAAGCCGGGCACGATGGTGTGGCGGGGGCCGTCGACGGCCTGGGTGGTGCCATAGGTGTCGGGGGCGTCGCCGAAGTCCACGCCCTTGACCTCGAAGGCGTAGTCCTCGACCTCGCCGTCGGCGGCGTTGGCGGCGCCGGTGGGCGCCAGACCGCCGGCCGAGCTCAGGCGGAAGCGGGCGTAGGAGGCGGCCTGGGGCACGGCGTCGCAGGGCGCGTCGTAGGAGAGCGAATTGGCGCCGGCAGCCAACGTCGCGCTGGTGCCGCCGAAGAGGTGCTCAGCGGGGTGGTCGAAGTCGCCGTC
>JBIOYC010000138.1:0-15505 GCA_044869955.1 Thermoanaerobaculia bacterium | reverse complement strand
TCTCCCAGCACCTCGCAAAGCTGCGGATGTATGGGCTCGTCGCGACTCGTCGCGAGGCTCAGAGCCAGCACTACCGGCTGACCGATCACCCGTTCAACGAGGCGCTCTGGCGCAGTCTTCTGTAAGGAGAGGACAGCGCTCGGCCGAGACCTACACTCACTTCGCGCCGCACGACCTGCGAGTAGCTGCCAACGCGCGGTCCGCGGCGATGCGGCAAGCCGTCGCGCAGGCCACGGTCCCCATCTCGCTTTGAGACGGGCCAGAGTGGCGAAGGCCGCTTCGAACGGCGCTGCGGGAGGTCGCGCCCTGGCCACGGCGGGCGCTCGCAGCTATTTCGTTACCGGAAACGTGCTGGGATCGTTACCGGAAACGAAAGGAGATGCCATGCCCCGACCTCGCCGCCGCGCCGACCGCCCCATGACCCCCACGGAACGGGTACAACGCTTCCGCGACTGGCACCGCCGGCTTGAGATCGCGCTCGACCTGGTTGAGGCCGATCAGGTGGCCGGCTTCGCCGAGCACTGGAGCTGCCCGCGGCAGGAGGTGGTCAAGGTCGCCTTCCGTGCCTGCCTGCCGGCAATGCGCCAGGCGAGCTCGGCGCAGGATCTCTTCAGCCGGGTGCGCGATGCGCTGTGGGCAGCCGGGATCAAGGACTGAGTAATGCTACCGGAAACGAAACTGAGCTGAAGCGGCCCTCGGACCCGGCCCGAGGCCCGGCGACACGCTCGAGGGTTCGCGCGCCTTCCCGCGTGCGTCGAGACGGAGAGGCGCGGCGATGGAGGGGAGGTCCCTCCAGGACAGCACGAACCAATCGCAGTCGTCGAGGAACACCCCTTCCGCCGTCCCGTTCTCGTCGAGCCATCCGCCGCGCCCCTTGCCGTCCCGCAGCCAGGTGCGCACGCCGACCGTGAGATGCGGCACGCCCCTTTCGGTGAGCTCGACGAAGTAGCGCCCTGGCTGGTGCGGCGAATGCAGCCTGCGATCGCGCCAGGGCCACTCGCGCCCGGCCAGCGATCTCCCCTTGGGAGAGGTGACCATGACGGAGACAAGAGCATGGCGGGTGCCAACGCCGGCAGGAGCGCGACAGCGTGCTCCCAGCGGAGGCTCCTCTTGGGCTTAGGCAGCGTCCACGGCTGAGCAGCCGGGAGGGACCACCGGGGAGTCGGGGAACCGCTCCCCGGTTTTCGGTTCATCGCCGGAACGGCTGCGGGCGCCGCTCAGGCGGCGACCCCGGGCCAACGCTGCGGCCATCAGGCCGAGCGCTCGGCCGGGCCCCATCGCTCGTGCCGTCTCTCGGCGGCCGCGCGCCGCCTTGCCGCCCCGCCTTGTGCTCCGCCGTGCTTCGCCGCTTCCGCGACTCGATCCAGGCGTCGAGGTCGGCGCGCTTGTAGTAGATGCGGCGACCGATCTTGTAGAACACGGGGCCCGCGCCTTCGGAGCGCCAATGATCGAGCGTGCTGGGTTCCATGCGCAGGACGGCGGCCGCCTGTGCCGTCGTCAGGAACGGGGAGGCCGAGCCGGAAGCAGAGTCCATCGTGTGCCCTCCATGGCGAGAATCTGCCGCCGGTGGCCCACGCTGGAAGCCGACCAGCAGCAGGAAGGTTGAGATCCCAAGGCGCTCGACCGGGCAGCGCGTAGACCTCCCTTTCGAGCGCGCCGGGGCCGAGCTGGAGCACGAGAACACACGACCGATCAGGTTTCTTCCAACCTTTCTTGCAGAACTTTGAACCGGGTTCGAGGAGCTCCGATCGAGTCGACCCAAATTGATGGTAGCAAGCGGGAATCTGAGGCAACTTCCGGGAACCTGCACTCGAGCAAGACTGGCGCCACGCCGATAGATGACCTCGCCGCGCCTGGCATCGCCTCCGGCAGCCACCTGATCTTCGCGGGGCACGGCGCCTTCCGCCTCTCCCGGTGACTCGAATTCATCACGTTTCGCGCACCGCGCTTCAAACTGGCCTTTCTCCCTCGGGCGCGCAGTTGCGCGCCTCGCCGGAGCCGCCGTAGCCTGCAACCGTGAGCGCCGCCGGAGCAGACGAGCAAGCTGTTTTTTCGCTTCGCGAAAAACCCCCGCTCGCTTGTCTCGCGGGACGCTTGCCAGGGGAGATCCCCTGGACCCCCGGAAGCGCTCGCTGCGCTCGGGAAGAGGCGCCACTGCGGCTGGCGGGATGAACGAGTCGCTATTCCATCAGTCGCGCAGCATCTCGTGCGGATTGCGGACCTGCAACTACGGCGGTCGGCTGTGGCGAAGTTCCTCTTTACGGGCCGTAAAACTGACAGCAAGGAGCGCGGCGGAGGGCGGAATTTTACGGCCGTAAAATCTCCGCCGACCACAAGGTAGAGGCCGCTTGGACGACACCGCCAACCCACGAGCGGGCGCTCGGCGCCGGCGAGGTCGGCCGCGGTTGCCGGACCCGGAGCGGCGCAGCCTCACCTCCATGGTCCGCCTTTCGCCGGCGGAGCTTGCCGAGCTCGAAGAGTCGGCGACCGCGGCCGGCCTCGCGGTCGCCACCTACCTCCGGGAGGTTGGCTTGCGACACCGGGTGCGGCCCGCACGCTGCGCCGTCGATCTGCGCCTGATCGGGGAGCTCAACCGGCTTGGCAACAACCTCAACCAGCTTCTCGTGCTCACCTACACGCACCGGGCACCCGCCGCCCTGGCTCCGTCTGTCGAGGGCCTGCGCCTGCTCCTGGAGACGATCCTCGCCGTGCTGGGCACCGAGTCGACAGGGGAGCCGCCGTGATCGCGAAGCTCTGCAAGGTGGGCTCGCAGCCCCGGCGACTGATCGACTACCTCGGGCGCACGGCACGGCCGAACGCGTTCCTTCTCGACGCCAACGCCCCGGGCTCGAACCCGACCGAGTGGGCCGGCTGGATCGCGGGCGTCAACCAGACCTATCGGCCGAGGAAGGGTCAGTTTGTCAAGCATTTCGTCCTCTCGTATGCGACCGGCGAGCAGCGGCCCGACGACGAGATGCGGGAAACCGTGCGGTTCTTCCTCGAGCGGATGGGCTATGGCGAGGCGCCCTACGTCGCGTTCGTCCACAAGGACACGGACAACGATCACGTTCACATCGTGACCACGCCGACGACCTGGGAGGGCCAGGCGATCTCCGAGGCGTTCGACAAGCTGCGCTCGGTGCGCATCGCTCGTGAGATCGAGGAACGCTGGCACCTCGTTCGAGTCGAGGCGCCGGAGGCGGCGTACCTCAAGAGCCCGAGCCAGGGAGAGATGCAGCGCGCAGCCAAGGGCGAGGAGTCGATGCGGACCGCCTTCCAGGCCGAGGTGGCGCAGGCCGCCAGGGGCTCGCGGACCTTCCTCGAGTTTCTTTCGACGCTTCGAGCGCGAGGGTTTTCGACGCAGGTGCTCTTGGATCAGGGCGGCCAGCTTCGCGGTATCTCTTTCTCGCGGGATGGCGTCGCCTTCAAGGGATCGCAGCTCGGCCGCGCGTTCCGTGCCGGGAAGCTCCTCTCCACTTTCCAGCTCGCCTACGATTCTGAGCGGGACCGGCCGGAAGTCCTGCGCCTGGCCGGAAGGCGTGCACAGCCCAGCGAAGGCCAGCCTGGCCCGATCCTCGAACCTCGGAGCCTTCGCGAGGTTCTTCGCCGCGAGCCGGACGGCGCCGAGGACCTGCGACAGCTCGACCGCCGGCCCGAGCTTCCGGCCCGGCAGCTCGTTTCGCTCGACTGGCTGCGAACCGCGCGGGCGATGCCGGATGGTCCCTACATCGTGCTTCCTTTGAGCCAGAAGGAAGTCGCCGCGGGGCTGGAGCGGCTCGACCTCTACTCCGTCGACCCCCACCGCGAGCTGACGCTTCAGCAGGTGCTCGCCGAGGCCCGGCGGGCGGAACGTTCGGGAGCGGCCGCGGTGCTGGCGCGGGGAGAAGGTGCGGAGCACTCTCGGCTCGTGGGCCTGCGCAACCTGACCTCCGAGCAGGTCGTGAATCTGCGGCGCGAGGGTTTCGAGCCTGCGGTCTTGATGCGCGTGGGCGACAGGTACGACCTCTGGTTGCGCAGCCACGAGCACCTCGCGCCCTCGGAGACGGTGGCGCTGCGCCAGGAGCTTTCCGAGCGCTACGGCATCGCTTCACCCAAGGGTAGATTCCAGGACGCGATCCGCTTTCCCGGAAGCTCTTTCGAGACCGCCGGCGAGCGGGTCCGGGTGCGGCTCGCGGAGGTGCGCGAGGGTCCGTTCTCGGCGTCAATGTCGTGGCTCCAGGCTCTGCGCGGCGAGGCGCGCGAAGGCCTCCGGCAGCGGCTGCGGGGGCTGGATACTCCGCGCCTCGAGGCGCCCCTCGCCCGGGCGGAGGCGGTCCGTGCCCTGGACCGGGCGGAGATTCCCTATCCGAGCCGGCTCGGAGGGATCGAAGCGCACCTCGCGCTGGAGCGGCGGAGGCCACCCCGAGACGCGGGAAGCGCCGCGGAACGCGAGCCCGTCGAAGCCCTGACCGCGCGAGCCCAAGCGGTCAACCAGGAGGCCATCCGCGAGATGCTGGCCAGGGAGCCGGGAGGGCCGCGCAAGGCTGGCGACCGGCTCCTCGCGGTCGAGAGCGAGCTCGCCGGCCGGCTCTACCAAGCCCGTCAAGCCTTCGAGCACGCGCGAGAGAAGATGCTCGCCGCCTGGCAGCGGGTCGAAGCGGCGGCAGGAGTGGTCGAAGCCGCTCCGTCGCTCGAGAGGATCTACGCCTACCAGGTGCTCGCTCACACCTTCGGCCTCGCCCGAGAGGAGATGGACCAGGCGGAGCACGCCTACTCTCGTCTCGCCCTGGCGCAGCTCTCCCTCCACCGCGAGCGCTTCGGGTGGGCGCTTCTCGAACGCGAGCGGCCCGAGGAGACCTGGAATGCGTTCGAGCGCCTGGTCCAGCGAGAGGCCCGCCTTTCAATCCAGCTCGGGCTCGCGACTCAGGCACCGGCCGGCGCCTCGACCACCGCTCGCGAGCTGCGCGCCCACCTGGGCGAGCTGGAGGCGCGCTGGGCAGAGCTTCGCTCCCAGGGAGGGCTTGCCCAGCGCTGGCCCGAAGCAGAGCAGTCACTGCGCGAGCGGACGGTCGTCAAGCTCCTCTTGGAGCGGGCGGAAGCGCGCGAGGCAGGGCCGGTGAGAGCGGAACCGAGAGTCCTCGAGCTGGCCCACCGGGAGCCTCCCGAGGCGCTTCGCGGCTACAGCCTCTGGCGGGTCGAGTCTTCGGAGCGGGCGGCCGTCGAGGAGGCGCTCGCCATTCAGGCCGCCACGGCCCGAGAGCGGCTGGCGGAGGCCACTTCGCGGGTCGGAGCCGGCGACCTCTCCCCCGAAGCCCTACGACGGCTCAATGCCGCTCTCTTGCTCGAGATCCCTCCGAACCGGATCAGCCTGCCCGTGCTCCCGGCCGACGCGGCGGCAGGCGCCGGCCTCGACGCGCTGGCGAGGCTCGCTCCTGAGATCGCGAGCGGTGCGCAGCGGCTCGTAGGCGGCGATACGCCACGGCCCGAGGAGGCCACCAGGCTCTTCGCCGCCTCGGCCGAGGCCGTCGCCTGGCTCCGCCGCCTCGACAGCCAGCAGCGGGCCGCCGCGGGCATCCCCGAGCCCGGCCGGCCGCCACGGGAAGTCTCCGAGCTCGCCTGGCGAGCGGCCTGGGTGGAGGTCGCTTCCGGGCGAGGCTTGCCGCCCCAGGCCGCTGCCTCTCATCTCGGCAACCTCGCCCGAGCCTCGCCCGAGGGGGCGCCTCGCGCTTTCGACATCGCGGTGGGCTGGGGTTTGTCTCTCGGCCGCGACCTCGCCCACCGGGCCGGTCGCTGGCTCCGGGACGTGCTCGCGGATGGCGAGGAGAGGAGGGCTCACCTGCGGCGGTGAGGGTCGAAACGGCCTGGGCAGTGGTCCTCCCTGTGGCCCGGGCGTCGGGCCACGAAGGCCGGCCTCAGGGCCGCTTGCGTGGCACGAAAGCACTGCTGGCGGGGGCCACCGGGCGCGCAGCCAGTGCCCGCCTCGATCTCTCGTCCGCCCAGCCGGCGTCCGTGTGAAGTGGTGGGTCGGCTCGAGGCGGAGGCGCCACCGGCTGCACCTGGGGGATGAGGATCGCGAGCAGCTCGCTGAACAGCGCAGTCGCTCGGGACTGCCACTGCTCGGGCTCCGGCGGTGGCGGCTGGGGTCCGCTGGCCTCTGCGAAGCCACTCAGGCGGGCGCCGCGCCAGGCTTTGGGCTCGAGCTCCTCGACCGCCAGGCGTCGGCGACGAAAAGTCCATACGACCTCTTCAAACTGCACGCGACTACAGCCCAGCGCTCGAACGATGCGCGCCAGGTTGCTCTCCCTGGGCCTGCGCCTTCCGGCCTCATAGAGGCACCAGCTCGTGGGGTCGATCCGCGCCTTCGAGGCTACCTGCGCTTGCGGCCGGTCGCCCCGCAAGCACCGTATAGCATGGCCGATGTCGACACTCTCGCCGGCCTCCTGCGCTCGAGGCTCCATCGGTTACCTTCGCTCCCCATCGGCCGTGGCGAGCGGCGGCCAGAGGGTCGCGAGGAGGGTCGGCAGCGGGGTGTGCATGGTTGGTTTCCTCAGCCCTGTCGCGCGATAGCCCGCTCGAGCAGCCGGGCAAAGTCCTCGACCAGGGGACCAAGCCTTTCCCAGAGCGTCTCGAGGTCGCCACGGAGAGATCCGGGAGCGCCGCTTTCAGGAGGTGCCAAGCCGTGGCCGGGGAGGATGGGCACCGGGAGCCGTGGGGAAGACGGCCCACGAGCCCAGGCCCGCGGGGGCGTCTGCGCTGCCAGCCGCCGCCGGTGGAACCGCCAAGCCACCTCTTCGAGCTCGAGCTGCGTGCACCCGAGGCCGCGTACAATCTTGGCGAAATTGTCTCGCCTCGGTCTTCGCTTTCCGCTTTCGTACAAGCTCCAGCTTGCGCCGGTCAGCCCGCAGCTCTGGGCCAGGGCCACCTGCTTGCGAGCGCCGCGCAGATGGGCCATCGCGCAGCCGAGGTCCACAGCAGTGACAGTCAGCTCGGGCTGAGCCTCCGCGGCAGGACGATCTTGCAGGACCTCCCCCTTTCCTAGCCGGCGGCGGCTCGGGCTTCCTGGGCGGTGGGTGGAGGGGTGGCCTCTGACCGCCGGGCCATGGGTCGTCGCCCGTCTCTCACCTTGGCAGGCTCGCCCTTGGGGTGCATTGCCGAGGCCCAACGGCCTTCGAGGGCGACGAGCAAGAGATCGAGAAGCTTCAGGCCCACGACTTCCGCGCTTTCGCCGAGCCGTGCCGCAAACAGACGGTCCTCGGGGCTCACCAGGGCGACGGAGTCGCTCGCCACCGTGCGGAAGAGGACGATGCCGGTGGCGCCCAGGAGGAGGCCGTGCCTGAGGATCGGCGACGGGTTGACCGAGTCGTGGAACCTCCTGCCCTGGAAGAGCACCCGCTCGCCCAGCAGCCGGCGGCGGGAGTCGAGGTAGAGGACCCCGAGGGTCTCCTGCAGAAGCTCCTCGTAGCGAGCCTGTACGTACTCGGCGACGCGCGCGGGCCCGGCGAGCGAGCCCTTGCCGAGGGCCACGGCGAGAAGCTCGCTGGTGTCGAGAGCGGCCACGGGGCGCAACGGCTCGCCCTTCTCGGCAGGGCCCGAGTCCCGGTCGTGATCGGCACGGCTCTCCTTCGCTCCTGCGGCTTGCACACGCGGACGGTCCCTTGGGCTCACGATACGGGCTCCTTTGCAGACGCCGGCTCCTCACGCGGAAGCAGGAGGCCCAGGCGGTCGATGGTTTGGACGTGGCGCGCGAGCGTCTGCTCGAAGCCCTGAGGCCCGAGCAGAGCCAGCGCCCGCGTGCGAGCCGCAAAGGCTCTTCTCTCCTCGCCGAGCTGGGCGAAGAGCAGGTCGAGCCAGAGGCAGACCTCGCCCTCGCGACGCGGGTCGCCGCAAGAGGCAGCAAGCTTCAGGCTCAGCCGGAAGGCCGACGCCGCACCGGCGCTCCTGCCACCGGCCCAATCGAGGAAGGCCAGATGGAGGCCCACCTCGAAGACCAGCCCGGCGTCGCCGCTGCCGGTCTGGAGCTGGGCCTGCGCGCACCCCACCGCGAAGCTCGCACGGGCGAGGTCGCGACGCGCGAGGCCGACCTCGGCGAGGAGCAGCCATCCTTGGGTCAAGAAGTCACCGACCCAGCGGGAAGGAAAGCCACCGAAGCGCACGCGCGGCGCAAGCTGGAGCACCAGCAGAGCGATTGCCTCCGCCTCCGCTGGCGGCGGGCGGTCCCCCGCCGCGACGCGGGCAAGGAGCTCCTCGAGCACCGGGACCTCGTGGTAGGCCGCCTCCTCGTGGACCACCCGCCAGCGCTCCGCCACGGGCAGCGCGAGGAGCGCGCTGACACGGGGCCGTGCGCTCTCCGCCCGACGAGCGAGCTCGCCGAGCACCGACTCGGCGGCCGCCTTCACCTGCCGGAGCGGCGGGCTCTCGCCCTCGGCGGAGGCAGGAGCACGCAGCGAGCGACCCGCGGCCGGCAGGCCCGTCTCCGGGAACGCCAAACGGACGAACGGGTCCTCGCTCTGCCCGCAAGCTCCCGCCAGCTCGCCGAGCAGGTGCTCCATCTCGGCCTGCTCCGACGGCAAGTCGGCGAGCAGCTCGTCGAGGTCAGGAGCGTCGTCGCGGTCGTCGGTCATGGCGCTGGGGCTCAGGGTCAGCCGTCAGGACACCTGGTCCACCCGTGGCTCCACGCCGGGGGGAACGCTCGACGCCAGGCGCGAGAGCGAGGCGGCGACCTCGGCCAGCGGGCCCTCGAGCTGGCAAGAGAGCCAGGTGCCGAGTGCGGGGGCGGGGGCGGGCTCGAACCCGGCATCCGCCCGTTCGAGGTCGAGCTGGTCGACCACGCCTCGCAGCTCTGCCTGCCATCCCTCCGCAAGTCGCGCCATCCCCGCCAGGCGCAGCGCCAGCCGCTTCGACCGCGAGAAGCCTGTGAGCGCCGGCCGGTCCCACTCGTCGCGGGCTTGCACGGCATCGTTAGAGGCCCTTTGCAGCGTTGCGATCGTGCTGCTCAACGCGAGAGCCAGCCCGGCGCCGGGCTCGGTCGCGAGCTCGTCCTCCGCGAGCGACTCGAAGGCCGCGAGCAGCCGTTCGGCGAGATCGGAGGTCTGCCGGGCCGCGCCGTCGAGCGCCTGCCACGGGCCGACCGCCCAGCCCACGGCCGGGGGCAGCGCTCCCGGGTTGTCGAGCTCCCCGAGGAGGTCGAGCGCGGGCCGAAGATAGTCGGCCAGGGCTCTCTTGAGGGTGAGCGCCGCCAGCAGCCGCCCCGGGAGCCCTTCGTGCTCGGGCGACGCCAGCAGCAAGCCTTCGTAGCGAGCGCCGGCAGCTTCGAGCGACGAAGCCGCCGACCGCAGCGCCGTGGTGGCGCCGTGCACCAGGTAGGTGGCCGAGTCCGCCGGGAAGGCGGAGGCGAAGGCTTCGAGGTCGCCGGCGGTGGGTGCTCGCAGGCCGAACCCCGTGTCGCAGAGGACCTTGAGCTTCCGCGCCAGAAGCGTGCTCGCGTGCTCGAAGTACGTGGCTTCGAGCTGCCCTTGGGCGAGCCGCTCCTTCGCCGCCGCGCCGCGATCGAGCACCGTGGCCAACGCGCGTAGCTCTTCGAGCGCCGCGAGGAGCCGGCGTCGCGCTTGCCGAGCGCCGTCCGGGGGAGAGGCCGAAGAAGCCGCGAGCGCCGATCGGGAGAACAGGATGCGCCCCGCGCGCTCGAGCGTCGCGGCCTCGCCCGGCGGAAAGCACAGCAGGAAGAGCTTCGAGAAGGCCGAGAAGCCCGAGGCGGCCAGGCGCGCCTTGCCGTTCCCGACCTGCCCCGGCGTGGCCAGCGCCAGGGTCGACGCGCCGCGCGGCGCAGCGTGGTCCGTCATCCTCGAGCCTCCTCCCGCGGCGCCTCGGGGTCGAGCTCGCGCCACACGTCGAAGAAGTCCCGCTCGGGTGGGCACGGGGCGTCGTCGGTGGCGGCGGCCATCCGCTCGAGCTCCGCGATCACCCGGCTCAAGCCCTCGGCCACCAGCCCTTGGGAGAGGTCGTAGAGGCTCAAGGCAAGCCCGCCCATGCCCTCCTGGCGCATGGCGTGCCGTATGGGCTCAGGGGACAGGGACGGCTCGATCCCACGACGCAGCAAGAGGAGCGCTGCCGCCTCGGCGCGAAGCCGCGCGGCCAGCCCGGCAGTGTGCGCCTGGAGCGCCTGGGCAGCGTCGCGGCCCGGGAGGCCAGGCACTGGCGGGCGGGGGTCGAGGGCACGGGTCATCTCGGCGGCTTCCATGGCTTTCTCCCTCCCGAGGCCGGCCGCGATGCGCGGGCCTGGCCGCGTGCTCTCATCCTTCTTCGACCGGCGTCTGGGCCTCTTCTCCGGGAGCCTCGGCGGCCGCGCTCCCTGCCGGCCGCCGGTTGCCGTACAACTGCTCGAGGACCTTGGCCGCGACGATCTCCTGCTCGGTCAAGCCCCGGACGTCGCTCGGGTGCACCACCGCGCCCACGAAGCGCCCGGCGGCCGCGAGCTCCACCCGAAAGCCTTCTCTCTCTACGATCTCCCGTGCCAGGCCCAGGAAGCCCTCGGCCTGGCTCGCGCTCGGGAATTCGAAATCGGTCGCGAGGCCCTCGCCATCGACCTCCGGCTCCCAATCCGGTAGGTCTTCGAGCGCCGCTCGCAACGACCCGGGCCGATCACGCCCGCGCTCTTCCCCGAGCTGTGCACAGAGGCCCCGCAGTGCGAGGAAGGTCACCTCGGCAAGCTCCTCGAAGTCGGCGAACGAGCCGGGTGCAAGCGGCGGCTCGGGAAGCGACACCGCCGCCGACCGCTCGGCGAGCGCCTCGAGCTTGCCTGCCATCTCCAGGTCGCGCCCCGTCAGGCCCAGCTCGAAGTTGCGCAGCGTGACCCACACCCGCTCCTTGGCCCACGAGATCTCGGGCCACCGCCGCTCGAGCCGGGCGAGGAGCCCCGCCGCTTCGACGAAGAGCAGCGCCGGGCCGGAGGAAGCGAAGCTCAGCTCCCGCGTCATCGACAGGCCGCTCGCGTGGAGCACCCACCCGGGCAGGCCGTTGACCGCGGCCGCCAGCTCGTCGTAGGGCAGGCGCCACCCTAGCGGCGCCTGCGGCTCGCTCACCGCCGCCCCCGGGCGGGCCGGAAGCGGTAGAGGGGCTCGGTCAAGGTGCGGTGGATTTCGGCGAGCTGCGCGAGGCGTGCCTCGTCCCAGCCCTCGGCCGGCGGGCGCAGGGTGACCTCGTAGTAGAGCTCCGACCGGCTCCGGCCTTCGAGCTCGATCCCGAGGCCGGCCCGGGAGCGCAGCCGGTGCTCGACCAGGCCCTGCCCGTCGTCCTCCTCGCCGGTCAGCCGGTAGGTGATGCTGAAGCTGTCGTCCGCGGGGTTGTGCCTCCAGCCGGGCGGGAGCTTCCTCAGGGCCTGGATGCGCTCGCTCTTGAGCTTGGCCATCGGGCCGGGCTTGCGCACGGCGGCAGCGTTTCGCCTCGTCATCGTGCCTCCTCGGGCTCCGCGTCGAGGCGGAGCGCGTTCTCCCCCGGAGCCGCGGCGGCAGGGGTGGCTTCGGGACCTGGCGTCGTGGCACAGAGAGTGAGTGGGAAGCTGGCGGCTTCTCGAGCCGTCTCGGAAAGGGCGAACAGCGAGAGCCGCTGCGGCCCCGGGGGAGCAAAGAAGTGGCAAGCTCGCTGGGCACCCTCGCCGACCAGGTTGGAGAGCGAGCCGCGCCGCGCCGATCCCTCGCCGCGGCCCCGCGGCTTTTCTCTCCGCCAGCGGAAGGGCGGGGTGTGGAAGACCAGGGGCACCACCTGCGCCCAGCGCAGGCAGTGCCGCAGGCGGCGTTTGTCGGAGAGCGTTCTCGGCATCGTGCCTCGTGGTGTGATCGCCATTGTTTCAGGAACGAGAGGCAAGGTAGCACAGCAATGCTTTCCGTATTCAGGCTCGTATTCCTCCATTTGGCTCACAGCGCCCGTGATATAAGAGGGTGCGATGAATTCTCACGCAGGGGCCGTGGCCTTGGGCAAAGCGCTCCAGGGTTTCCTTCGCGACCACAAGACCTCGGCCCGCGCCGTCTCTCTGGCCCTCGGCCGGCACCCGCTGTTTTTGACTCGCTGCTTCAACGGCCACCGCCCGCTGCGGGTCGAGGTGGTTTTCCAGGTGCTCGAGCACCTGGGCACGGTTCCCTATGAGTTCTTCCGCGCCGTCTACCCGTTCGGGGGCAACAAGGCCGGCCTGTACCAAGGTCCCGGCCCAAGCGCCTTCGACCTGCCCGGCATGATGAGCTTGGAGGACGCGATCCGGGAGCAGTTCCGCAAGCTGGGGGTCAGGAGCCCCAGCGACTACCGCCTGGAGCTGGGCGAGTGGCTCCAGCGAGAGATCCGGCGGCGAGGTGCCACCGTGCGCTCGATCTCGGCGGGCCTGGGGCTCGGGAAGACCGCTCTGGGCCAGGCCCTACGCGGCGAGACACAGCTCAACTTCTCGCACGTCTTCGGCGTGCTCGAGGCCCTGGGAGCCGACCCGGGCCGGATGTTCCTCACCCTCTTCCTGCCCGACCTCGACTCGCCGGCCGCGAACCTCGAGCGCGAGAACCTCCTCGCCTACCTCGAGACCGTGGTGCAGAAGACGGACGAAGGCTTCCTCCTCCGCCGCGAGCGGCTCAAGAAGGCAGCACCCAAGCCGCCCTCCGAGCCGGAGCCGGACGAAGCCCCGAACGGCGAGCCGGGCAACGGCCCGCCCGCGGAGTGAGCTCGGTCTACGAGGGGAGGCTCAGGAAAGCTCGCCGCTCTCGGCGGGCGCGGGCTCCGGCCTGGCGCCGGGCCTGCGCAGCGGCTCGAGCTTCTGGGCGAGCTGGCGCAGCATGGCAACGGTGAGGCGCTGCTGCTTTGCGGCGTCGGCGAAGAGGACCAGCGTCGCCGCCGCCTCGCGGGGGATCTCATGGGCGGTGAACACCGAGTACATCTCCCGCGCCATGTGCGCCACGCGGAAGTGGCCCCCCACGGCAATCCAGGCCATGCCGAGGTCGAAGCCGGTCAGGGCCGCGTCGTAGGCCTGGCCGCAGGCCACGAACCCGCGCCGCGCGAGCTCCAGGTGGTTGATGGCGGTGCGGTAGTGGCCGAGCGAGAGGTGCAGCCGCCCCCGCAGCCAGCCGGCGCGATGGCCGAGGAGAGGGGAGTCGAGCTCGGCGTACCAGCAGTCGGCACGGTCTACCAGGCCGAGGGCGAGCTGTTCCTGCTTGTCGGCTTCGAGGAAGAAGAGGGTGTTGTGGATCAGAGCGAGGCCCATCTCGGGCTCGGCAAGAGTATCGATCTGCTGGGCGGCGAGGGGGACCTGCCCGAGGGCCTTCTTCACGCTCCCCTCGTAGAAGTGAGCGACCGCAAGATCGAGGCTCGTCTTCCCACACATGTGCTTGTCTGCAACTCGGTTGGCTAGCCGGACTGCCTCCTCATAGAGGCCGACCGCCTCCCCAAGCCGACGCTGGTGCATGCAAAGACGAGCCTTTCTCCGCGCGAGATCCGCGGCAAGCGCCGTGTCGCCGCTGCCTGCTTCAGCAAAGGCGGTCGCCCGCGCCAGGGCATCCTCTGCATCCCCAAGCCTATCCACGAGGCGAAGACAGCTTGCGAGGTTCCCCCATGCCTGTGCGCTTAGATCCTGGTGTAGCTCCCACCAATCTTTGCCCAGGTCGACGGCCTCAACCGTTTCTACTGCGGCCAGGCCAAGCCGAAGAGCCTCGCGCGGCGCGATGAGGCGCAGCTCATAGCTCCTTCCGATGAGATGGGAGATCACATCGGGGTGGCGCGCGCGGCCCGAGTTCCTCGCCCAGAGCCGCCGTGCACTGGGATCGAGGTTGAGAAGCCAGTCAGTCGTTCGCTCGAGGTCCCCCGGCAGGAGCGGCGCCCAGGTGCGCTCAAGCCCTTCTGCCAAGCCCCGGCGAATTGCCGCCCGGTAGCGCTTACGTTTTCCCGCCATCTGTAGCGCGACTATACCCGAGAAAGAAAAAGCCAGAGAAGGTGCTTTCACCTTCCCTGGCAGGTGGCGCCGCGAGGCCCACGGGCCGAGGTGCCCGGGGTGAATCAGCGGGGGCGCGGCGTGCTGGGGTCGTTCGGCAAGCGCCGGCTGGCCGGCGCGGACCCTGCAACCACGGCGCAGGGGGTCGGCCTCCCGAGCGGATCGATGCACGGGCCGTCCTTCGTAGCTCCTAGCCTTCGAGCGGCCTCAGGCTCAGACCAGGCAGCCGGGGCGCAGGGGGCCGGCTTACCGTCCGAAGTGATGCAAGGGCCGTCCTTGTCCGCCCACCCACCCACCACCCGCGCAAACCAGCCCCACACCCCTCCCAGCTCCCAGCCCCCCACCCCGCCCGGCGCCGCCCAGGCCGCCGGCGCCGCGAGCGCCGCAACCAGCACCAGCACCGCGGCGCGCCGCCATGTCTTCTGCCGCATACCTCCTCCTTCTCCGCCGCGACGCAACCGGCCGCCACCGCGGCAGACCGTGTTCGCAGGCAGTCGTGCGGCCATTGTGCTGAGGGTTCAGCCGCTTGAGAATTCGCGACTTGGCATTAGGCCGCGAGAGGCAGAGCCAGCTTCCAGCCGGGGTGCCGTGAAGTTCTCGCGAAGGGCAACGGTGAAGACGCCCGCGCCGGCCCAAGGCACTCCGTTTCAGGCGGATAGGGCCACCTGAACATCGCCAGACCCGCCTGGTTTCCGGGAAGCGGAAAACTCTGGCTGTACTGACGGCTCGGGCGGCCCGTTTCAGTCTCGCCCGCCAGCGCAGAGGCGGCGGGGTGCCGACAGGGCTGCCCACCCCGCTGGCCGCGCGGGAGTTTGCGGTTCTCGCAATCCGAGTTTGCAGGCTGCGCCAAGAATGTTGCGGAATCCGCAAGACTTCTTGCCAAACGCAGTTCGTTCCGGCAGGCTTGGCAGCCTGTGCCAGTGTGGTCGCAGTTACTTCGGTTCGGAGACTCCGCTTCGCACTCTTCTTGAGCGAAGGCAGAACTGACACATCCCGGGAGGATGACCATGCAACGAGCCTTGTGGATCTCCTGCTTCGTAGCTCTCCTGTTCTCAGCGTCCGTGCCCTCTTCGGCAGCGCCGGTACTCACCCTGGAGCCCACCGCGGTGGTGGCGACCGGCATCACCGCCGGCCAGTCGGTGCTGTTCTTCGGCCTAACGCGGGCCGAGGAGCGCTACAACGCGGTCTACACCACGCACCGCGAGATCCTGCGCGACGAGGACGGCGACGGCGTGGTGCGCTTCGAGCCGGAGGCGGGGGTGCCCTGGAAGTCGGTGTTCTTCGCGGTGGACTTGGGCAACGGTGAGCTGGCCGTGGCCTCGCCGGAGGGCTTTCCGCTGACCGAGGCACCGATCGCCGCCGAGGACGTGCGGCGCGGGCCCTCGGGCGATCTCGACCGGCTGCACATCGCCGATCGCTGGGCGGAAGTAGCGGTGGTGCGGCCTGGCACCGGAGCCTGGGGAGGAGGGGTCTACGACGGGGCGCCGGCGGACCGGGACGAAGGCCTGTACGACGAGATGGAGGTGGACTTGACGGATCTCGCGGCGCTGGGCTCGGCTCCTTCCGCGCTCA
>JBIOYC010000137.1:0-9478 GCA_044869955.1 Thermoanaerobaculia bacterium | reverse complement strand
AGACCCTCCCGCGCCCCCACCTCTCCTCTCCTTGACTCCTTTCCTCGGCCCAAGCAGAATACGTGTCATACACGTACAAGGGAGCCGGCCCATGCACCGCAAGCTCACCATCACCGTCGACGAAGTCGTCTACGAGGGCCTCCACCGCGAGATCGGTCCGGGCATGATCAGCCAGTTCATCGAGAACCTGGTACGCCCCCACGTCGTCGGCACCGACCTGGCCGCCGGCTACCAGGCCATGGCCGCCGACGAAGCGCGCGAGGCCGAGGCTCGCGAGTGGGCCGAGGCCACAATCGGAGACGTGGCCCGTGAGACGCGGTGAGGTGTGGTGGGTGGATTTCGAACCGGCCCAGGGCGGAGAGATCCGCAAGCAGCGCCCGGCCGTGATCGTCAGCAACGACCTGGCCAACCAGCACTTGAACCGTGTCCAGGTGGTGCCCTTGACCAGCAAGGTCGAACGCCTCTACCCCGGCGAGGCCCCGGTGACGCTGAACGGTGAGCCGCGCAAGGCCATGGCCGATCAACTGACGACGGCCAGCAAGAGCCGTCTCAGACAGCGCCTCGGCGTCCTGGCTTCGACCGACATGACGGGTGTCGAGCGTGCGATCAAAGTCCAGCTCGGGCTGGGTGGGTAAGGGAGACGACCGTGCAATCTCCCTCACCCGCTGAAGTGCGCCACGACCTGGTCCTGGTCGGGGGCGGCCATTCCCATATCCAGGTGCTGCGGCGCTGGGCCATGGAGCCGGTGCCGGGGGTGCGGCTGACGGTGGTGGTCGACCAGCCCGTGGCGGTCTATTCCGGCATGGTGCCGGGCTTCGTGGCGGGCCAGTACTCCGCCGATCAGCTGGAGATCGACGTCAGGCCCCTGGCCATGCGCGCGGGGGCCCGCACCATCGTGGCGGCGATGACCGGCCTCCACGCCGATGCCCGCCGCATCGACCTCGCCGGGCGGCCTCCCCTCCGCTACGACACCGTCTCCTTCGACGTCGGCTCGACCGTCGCCGGGCTCGAGCTGCCCGGCGTGGCCGAGCACACCCTCGCCACCCGGCCCATCGGCCGCTTCGTGCAGCAGGTGGAGGCGGCCCTCGCCCGGCTGGCCGAGCGCCCGACCTGCCGCGTCGTGGTGGTGGGCGCCGGCGCCGGCGGCACCGAGCTGGCCTTCGCCCTCGACGCCCGCCTGCGCGGCCAAGCGGGCCGCGAGCCCCACGTGCTGCTGCTCGAGACCGGCCCGCACATCCTGCCGGGCTACGCCCCGGCGGCGGTCCGCAGGGTGCAGGCCGCGGCGGCGAGGCGAGGCATCGCGATCCGCTCCGGGGCCGAGGTGGCGAGGGTCACCGCCGACGCCGTGCTGCTCGAGGGCGGCGAGCGCCTGGAGGCCGACCTGGTCGCGTGGGTGGCCGGGGCCGCGAGTTTGGCCGTCTTCGCCGGCTCCGGTCTCGACCTCGACCCCGAGGGCTTCGTGCGGGTGGGGCCCACCCTCCAGAGCCCGGGACGGCCCGAGGTCTTCGCCGTGGGGGATTGCGCCTCGTGGACCGCCGGGCCCGCCCTGCCCAAGGCCGGGGTCTATGCCGTGCGGCAGGGGCCAGTGCTGGCCGACAACCTGCGCGAGCGGCTCACCGGCTTCGCCCTGCGCCCCTACCGGCCGCAGCGGGACTTCCTCTCGCTCCTCAACCTGGGCGACGGCACGGCCATCGGGACCAAGTGGGGGCGGGCGGTCGAAGGGGAGTGGGTCTTCCGCCTGAAGGACTGGATCGACCTGCGCTTCATGCGCCGCTTCCAGGTCCTCGACGCCGAGGGAGAGCTGACGGCGGAGTTCACCGGCTCGACCATGCCGGCGGGCGAGATGCTCTGCGGCGGCTGTGCCGCCAAGGTGGGCGAGAGCTCGCTGACCCGGGCCCTCTCGCGCCTGGACGTGGTGCACGACCCGGCGGTGGTGCTGGGGCTCGCCGTGCCGGACGACGCCGCCGCCGTCGCGACCCCCCGGGGCGAGATCGTCGCCACCACCGTGGACAGCTTCCGCGCCTTCGCGGACGACCCCTTTCTGGTCGGCAACGTCGCCGCGGTCAATGCCGCCAGCGACCTCTGGGCCAAGGGGGTCGCCCCCCGCTTCGCCCTCGCCCAGGTCAACATCGCCGAGCGAGATCCCGACCGCGCGGAGGAGACCCTCTACCAGGTGATGGCCGGGGCCCGGGCCGCCTTCGACCCGGAAGGCATTACCCTGGTGGGCGGCCACACCACCATCGGGCCCGAGCTGACGGTCGGCTTCTCCCTCTTCGGCTTCGCCCCGACCGCCGAGACCCTGATCCGGATCAGCGGCCTGGCTCCGGGCGACCGCCTGGTCCTGACCAAGGCCCTCGGCACCGGGGTGCTGCTCCAGGGCGACATGCGCGGCCTCGCCCGCGGCGACTGGGTCGAGACCGCCCTGGCGTCGATGCGGCGCACCAATGCGGCCGCCTCGAAGGTGGCGATCCGCTTCGGCAGCCGGGCGGCCACGGACGTCACCGGCTTCGGCCTCGCCGGCCATCTCGGCGAGATGCTGCGCGCGAGCGGCGTCTCGGCCCGCCTCGAGCTGGGCGCCGTGCCGCTGCTGCCGGGGGTGGCCTCGCTGCTGGCGCAGGGCCTGCGCAGCACCGCCCACCCGGAGAACGTCAAGGCGAGACGGGCGATCCGCGTCGCGCCGGTGGCACGCGAGCTGCCGGAGCTCGATGCCCTCTTCGACCCTCAGACCTCCGGCGGCCTGCTGTTCGGCGTGGCGCCGGAGCGGGCGGAGGAGGCCGTCGCCGCGCTGCGGGCCGGCGGGGACGGGGCGGCTGGCGTGATCGGTGAGGTCCTGCCGCCGCGCACCGACGGCGCCCTCTTCGAGGTGGTGCTCGGCGGCCTCCTGTAGCATCCTCGGCCATGGCCTCGAGCCTCTCGCTCATCGCCGGCGATGTCGGCGGCACCCACACCCGGTTGGTCTGGCTGCGTGCGCGGCCGGAGGGCGGCTTCGAGGAGCTGCGGCGGATCGACTACAAGAGCGGCGCCTTCCCCTCCCTGACCGACATCCTGCGACGGTTCCGGGACGAGACCGGTGGCGACCTCGAAGCCGTCGGGCTCGGCGTGCCGGGACCGGTGCGCGGCCGTCGGGCTCGCATCACCAACCTGCCCTGGGTGGTCGATGCCGACGAGATCGCGAGGGCCCTCGAGCTGCCCGCGGTAGCCTTGATCAACGACCTCGAAGCCCATGCCTGGGGTCTCACCTGCCTGCTGGCCGGTGACTTCGTGACCCTCTCCGCAGGCGAACGCGACCCCCGCGGCAACGCCGCCCTGATCGCCGCCGGCACCGGTCTCGGCGAGGCCGGCCTGGCCTGGACCGGCAGCGAGCTCCACCCCTTCGCCACCGAGGGGGGGCACACCTCCTTCGCCCCCGGCAGCGAGCTGGAGATCGAGCTGCTGCGCTACCTGGCCGCGCGCCACGGCCACGTCAGCTGGGAGCGGCTGGTCTCCGGGCCGGGGCTGGTCACGGTCTTCGAGTTCCTGTGCGCCCATCGCCGGGCAAGGATCCCCCCTTCCCTGGCCGAGGCCCTGAGCGAGGGGGATCCGGCGGCGGCGATCTCCCGCGAGGCCCTGGCGGAGGGCTTCGAGGTCGCCGTCGAAGCGCTGGAGCTGTTCGCCCGCCTCTACGGCGCCGAGGCCGGCAACCTCGCCCTCAAAGTGATGGCGACCGGCGGCGTCTTCGTGGCGGGAGCCATCGCCGCCAAGGTCCTGCCCGCCTTGCAGGGGCCCGCTTTCCTGGAGGCCTTCCGCGCCAAGGGGCGGATGCGCCCGCTGCTCGAGGCCATGCCGGTGCAGGTGGTCACCAACGAGGCCGCGGGGCTGTGGGGCGCCGCGCGCGTGGCCTCCCGGGCGGCTTTGCACAGCCGAGGGGCCGGGATAGGCTCTCGGGCATAAGGAAAAAGATCGATGCGTAAGAGCGCCAGCGTCCCGCCGGAAATCGCCCCGTCGCGCTACATCGAGAAGGTCAGCCTGGCCACCGGAGAGGTGCTCGAGGTCGAGATCCTGCCCCGGCAGCTGCTGGTGCACAGTCATCGCGACTACCACATCGCCGACGTCCAGACCCGCCGGCTGATGAGCCGGATCATCCGCCGCACGGGCGACGAGGAGGCCGCGCGCAGTCGCGTCCGGGAGATCCGCCAGCTCGGCCACCGCGCCGCGGACTGGATCGCCCGGGTTTTCGGCACCGACCGCGACAAGGTCGCCCGCAGCCTCTTCGGCCTGAAGAACCGCGAGTACTACTTCCGCTTCAAGCCGCACCCCTTCTCGAGGGAGGAGATCGACGCCAAGGTCGAGACCCTGAAGGCCCAGGCCCGCGCCCAGCTGGAGCGGGCCACGGAGAACGGCCGGCTGGGGCTACGGGTGCTGCTGACCGGGGGCACCGGCTTCGTCGGCAAGGAGATCCTCTGGCAGGCCGCCCACGACCCCGAGATCGCCGAGATGGTGGTGCTGATCCGGCCCAAGACGATCCGCGACCGCAAGACCGGTGAGGTGGTCAAGGTGCTCTCCCCCGCGGACCGCGGCCGGGAGCTGCTCTCCCAGCTCTGGCTCGACGGCTCCGAGCTGGCGCAGAAGTTCCGCTTCATCGCCGGTGACGTCGAGCAACCGGGCCTCGGCATCGACCCCGAGGAGCTGGAGCGGCTGCGCGCCACCCTCACCCACGTGATCCACTGCGCCGCCAGCGTGGCTTTCGACGATCCCTACGACGAGTCCTACCGGGCGAACGTGACCGGCACGCTCAACGCCCTGCAGTTCTCCCTCGGCCTGCAGCAGGTCGAGGGCAGCCCCTTCGTGGCCCACCTGGCGATCGAGACCTCCTACATCCACGGCCGGCAGGTGCGGGCGGTGGCACGAGAGGACCACATCGTCTTTCCACGGAACTTCTACAACAACTACTACGAGCTGACCAAGGCTATGGCCTCGATCGAGACGGAGCATTTCCTCTTCGATCACGGCCTGCGCGTGGTGCAGCTGTGCCCGGCGATCGTCATCGGCGAGTCGCGGGCCGGCAACAACCGGGGCGATACCAAGGTGGTGAACGCGCCGGTGAACGTCTTCGGCCGCGCCCACGAGGCGCTGCAGGCGATCAAGGGCACCTGGGTGGAGCGTTCCTCAGCCACCCTGCTGGCGCGCATGGCCTGCATCTTCCCGGGGGACCCCACCGCCGAGCTGAACCTGATCCCGGTGGACTGGGTGGCGGCCGGCATCCTCGCCGCGCTCAAGCGCCACCAGGCGGCCGGCGAGCGGGTGCACCTCGCCACCGACAACCGCATCACCTCGGACCAGATCCGCCAGATCGTGCAGGAGGAGCTGGGGGTGGAGGTGCGCCTGGCGGACCCGACCCTCCACCGCAACGTCACCTTGCCGATGCTGACCAAGGCCCTCACCCGCTTCGGCCAGGAGCGCCTGGCCAGCGCCCTCGACAAGCTGGGCACCATCTTCGGCGGCTACAGCGAGTGGGGGCAGCCGGTGCACGAGGTGGGCAACGACGTGCGGGTGCTCGGCCTGCCCCTGCCCCGCCCCAACACCCAGCACGCCTTCCGCATGCTCTGCCGCCACAACCGCTACGTCCAGCACTACGGCCAGGTGCGCGACCTCGACGAGATCTCGCGGCGCGAGAAGGTCTGGTGGGACTTCATCCAGAACCTCGAGCAGAAGGCCGACCAAACCGTCGGCGGCCTGCCGGCCGACGAGTTCCGCCAGGGGCTGGAGGAGGGGCTGGATCTGGAGAGGTTCGAGCGGAGGTGAGGGAGCCGTATACTCCCGCATCATGTCCCCCACCCTCCTGGCAGAAGTTCCTCTGGCTCCAGCCGCCGAGCTGGGGCCTTACCGGCTGGCAGATTACGAGGCCTGGCCGGAGGAGGAACGCTGCGAGCTGCTCTTCGGGAGACTCTACAAGAGCCCGAGTCCCTCCCCCCGTCACCAGCTGGCCGTGCTGCTGCTGTGGCGCCGGCTCCACGAGCTGGCCCGAGCCACCGGTGGGCTGGCCCTGGCGGCGCCGATCGACGTGGTGCTCGCCGAGCATTCCGTGGTGCAGCCGGATGTCGTCTACGTCTCGGCACCGCGGCTGGGAATCGTCGGCGAGCAGCGGATCCAGGGTCCGCCGGACCTGGTGGTCGAGGTGCTGTCTCCCGGCTCCGCCCGCCGGGATCGTGACGAAAAGCTCCTGCTCTACGGCGAAGCCGGAGTCCGCGAGTACTGGCTGGTGGACCCGGCCGAGCGCCAGATCGAGATCCTGGTCGCCGACCGCGGCGAGTTCCGGGTCCAGGTGCCGGTGGGCGGCGACTACCGCTCCCGCGTCACCCCGGAGCTGAGGCTCGACCTATTCGACTTCTGGCAGGAGCTCGAGGGGGCCTTCCCCCACTGATCGACCGGCCGACGCCTCGAAAAACGCCCCCGATGTCACCCCCGCCGCAGCACCTCCACCGGATCGAGATTCGCGGCGCGGCGGGCTGGGAGGAGGCCGGCGGCTACCGCGACCAGGGCCAGCAGCAGGGCGACCCCGGCGAAGGTGGCCGGGTCGAGGGCCGAGACGCGGAATAGGAACGAGCGCAGGAAGCGGGAGAGCAGGAGGCCGCCCACCAAGCCGAGGGCGAGCCCCGGCCCAACCAGCGCCAGCACCTGCCGCAGCACCATCTTGGCGATGCGCTCCCCCCCGGCGCCGAGCGCCATGCGGACACCGATCTCCCCGGCTTGCAGCTCCACCAGGTAGGACACCACGCCGTAGATCCCCACCACCGCCAGCACCAGGGCCAGACTGGCGAAGAGGCCCAGCAGCAGCACCTGGAAGCGGCGCGGCCCGAGGCGGTCGTCGAGCAACTTCTGCATCGTCGCGACCGAGGAGACGGGGAGCGCCTCGTCCAGGCTCCAGACCTCCTTCTGGATCGCCGGCGTCAGGGCCAGCGGGTCGCCCTGGGCGTGCACCACCACGGTCATCGAGCGCCGCGGCACCTGGGCCAGGGGCAGGAAGGTGGCGGGCATGGCCTCCTGGTCGGCCCCCGAGCGCCGGGTGTCCGCCACCACCCCGACCACCGTGCGCCAGGGGTCCTGGGAGGCCGCGCTGCCGTACTTGAACCGCCGGCCCAAAGCGTCCTGGCCCTGCCAGTACTGGCGCACCATCGCCTCGTTGACGATCGCCACCGGCGCCGCTTCCGGGCCATCGGTCGAGTCGAAGGCCCGGCCTCGCACCAGCGGCATGCCCGTCACCTCGAAGAGGCGGGGGCTCACGGCGTCTAGGGCCACCGCGCGCTGGTCCTCGACGCCCTGGGCCGCCACCCCCTCGATGGTCACGTTGGTGGCGTTGGGCAGTCGGCTGATCAGTACCGCCGAGGCGACACCGGCCGAACGCACCCCGGGCAGGGCCTCGAGCCGCCCCAGCAGCTCCTCGTAGAAGCGGCGCACCTCCACCCGGGTCGGGTAGGTCGTCGGCGGCAGCTGGAGGCGGAAGGTCAGCCGGCCCTCGGCGGCCAGGCCCACGTCCACCCGAGAGAGCTTGCCGAGGCTGCGCACCAGCAGGCCGGCCCCCACCAGCAGCACCATGGCCAGGGCCACCTCGGAGGCCACCAGCACCCGGCGCACTCGCGCCGCCTTGCGACCGCCGCTCGAGCCGCGCCCGGTCTCCTTGAGCGAGGAGGCCAGGCGGGTGCGGGCCAGGTGGAGTCCTGGGGCGAGGCCGAAGGCGATGCCGGTGGCGAGCGAGACGGCCAGGGTGAAGAGCAAGACGGGCAGATCGAGGCCGGCGCCCGGCAGTCGCGGCAGCTCGCGGGCTCCCCAGGCGAGCAGAAGGGGCGAGGCCCACCAGGCCAGGAGCACTCCCCCCAGGCCGCCCAGCCCCGCCAGCACCACGCTCTCCCACAGCAGCTGGACGAGCAGGCGGCGCCGGGTGGCGCCCAGGGCCGCGCGCAGGGCGAACTCCTGCTCCCGCTCGCCGGCGCGGGCCAGCAGCAGGTTGGCGAGGTTGGCGCAGGCGATCAGCAGCACCGCGAACACCGCCGCCAGCAGTACCAGCAGGGCCGGCCGCACCTCGCCCACGAGGTCGGTCTGGAGCGGCACCAGGTTGATGCCCAGGCCCTCGTTGATCTGCGGGTACTCCCGTTCCAGGCGCTCGGCGATGCCGGTCATCTCCGCCTGGGCGGCCGCCAGGGTGACGTTCGACTTCAGGCGCCCCACCACGTAGAGCCAGAGCGAGCCGCGCGCCGAGCGGGCGCCTTCGTCCGGGGCGAGCGGGGCCCAAGCCTCGGTGCCCACCGGGAAGTCCAAGGAGGGCGGCGCGATCCCGACCACGGTGCGGCTCTCCCCGCCCAGCTCGACGGTCCGACCGACCAGCGCCGGGTCGCCTCCGAAACGTCCCTGCCAGAGCCGATGGGAGAGCACCACCACGCGGTCCTTGCCCTCCTGCTCCTCCTCGGCCGTGAAGCCCCGGCCTCGGGCCGGCAACGCTCCCAGGGTCGAGAAGAAGTTGGCCGTCACCGTCGCCGCCTGGACCTCGATCGGCTCGCCCCCGGAGGTCAGGGCGATCGACAGGGGCCGGTAGGCGGCCAGGGAGTCGAAGCTCCGGTTCTGCCGCCAGTCGAGGAAGTTTGGGTACGAGGTGATGTCCCGATGCCAGCCCTGGACCCGGTTGTCGAGCCACAGCATGGTCAGCTCGGAGGGTCGCTCGAAGGGCAGGGGCCGCAGCAGCACCGCGTTGACGATGCCGAACATCGCGGTGTTGGCGCCGATGCCCAGGGCGAGGATCAGCACCACGACGGCGGTGGTGGCCGGCCTCTTGGCCAACGCACGGAAGGCGGAACGGAGGTCGGTGGTCAGGTGCACGGCGGTCCTCCGAGCGGGTCAGCGGTCGAGCCGAGAGCCGGCAACCCGCGATGGCTTGCGATCTGCCATCTGTTACGCTGCGCGAGCCCGAGAGTTGACCTCGGTCCTCGCCGATGATCCCAGACCTGACCCCACTTCCAGCTGCTCGGCCGTCCCCGATGTCATCCCGAGCGAAGGGCCGCAGGCCCGCAGTCGAGGGATCTCCCGGGGCCACCGCGGCGCGGGAAGGAGATCCCTCCGCTCCGCCCGCTGCGCGGGCTCCGGTCGGGATGACGGCGGGGAGGATTGGCCGCGGCGGAGCGAGGCGGTCCCCACTGTCGCACCGAGCGAAGCCGAGGGGCCTCTTCCTCCTGGTCTTCGGCTTCGTCCTCGCCACCGGCCTGCTGGCCTGTCGGCCCGAGCCGCCGCGGCCGTACAGCGTGCTGCTGATCGTCTCGGACACCCTGCGGGCGGACGCCCTCGAGTGCTACGGCGGCCCGACCCGCACTCCGAACATCTGTGGTCTGGCCGATCGCGGGGTGCGTTTTGAGCGCGCCTACACCGCCGGACCCTGGACCCTGCCCTCGACGGCCTCTCTCTTCACGGGCAAGTTCGCCAGCCAGTATGCGCCCACCGTCTCCCCCAACCCGGA
>JBIOYC010000136.1:0-18507 GCA_044869955.1 Thermoanaerobaculia bacterium | reverse complement strand
ACTCCCAGGAGCACCAGGCCGAGGGCCACGAGGGCGGCGGCTTGGGGCCAGAGAACCGCGAAGCCGGAGCCGCGCAGGAAGAGGCCGCGGAGGATCTCGGCGTAGTAGCGCAGGGGGATGGCGTAGGTCACCAGCTGCACGGCCCGGGGCATGTTGTCGATCGGGAAGATCAGCCCGGAGAGGTAGATCATCGGCATGGCGACCAGGAAGGTGGCGGTCATCATCGCCTGCTGCTGGTTGCGCACCACGGTCGACACCAGCAGGCCCAGGCTCAGGGTGCAGAAGAGATAGAGCCCGGAGAAGGCGAGCAGCAGCCCGAAGGAGCCGCGCAGGGGCAGGCGGAAGCCGAAGACCAGCACGGCGGTGATCAGATGCAGCTGCACCAGGCCGATCAGGGCGAAGGGAAAGAGCTTGCCGACCAGCAGCTGCCAGGGCCGGATGGGCGTGACCAGGAGCTGCTCCATGGTGCCGATCTCGCGTTCCCGCACCACCCCCATGGCCGAGAGAATGGTGGTCATGATCAGGAGCACCATGGCCAGCACCGCCGGCAGGTAGAACCAGCGGCTCTTGAGGTCCGGGTTGTAGAAGACCCGCGGCACCAGCTCGACCAGCCCGGCCCGCGCGGACGAGCCGGCGGCCGTCAAGGCGATCAGGTTGCTGGCATAGCCCAGGGCCACGGTGACGCTCGAGGAGTCCGTGCCGTCGGCCAGCAGCTGCACGCGCGCGGGCCGGTCCGTCGCCCGCGCCGCGCCGTAGCCGGGGGCAATCACCAGGGCGAGCTGGGCGCGGCCGGCGACCAGCCAATCGTCCACCTGCGCCGTCGCCTTCTCGCTGCCCGCCAGGGTGAAGTAGCCCGAGGCGACGAAGCGGTCCGCCAGCTCTCGGCTCGCGGTCGTGCCGTCCTGGTCGACCAGCAGCAGGGGCACGCGGTTGACGTCGGTGTTGACGGCGAAGCCGAAGAGCAGGATCTGCATCACCGGCGAGACGAAGATCAGCGGCAGGATCCGCCGGTCCTGTTTGAGCTGCAGCAGCTCCTTGACGATCACCCGCCAGAGCACGTACACGCGCCTACCCCTTCCCCCGCGCCAGGCGCAGCGAAGCGAGACCGAGGGTGACCGTGGCGTAGATCGCCAAGGCCGCGAGCTGGTCGAGGTAAGGGCCGAGGCCGGTGCCCTTCAAGATGATCCCGCGCAGCAGCACCAGGTAGTAGCGGGCCGGCACGACGTGGGTGATGACCTGGAGGAAGGCCGGCATCGAGCGGATCGGGAAGATGAAGCCCGACAGCAGCACGGCTGGTAGCAGGGAGGCGATCAGCGAGATCTGGAACGCCGCGGCCTGGGAATCGGCGAGGGTCGAGATCAGCAGGCCCAGCCCGAGGGCACCCATCAGGTAGAGCAGGGTGGCGACGAAAAGGGCCCACAAGGGGCCGCGCACGGTCAGGCCGAAGAGCAGGTTCGCCACCACCAGGATCACCACCGTCACGCCCAGCGATTGCAGCAGGTAGGGCAGGGTCTTGCCGAGCAACAGCTGGAAAGTGCCGAGGGGGGCAATGCGCAGCTGCTCCATGGTGCCGCGCTCCTTCTCTCGCACCACGGACAGGGCGGTCGAGACCACGCCGGTGAGCATCAGCAGCACGCCGGCCAAGCCCGGCACCAGGAAGCGGGTGGAGGACAGCTCGGGGTTGAACCACACCCGCGGCTGGTAGGCGAGGGTCGCCGGGGCCTCGCGGCCAGTCACGGCCAGGCGTCTCTCGACCAGCCGGAGGTTGGCGTCGGCGGTCAGGGCGTTGGCGTAGCCGAGGACGGTGGAGGCCGTACCGGCGTCGGCGCCGTCGACCAGGAACTGCACGGGCGCCCGCTCGCCCCTCTCGACGCGGGCGGCGTGGCCCTCGGGGATGACCAGCACGGCGCGCGCGACGCGTCGCGCGAAGAGCCCCTCCGGGTCCTCGCCCGGGCCGAGGTCGGCCACCCGGTCGAAGAAGGTGGAGTTGACGAACGTCGCCACCAGGTCCCGGCTGGCCGGGGAGAGGTCGCGGTCCTGGACGGCCAGGGCCACGTGGCGGACGTCGAAATTCAAGGCGTAGCCGTAGAGCACCAGCATCAGGGCCGGCAGGCCGAGCAGCATCACCAGCGAGAGAGGATCGCGCCGGACCTGGCGCATCTCCTTGACGAAGAGGGCGCGGAAGGCGCGCAGGTTCAAGCTCCACCTCCGGCGGCGCGGCGGCCTTCCTCGGCGGTGACGTGGTGAAAGAAGACCTCCTCGATCGAAGGCCGGCCGCCGAGCGCCCCTTTGAGCTCGGCGACGGTGCCCAGGGCCACCAGGCGGCTGGCGTGGATCAGGGCCAGGCGGTGGCAGTACTCGGCCTCCTCGAGATAGTGGGTGGTGACGAAGACCGTGGTGCCGGCGACCGAGAGGTCGTCGATCAGGCGCCAGAAGCGGCGCCGGGAGATCGGGTCGACGCCGCTGGTGGGCTCGTCGAGGAAGACCACCGGGGGGCGATGGAGCAGGGCGCAGGCGAGGGCCAGACGCTGGCGGAAGCCGCCGGCCAGCTCCTGGGTCAGCCGGCCCTCGAGCCCTTGGAGGCCGGCCAGCTCGACGGCCCAGTCCTGGCGCTCGCGGGCCTCGCGGCCGCGCAGGCCGTAGACGCCGCCGAAGAAGCGCAGGTTGGCGGCGACGGTCAAGTCCTCGTAGAGGCTGAAGCGCTGGCTCATGTAGCCGATCGAGCGCTTGACCGCTTCGGGATCGCGGGCGACGTCGAAGCCGAGCACCCGCGCCGAGCCGCCGGAAGGCTTGAGCAGGCCGCAGAGCATGCGGATGGTGGTCGACTTGCCGGCGCCGTTGGCGCCCAGGAAGCCGAAGATCTCGCCGCGGCCCACCGACAGGGTCACCCGGTCCACGGCGGTGAAGTCGCCGAAGCGCTTGGACAGCTCGAAGAGCTCGACGGCGAGCCCCGGGTCAGGGTCCGCCCCCCCGGGGTGCCAGCCACTTCGGGGTGAGCCCCCGAGGTGCCAGCCATTTCGGGGCGGGCTCACCGCGGACCCCCCAGGGCCCGCTCGAGCCCGGCGTCGGCCAGGCGGCGCCCGGCCCGGGCACGGGTGAGATCGAGTCCTGCCGAGAGCAAGGCGACCTCGGCGTCTAGGAGCTCGGCCGAGGCGAGCACGCCGGCTTGGTAGCGCTCGGCGGCGACCCGGCGGTTCTCGCGCGCCGCCTCGAGATTGGCCTCGGCCACGGCGATCGTCGCCTCGGCCGTGGCCCGTTCCTCCAGGCGGTCCAGCACCTCGAGGCGCAGGCGCCGGTCGAGGTCCGCCAGCTCGTGGCGAAGGGCCTCGGCCTCCGCCTCGATCTCGGCCACGGCTGCCGCTGTCCGCTCGCCGTCCCACAGCCGCCAGCTCATCCCGACAGAGACGTCCCAGCTCTCCTCCCACTTCTCCTCGGGAGGCAGGATGTTGCGATTGGGGTTGCCCAGCTCCAGGCCCGCCGAGAGGGAGACCTGGGGCTTGTGGCGGCTCTTCTCGGCCCGGACCCGTGATTCAAGGGCCGCCAGCCGCGAGGCGAGGACGGAGCGCTCGGAGCGACCTGCCAGGGCGTTGGCCACCAGGGCCTCGGGCTCGACGGCCGCGGCGACGGGGGCGACCAGCTCCTCGCCCGGCTCGATCTCGGTGCCGGCGGGCAGGTCGAGCAGCCGCACGAGGTTGGCCAGGGCCAGCCGGGCGCCGCTCGCGGCCTCGATCCGCGCCAACTCGGCCCGCTGCCGCTCGACGGTCACGGCCAGCACCTCGTTGGCCGCTGCCATGCCCACGGTTCGGCGGTTCTCGGCGTCGCGGCGGTGGGCGTCGTAGGCGGCGAGGGCCTCGCCCAGCACCTGCTCGGTGGCGCGGGCGGTGACCAGGCTCCAGTAGGCCGTGGCGACCTCGGCGCGGAGGTCGTTGACCCCCGCGGTGCGGCGGTGGCCCGCGGCCTCCCGGCCGGCGCCGGCGGCAGCCAGCTGGGCCCCGAGCCGGCCGCCGGTCCAGAGGGGAATCGACCCCTCGATCCGCGCCCGGTAGTTGTCCGGGATGTTGGGGAAGACGGTGCGCGGCGGCGACCCCGGGATGGCGATCACCAGCTCGGGGACGTCGGAACGCCGGGTGTAGGACGCCAGGGCGCCGATCTCGGCCCGACGGGCGGCACGGGCGGCGTCCTCCTGGGCGAGCGCCGAGCGCTCCAGGGCCGCGAGCTGGGCGAGGCCGGCGGAGGCGCCTTCAGCTCGGGAGAGTGCCTCGGCGAGGCTCAGCCGAAGGGGCGGCGGCGCCCCCTCCTGGGCGGCGGCGGCTAGGGCGAAGGCGACGACGAGGGCAGTGACGAGCCGGCTGGGTTTCATGGTTGGACCTCGGAGCGGATGCGCTGGATGAAAAGGTCCTCGAGGGTCGGCAGGACCGGCTGCAGGGCGAGGACCTCGAAGCCCTGCTCGGCGAGGCGGCGCCCGAGCTTCTCGGCCTCGGCCGGGCCTTCGGCGCGGGCGAGGGCCGGGGCATAGGCGTGGATGCGCTCGCCGAAGACCTCAACGTCGTCGATGCCCGGCTGGCGCGAGAGGGCCTCGATGGCCTCCCGGCGGGGGCGTGCGACGATCTCGAAGAGCACTCCCGGCGCGGCCTCGCGCAGGCGGTTGGGGTCGTCCAGGGCGAGCAGACGCCCCTCGTGGACCAGGGCCACGCGCTGGCAACGCTCGGCCTCGTCGAGGTAGGGGGTGGTCAGGAGCAGGGTGAGGCCGGTGGCTTTCAGCTCGCCCAGCAGCTGCCAGAAGTCCCTGCGGGAGACCGGGTCGACGCCGGTGGTGGGCTCGTCGAGCACCAGCAGCTCGGGGGTGTGGATCAGGGTGCAGGCGAGGGCGAGCTTCTGCTTCATGCCACCCGAGAGGCGGTCCGCCAGGCGGCGGCGAAAGGGGGTCATCCGCACCATCTCGAGCAGCCGGTCGCGACTCGGCCGCCAGCCCCGGACGCCGTGGACCTCGGCGAAGAAGGCGATGTTCTCGTCCACGGTCAAGTCGCCGTAGAGGGAGAAGCGTTGCGACAGGTAGCCGACCCGGGAGGCGAGCTGGCGCCGGTCGTGACGGGGCTCGAGGCCGCAGGTGGCGATGGTCCCGGAGGCCGGCGCGAGGAGGCCGAGGAGGGCGCGCAGGGTGCTGGTCTTGCCGGCGCCATCGGGGCCAATCAGGCCGAACATCTCTCCGCGCCGGACGGCGAAGGAGAGGTTGTCGACGGCGATCTGGTCGCCGTAGCGGACCGTCAGGCCCTCGACCCGGACGAGCTCGTCGCTCACGGCGCCTCGCCCAAGGCCAGCCGAGCCTCGGCCGGCATCCCGGGCTTGAACAGGCCGTCCTCGTTGGGCAGACCGATCTTGACGCGATAGACCAGCTTCACCCGCTCGTCGCGGGTCTGGACGTTCTTGGGGGTGAACTCGGCCCGCGAGTCGATGAAGGTGACCTTGCCGATGCGCACTTCGCCGCCGTCGGTCGTGACCTGGGCACTCTGGCCAAGCCGGACGCGGCCGAGGTCCGGCTCACCGACGTAGACGGTGAGCCAGGCATGAGCCAGGTCGGTCACCACCAGCAGCCCGCCGCCGGGCGCCACCAGCTCGCCGACGTCGGCCAGCTTCTCGGTGACCACGCCGTCGAGAGGGCTGGCGACCGTGGCATCGCTGAGCTGCTCGCCGAGCTGGGCGATGCGCGCCTCGGTGGCCGCCACCCGGGCACGGGCGGCCGCGATCTCCTGGGGGCGGCTGCCGGCCTGGGCCTTCTTCCAGCGCTCCCGGGCGGCTTCGAGCTGGGCTTGGGCCACCTCGCGGCGGGTGCGGGCGTCGTCGCGAGCCTTCTCGGTGCCCGAGCCGGAGCGGAGCAAGGTCTCCATGCGCTCGAGGTCCTGGCTGGCGCTCGCCAGGTCGGCCTCGGCGCGGCTCACCTGAGCGTGGGCCTCGGCGATGTCCTCGGCGCGGGAGCCGGCCAGGCGCAGGGCCAGCTCGGCCTCGGCCTGGCCCTTCTCGGCCTCGGCCGTGGCGAGGGCGAGGCGGGTGGCCGTGGCATCGAGACGGGCCAGCTCCTGGCCGGCGTGCGTGGGGTCGCCCTCGGCGACCGCGAGGCTCTCGAGGCGGCCGGCGACCTCGGCCGAGATGCGCACCTCGGTGGCCTCGACGTGGCCGGAGGCGACCAGGCCGTTGGGATCCTCGGGGGCGGCGCAGGCGGCGAGGCCGAGCAGGGGAAGGAGCAGGGAGAGGCGTCTCATTTCTGGCCCTCGGGCGTGATCGAAGGGAACGAAGGGGGATGGGTGGCGTAGCCCTGGCGCACCAGGAGGCGCATGTGCTCGGCCAGGGCCTCGGTCGTGGGCAGGACCGCTTCCATGCCGTAGCGAGCGGCCGCCTCGCGGCGCGGGGCCTCGGTGGCGAAGAAGAATGCCATGCTGCCGACCAGGCTGAAGTAGCCGAGCAGGGGGTCCATCTCCCGGATGGATCCCTCGCGCATGCCGCGGTCGATGATGCCGGTGACGATGCCGAGGATCGACAGGATGTGGGGCAGGGCGGCGGGCAGCACGTTGCCGGTGCGCATCAGCTCGCGCAGCATCAGGGCGGGGAAGCTCGGCCGCACCCGGGTGGCGGTGTCGACGAAGACGGTGACGAACTCTTCGAGTTGCTCGAGCGGTGGGCGAGGGCTGCGGGAGAGGATCGCCACCCGCGAGGCCATCTCGGCGAAGGCGGAGACCAGCACGGCCTCGTAGAGGGCCCGCTTGCCGCCGAAGTGGTAGTTGATCATCGCCTTGTTGACCCCGGCCCGCTCGGCGATGGCCTCGACGCGTACGCCGTCGAAGCCGCGCTCGGCGAAGAGCTCCGAGGCGGCCCGGAGCAGGGCCTCGCGGGTGGCCTCGGCGTCGCGCTCACGGCGGGGAGAGGGGCCTGGGCTTGTCATTCAGCTCAGTGGATCGATTCGGAGGGTGGTTTCAACCAAACGGTTGGTTGATAGTGGCTCAAGGCGTTCCGGGTGTCAAGGCCGAGGGGCGCCTGGCACCGCCGTTGTTACCCCTCCGAGGTGCCAGCCTTTTCGGAGGATCCCTCCCCCGAGTTGGTCTGGTGTGGCCGGAGGGCTCGCCCGAGGTGCCACCCTTTTCGGGTGGGCGGCATTTGGAGCGCGATTTACGTCTACCTTGTATGTGAGGAGACTTCGCTTCCTGCCCGCCGGCCACTTGGTCGAGGTGACGTGCCGCACGATCCAGGAACGGCACCTCCTCCGGCCCAGCCCGGCCCTCAACGAGATCGTCGTCGGGATCCTCGGTCGGGCGCAGCGGCGCACCGGCTTGCCGATCCACACCTTCGCCTTCATGTCGAACCACTACCACCTTCTGGTCTCGCCGGAGTCTGCTCAGCAGTTGGCGAGATTCATGTCGTACCTCAATGGGAACCTCGCCAAAGAAGCTGGGCGTCTCCATGGCTGGAAGCACCGCTTCTGGAGCCGGCGCTACCAGGCGATCCCGGTGACGCTCGAGGAATCAGTGCAGGTGGCCCGGTTGCGCTATCTCCTCGCGCAGGGCTGCCAGGAGGGCTTGGTCCGGTCGCCTCTGGACTGGCCCGGAGCCCACTCTGCGAGAGCTCTGTTGAAGGGTGGGGCGTTGTGCGGAGTCTGGTTCGACCGGACCCGAGAGTACGAAGCACGCCGGCAGGGTAGACAACCCGGTGAACGCGACTTCGGAGACGACGAGGAGGTCCACCTCAGCCCGCTCCCTTGCTGGGCGACGTTGGCGGAGGAGCAACGACGAGAGCTCGTGCGCGAGATCATCCAGGAGATCGAAGGGGAAGCCGAGTCCGCGCGCAAGGTCGAGCAGCGCGGTGTGGCTGGCGAGCGTGTCGTGTCGTCGCAGGATCCTCACAGCTGTCCCGCTCGGCCCAAACGATCCCCCGCGCCTCTCGTCCACTCGGCGACCCGCGCCGCTCGACAGGCGTTCGTGGCGGCCTACCGGCTCTTCGTCCAAGCATTTCGAGCGGCGGCCGAGAGGCTGCGCGCCGGAGACTTCGCAGCCAGCTTTCCCGAGGGCAGCTTCCCGCCAGCCCTGCCGTTCGTTCCTGCCCGTGCCGGGTAGAGCCGAGGGCCGGTCAGCATCTCAGTGGGTTGGGCCGGAGGCGCGGTCTCGTGGTCAAGGTACGTTCCGGGGAGGACGAGATCGGC
The DNA here is from genome assembly GCA_044869955.1 of Thermoanaerobaculia bacterium. Taxonomy (GTDB): domain Bacteria; phylum Acidobacteriota; class Thermoanaerobaculia; order Multivoradales; family SZUA-115; genus CALMKX01. The sequence goes on along the minus strand of JBIOYC010000136.1, from coordinate 10,322 downwards.
CCAGGCTGGCCGGAATCTCAGCCGATCAGTTCCACACCGGCTGTTGTCAGGCCTTCGAGTCAACTCGGTCACCCTTCACAAGGTATTTCGGGAGGTCGCTGCGGCTCGGAGAGCGCCGATCAGACCGGCTCAGCGCCTGGACCCTACGAAGTGGCTGGCACCTCGGAGGGGTCGTGCAGCGCTTTGGGCTGCGAGGCCGAGGGCTGAATCTGGTTCGTGGGGCCCTTTCCCGCAGTCGAACGCCATCCGATCCATCTCCTCGACCCCGAGCCCAAGGTCGTGCAGTACGAGGTCGGCCGGCGATCTTGACTTCCCGCTCCGGGCCATGGTCCAATCGTTCGCAATGAGATCACACGAGCTCGCCGCCGCCTCGGCCGCCACTCAGTGGCGCTGGCACGGCCACGTGCATCCTTAGGCCAGGTCGGGTTCCGTCCCGGCCATGACCAGCCGGGGCGAGCGACCACAGCGACATCGACGCGAAGCTCCTCCCGGTTCGGGAGGAGCTTTTGTTTTGGGCGCCGTCGCCGAAAATGCCACCTTGATCGCAACGCTCACGCGGCAACCCTCTGCCGCGGAGCTGGCGAGTCTGCCCCCCGAGATCGACGTCCTCGAGGTGCGCGCCGACCTCATCGGCGACCTGCCGCCCGAGGGGTTGAAGGACCGCAGTGGCAAGCGCCTCCTCTACACCCTGCGCAGTGGCGTCGAAGGCGGAGCCGGGGAGAGCGGCCCAGCCTTGCGGCAGGCGCGGCTCCTCGCCGCCGCCCGAGCCGGTTACGACTTGATTGACCTCGAGGCCGAGCGCGACCTCGATCCGCACCTCCAGGATCGAATCGCCCCGGAGAAGCGGATCCTCTCCTGGCACGGCGCGGCCTCCGACACAGCCACCCTGGCCCGACGTTTCTCCGAAATGGCTGGCACCTCGGCATGGCTCTACAAGTTGGTGCCGGCCGCGGCCCAACATGGCGAGGAGCTGGCGCCCCTGGCGCTGCTCGGGGAGCTCGGTCGTCGCGACGTGGCGGCCTTCGCTTCCGGCCCGATCGGAGCCTGGACCCGGTTGATCGCGCCACGGCTGGGAGCGCCGGTGATCTACGGGGCGGCCTCCGAGGTGCCAGGCGCTTCGGGGCAGCTGTCGGTCGAGGCCCTGATCCGCGACTACGGCCTGCCCCGCATCTCCCCCGTCGAGCGCTGCTTCGGGCTGATCGGCAACCCCGTCTCGCACTCGTTGTCGCCCCGCCTGCACAACGGTGCCTATCGCGAGCTGGGGATCCCGGCCCTGTACCTACCCTTCCACACCGAGAGCTTCGCGGACTTCTGGCTCGAGATCGTCGAATCCGAGCTGCTGCCGGTCCTTGGGGTTCACTTGCTGGGCTTCTCCGTGACGGCTCCCCACAAAGACGCTGCGCTGGCGGTGGCGGAGGAGATCTCCCCCCTCGCCGAGCGCATCGGCGCTGCCAACACGTTGCTGCTCGGCCCCGGGGGCTGGCGGGCGGAGAGCAGCGATCCGGCAGGTCTGCTGGGTCCGCTGGCGGCGCGAGGAATCGAGCTCGCGGGCCGCGGAGTCGCCGTGGTGGGCGCCGGTGGCGCCGGCCGCTCGGTGGTGGTCGGCTTGCTCGAGGCCGGAGCCCGGGTGACGTTCGTGAATCGTTCGAGCGGGCGAGGGCGTCGGGCCGCCGGCGAGCTGGGAGTGGACTTCGTACCTTTGGAGCTGTTCGTCCCCGGAGCGTTCGAGATCGTGATCAACGCCACGGCCGTGGGCCGCGATCCCGATGCGCCGCTTCCGTTCGCCGTCGAGGCTCTGGCTCCGGGCGCCCGGCTGGTGGACCTGGTCTACGGCGAGACACCCACGCCGCTGGTGGTGGCGGCTCGGGCTCGGGGCCTGGAAGCCATCGACGGTCGCGAGGTCTTGCTCTTCCAGGGACAGGAGCAGTTCCGCCGCATGACCGGTCGAGAGCTGCCCACCGAGCTGGGCCGGCGACTGCTGGACCTGCAGGAGGAATCGAGGTGAGGGTCTCGTCGGCCCTGCCGCAGGGGGTCTCGGCCCTGCTCTTCGAGGCCGCCCGCGAGCGCCGGGTGCTCGAAGCGCGCCTTGCCGGCAGGCTCGAGGAGGCCGGCTACTCGGAGGTGGTGCTGCCCATCCTCGACTACGCGGATCCCTATGAGGAGCTGCTCCCCCCGGCTTCCCGACGGGAGCTTTATCGCTTCGTCGACCGCGAGGGGGAGCTGCTGCTGCTGCGGGCCGACTTCACCCCCTTGCTGGCGCGGTTGCTGGCGCCCCGCTTGCCCTCGCTCACCCTGCCGCTGAGGCTCTTCTATCGGGGCGACGTGGTGCGGTGCCGGGAGAACCGGGCCGGCGGGCTCGAGGAGTCTTTCCAGCTCGGGGCCGAGCTGGTGGGGGCGGCCCCGGACGGCGATCGCGAGATCCTGCGGCTGTTCCTCGACCTGCTGGCGGTGAGCGATGCGGCCCGTCCCCAAGTGGTGGTGGGCTTCGCCGGAGCCCTCGGTGCTCTGCTCGAGGAGCAGGCCGGGGCCGAGGCGGCGGAAGTGGCCGCCGCCGTCGCTCGCCGCGAACGGGGCCGAGCGCGACGTGCCGGACGGGCCTTCCTGGAGGTGGTCGAAGAGGGCCGGCCGACCGATCCCACGGTCCTGGGGCCCACCGCCGCCGCGAGCCTGGCCGAGCTCGAGGGGCTCGTGGCCGGGTTGGCGATGGAGAGGCCGGAGATCGAGTTGCGGATCGACCTCGCCGAGCTCGCCGGTCTCCAGGGACGGGACTACTACGACGGCCTGGTGTTCCGTGCCTTCGTCGGCGGCCGGGCCTTGCCGGTCGGCGGTGGCGGGCGTTATGACAGGCTTTTCCGCCGTCTGGGGGCGAACGCGCCGGCGGTGGGCTTCACCCTGGGCCTCGATGGCCTGGGAGGCGCCGGCCGATGATTCGCCTCGCCCTGCCCAAGGGCCGGAACCTCACGGTCGCCAAGTCGGCGCTCGAGGCCGGGGGCCTGGATCTGGGGCACCTCGACGTCGACGACCGAGCCCTGCGCTTTGCTCTGCCGGGAGTCAGGATCGAGGTTCTGCTGCTCAAGGACAAGGATCTGCCGCTCTATGTCGAAGAGGGGGTCGCCGACCTCGGCGTTGTGGGCAGCGACGTGGTGGGGGAGGTGGACGGCGACTTGCTCGTGCCGCTGCGCCTGCTCGGCGGCCGCTGTCGCCTTTCCCTGATCGGTCGGCCGGGCACCCTTCCCCAGCCCGGGGACCACGTACGCCTGGCGACGAAATATCCTCGGCTGGCGCCACGCCTCCTCGCGTCCAAGCCCTGGACGGCGGAGATCTTCGAGCTGGCCGGGTCAGTGGAGCTGGCGCCGATCCTCGACCTCGCCGACTGTGCCGTGGACATCGTGCAGACCGGGCGCACCCTGGCCGCTCATGGGCTGGTGGAAATCGAGCTGTTGGCCGAGGTGGACCCGCTGGTGGTGGTCAACCGGGCGTCCTACCAGAGGCATCGGGGGGCCCTTTCTACCCTCTTCGCCCGTCTCGAAGCCGCTGGGGTGGCCGAGTGAGCCGCCACCTCTCCGAGGTGCCAGCCATTTCGGGCGGCGCCTTCCCCGTGGTGCCAGCCACTTCGGGGAAGGGGCGGCGTTGGCTCGCCCGATTGACCGGCCGGGGCATGCGGGTACTCGACGCCAAGGTGCGGCGGGAGGTGAGAGGGCTGGTGCGGACGGTGCGGAGGGGGGGAGACGCGGCTCTGCTTGAGGCCGTGCGTCGGTTCGACGACCCAGACGCTGCGCAACTAGCTCTGGGCCCCCCCGCCCTCGACGCCGAAGCGCCTCGGGTTCCTGGTCCCCTGCGCGGCGCGATGGAAGAGGCGATCGCCGCCGTCGAGGCCTTCCACCGGCCTCAGGCTCATCCTGGCTACCGGTTGGAGCACGACGGGATCGAGCTGGAGGAGGTCCGCGCGCCCCTGCGGCGACTCGGGCTCTACGTGCCGGGGGGGCGGGCGGTCTATCCCTCGACGGTGATCATGACTGTGGTGCCGGCCCGGGTGGCCGGGGTGGCGGAGATCGCGGTGGCCACTCCGCCCGCGGCCTACCGCGCCAACTCCGCCCTGCGCTGGGTGCTGGCCCGACTGGGGGTGACGGAGGTCTGGGGCATGGGCGGCGCCCATGCGGTGGCCGCCCTGGCCTACGGCACGGAGACGATCCGGCGGGTGGACAAGGTCTGCGGCCCGGGCAATGCCTGGGTGACGGCGGCCAAGCGCGCGGTGGTGGGGGACGTGGGGATCGACGGCCTCGCCGGGCCCACCGAGGTGGTGATCGTGGCGGAGGAGGGCGCGGAGGCCGCCTGGGTGGCCGCGGACCTGCTCGCCCAGGCCGAGCACGACCCCCGCGCAGCGGCCGTGCTGGTGACCCCCTCCCGGCCCCTGGCCGAGGCGGTGGCGGCCGAGGTGGAGAGGCAGCTCGCCGCCCTGCCCACCGCCGAGACCGCCCGCGCCTCCCTGGCCCGATTTGGCGGTGCCTTGCTGGTGGACAGCCTCGAGGAGGCTCGAGAGCTGGTCGAGGCGATCGCCCCCGAGCACCTCCAGCTGGTCGGACCCGAGGCCGAGGCCCTGGCGCCCCGGATCGCCAACGCCGGGGCCACCTTCCTCGGGGCCCACACCTCGGAGGTCTTCGGCGACTACCTGGCCGGCCCCAGCCACGTGCTGCCCACCTGTGGCAGCGCCCGCTTCAGCTCCGCCCTGGGGGTGGAGGACTTCATCCGTCGCAGCCACCGGGTGCGCCTGTCGGCCGAGTCCGCGGCGCGCTTGGCCCGCCCGGCCTCGCTCTTCGCCCAAGCCGAGGGGTTGCCGGCCCACGCCGCCGCGGCGGCCAGGAGAGGCGTGTGAGCACCGTGCGCGACCTGCTCGCCACCGTGCGGCCGGAGGTGCGGCAGCGCTCCGCCTACAGCCTGCCGGAGCGGACCCCGCGCTTCCGTCTCGACCAGAACGAGGTCCCCTGGGACCTGCCTCCGGCCGCCAAACGGGAGGCCCTGCGCCGGCTCGCCGGCCAGCGCTGGAATTCGTACCCGGAGCTCCAGGCCGAGAGCCTGCGGCGTGATCTCGCGACGTTCCACGGCCATCCTTTCGAGGGGACTCTGGCCGGCAGCGGCTCGGGGGAGCTGCTGGCCGCCGCCCTCGACACCCTGCTCGGCCCCGGCCGCGAGGTGCTGGGCATCGCCCCGGCCTTCTCCCTCTACGGCCTGCTCGCCGAGCGCTCGGGCGGGCGCCTGGTCACCGTCGGCCCCCGGCCGGACCTACGGCTGCCCTTGGGCGAGATGATGCGCGAGGTGGCACGGGACCCCAGCCGCCCCGTGCTCCTGGCCTCCCCCAACAACCCCACCGGCGAGGCCGTGGAGCCGGGTTGGGTGGAGGAGCTGCTCGAGAGGCTCGAGGCGCCCCTGCTGCTCGACTGCGCCTACGCCGAGCTCTGCCGCTTCGACTACCAGCCCCTGCTCGCGCGCCATCCCCAGCTGATGATTTTCCGCACCTTCTCGAAGGCCTGGTCGCTCGCCGGGCTGCGGGTCGGTTACCTGCTCACCTCGCCGGAGCTGGCGAGGGAGGTCGAGAAGGTCAAGCTCCCTTACAACGTGGGGCATGGGGCGGCGACGGCGGCGCGGGTCGCCCTGGCCCACGCCGATGCGATCTTGCGCCGCGTGGAGCTCCTCAAGAGGCGGCGCGAGGACTTCCGGGTCATGCTCGAGGCGCGGGGCTTCGGGGTGCTGCCTTCGGAGGCGAACTTCCTGCTCGCGAAGGTGCCGGGCGGCGACGCCCCGGCCTGGCACGGCGCCCTCGCCGAGCGCGGCCTTTCGGTGCGCGACCTCTCGGCGGAGCCCGGCCTTGCCGGCTGTCTGCGAGTCTCGGTCGGCACCGGTGCGGCCCTGCGCGCCCTCGGCCGAGCGCTCGACGAGATCCTGGAGATCTGGCGATGACGAGAACGGGCCGCTTCACCCGCACCACCCGCGAGACCTCGGTCGACCTCGCCCTGGGCCTCGACGGCCCCCTGCCGGCGGGCGAGGAACCGGGGATCGCCGTACCGGACGGTTTCTTCGGCCACATGCTCGACACCCTCGGCCGCCACGGGGGGCTCGCGGTCTCGCTCTCTGCGAGCGGGGACACCCAGGTCGACCTCCATCACACGGTGGAGGACGTTGGGATCGCCTTCGGCGAAGCCCTGGCCGTGGCCCTGGGGGAGCGCGCCGGGATCGCCCGCTTCGGCCACGCCTACGCGCCCCTCGACGAGGCCCTGGCGCGGGCGGTGGTGGACCTCTCGGGCCGTGCCTTCTTCGTCTTCGAGGCGCCCGAGGCGATCGCCGGTAGCTGGGTGACGCAGGCGTTCCCCTTCACCCTGGTGGCCGACTTCTTCCAGGCTTTCGCCGACCGAGGCCGCTTCACGCTCCACCTCGCCGTGCTCACCGGGCGCAACCCCCACCACGCGGCGGAGGCCTGCTTCAAGGCCGTAGCCGTGGCTCTGCGCGGAGCCGTGGAACGCCGGGGCGAAGGGGTGCCGAGCACCAAGGGGACGCTCACCTCATGAAGGCGACGGTGATCGATGCCGGGGTGGGCAACCTCGGCAACGTCGCGCGAGCCCTGACCGCGGTGGGAGCCGAAGTCTCGGTGAGCCGCGAGCCAGCGGCGATCGCCGCCTCCCGCTGCCTGTTGCTGCCCGGGGTGGGGGCCTTCCGGCCGCCCCGGGAGGCCCTGCGGGGAGAGCCGGAGGCGGCCCTGCGCGAAGCCCTGGCGGCCGGGGCGTGGCTGCTGGGCATCTGCGTCGGCTTCCAGCTCCTCTTCGAGGAAGGCGCCGAGCACGGGGTGACGGACGGTCTCGGCTTGTTGCCGGGTCGGGTCACCCGCCTGCCGGAGGAGGTGATCCTGCCCCACATGGGCTGGAACCGCCTGGCGACGCGGACCGACCATCCCCTGCTCGCCACCCTGCCGGACGAGGCCTGGTTTTACTTCGTCCACAGTTACGCCCCCACCGAGGTGCGAGCCATTTCGGTGCTGGCCGAGGCCACGCACGGCCGGACCTTCCCGGCCGTCGCTGGCCGCGGCCGGGTGCTCGGCACGCAGTTCCACCCCGAGAGGAGCGACCGGGCGGGGCTCGCCCTGCTGGCTCGCTTTCTGGAGCTCGCCCATGGCGATGGACCTGCTGCCGGCCCTTGACCTGCGCCGCGGCGAGGTGGTGCGCCTGCTCCGCGGGGACGACGGGGCGAGGACCGTCTATGGCGACGACCCGGAGGCCGTGCTCGCCGGCTTCGCCGCCGCCGGGGTGGCCTGGGCGCACGTCGTGGACCTCGACGCCGCCTTCGGCGAGGCGGCTCAGCGAGCGCTCCTCGAGCGGCTCGCGGCGCGGGCGGCGGAGCTGGGGCTCTCGCTGCAGGTCGGCGGCGGGTTGCGCGACGCGACGAGCGTCGAGTGGGCCCTGGCGGTGGGCTGCGGCAGGGTGGTGGTGGGTTCCCTGACTCTGACCGAGCCCGACCTCTTCTCCGACCTGGTCGAGCGTTTCCCCGGGCGGCTGGTGGCGGCCCTGGACGTCGCCGGAGGCAAGTTGCGCATCGCCGGCTGGCGGGAGGCGGCGGGAGAGCTGCTTTCCGAGACCTGCCGCCGCCTCGCCCGGCTGCCCCTGGCGGCGGTGCTGGTGACCGACATCGAGAGGGACGGCGCCCTCACCGGTCCGAACCTCGAGCTGACCCGGCGGGTGGGATCGGCCTGCGCGGCCCCGGCTCTGCTGTCCGGCGGCATCCGCGACCTCGCCGATCTCGAAGCGGCGGCGGCGTGTTCGGAGATCGGTGGCGCAGTGGTCGGGCGGGCTCTGTACGAGGGGAAGATCGAGTTGGCGGCGGCGCTGGCGGTGTCTGGGAGCACCCCCTCGGTTTCTCGCCTCTCTCCCCCTCGGTCCCCCTCTCCCGGGAGGGAGTGGCGGGCGGGTCGGGAGAGGGGCAGGGGTGAGGGTTCCTTTCTCGCCCGCCGCGTCATCCCGTGCCTGGACGTGCGGGAAGGGCGGGTGGTGAAGGGGGTGCGCTTCGAGCAGCTCCGGGACCTGGGCGAGCCGGCCGAGGCCGCCGAGCGCTATGCCCGCCAGGGAGCGGACGAAATCGTCTTCCTCGACATTACGGCCTCGCACGAACGACGGGCCACGGCCCTCGACTGGGTCGAGGCCACGGCACGGCGGGTCTTCATCCCCCTGACCGTGGGGGGCGGGGTTGCCTCGGTAGCGGACGCCCGCGCTCTGCTCCTCGCCGGCGCCGACAAGGTGGGGGTCAATAGCGCCGCCGTGGCCCGGCCGGAGCTGATCTCAGAGCTCGCCGAGCGGTTCGGCAGCCAGTGCGTGGTGCTGTCGGTAGACGCCCGCCGCACTGGCGCCGGCTGGGAGGTGGTCACCCACGGTGGCCGGCGAGCCACCGGCCGCGACGCCCTCGAGTGGATCGCGGAGGGCTGCCGCCGGGGCGCCGGCGAGATCCTGCTGACCTCGATCGATGGCGACGGCACCCGGGGCGGCTACGACCTGGACCTGTTGGCAGCGGTGACCGGCCGGGTGCTGGTGCCGGTGATCGCCTCGGGCGGTGCCGGCACCCTGGAGCACCTGGCCAAGGCCCTCGAAGCCGGGGCCTCGGCGGTGCTCGCCGCCTCGATCTTCCACGAGGGGACCTGGACGGTCGGCGAGGTCAAACGGGAGCTGGCGGCCCGCGGCTTCCCGATCCGGCCGGCGCCCGAAATGGCTGGCACCTCGGAGGACCCTTCATGAGCCTCGACCTCGACGCCCTCCGCTTCGATGAGCAGGGCCTCCTGCCCGTGGTGGTGCAGCACGCGGCCACCGGGGCCGTGCTGATGGTGGCCTTCGCCGATCGCGAGGCCGTGGCGTTCACCCTGGCGAGCGGCGAGGTGCACTTCTGGAGCCGCTCGCGGCAGACACTGTGGAAGAAGGGGGAAACGTCCGGCCACGTGCTGGCGGTGGAGAGCCTCCACCCCGACTGCGACGGCGACGCCCTCTTGGTGCGGGCCTGGCCGGCCGGGCCGACCTGCCACCGAGGCACGCCGAGCTGCTTCGACGGCGCCCCGGCGAGCCTGGAGCTGGGCTGGCTCGCCGAGGTGGTGGCCTCGCGGCGCGGTGCCTCTCCAGAGTCGAGCTACACCGCCCGCCTGCTCGCCGAGGGTCTCGACCGGGTCTCCCAGAAGGTGGGGGAGGAGGGAGTCGAGACCGCCATCGCCGCCGTGCGCCACCAGCCCGGGGATCCCCGTCTGGCCGGTGAGGCCGCGGATCTGCTCTATCACCTGGTAGTGCTGCTCGAGGCGGCGGGAGTGGGCCTGCCCGAGGTCGCCGCCGAGCTCGTCCGGCGCAGCGGCAAGAGCGCCCGAGGAGAAGGCAGATGACGGCTTCGATCGGCTTCCTCGACCCTGCCTTGACGGTCCCTCGCTCGGCCGGTGGGCCGGCCGCCCGCGTGGTGCCCCACCGCCGCGAGCTGCTGGCCGACACCCTGACGCCGCTCGCCGCCTACGAACGGCTGGGGCGGCTCTCTCCCGTGCGCTTCCTGTTCGAGAGCGTCACCGGCGGCGAACGGGTGTCCCGCTACAGCCTGCTGGGCGCCGCTCCGCGAGAGATCTATCGCCTCTTCCCGGACGGCCTCGAGCGCGAGTGGGATGGCGTCCGGCAGCGACTGCCCGGCCCGCCCCTCGCCGCCCTCTCGGCGCTGGTCTCGGCCTATGCCGCCGAGGCCGGCGACCTGCCGATGACCGGCGGCTTCGTGGGCTTCTTCGGTTACGACCTGGTGCGCCTGCTCGAACGCCTGCCAGCCCGGCCCCCGGATCCCTTCGGCCTGCCCTGGGCCTGGCTCGGCCGCTTCGACACCGTGGTGGTCTTCGACCACGCCTATCAGCGGCTGGTGGCCGTGGCCAACGAGGTCGAGGGGGAGAGCGACGCCGCCGACGCCCAGGCCCGTCTGGACCAGGTCGAGGCCCTGCTCTCGGGCCCCGGCGGCCGGGGGGCGGTGGCCCTCCCGTCGACCCTGCCGCCACCCCCGCCGGCCATGCCCAGCCTCTCGGGAGAAGCCTTCCAGGTCGCGGTCGAGCAGGCCAAGGAGCACATCGCCGCCGGCGACATCTTCCAGGTGGTGCTCGCTCGCCGCTTCCGGGTCGAGGGCGAGCACGACCCGCTGACCCTCTACCGGGCCCTGCGCCGGATCAATCCCTCGCCCTACATGGTGTTGCTCGAGATGCCCGAGGCCGCGTTGGTGGGGGCCTCGCCGGAGATGCTGGTGAAGAAGACCGGCACCCGGGTCGAGACCCGGCCGATCGCCGGCAC